>JAICJV010000004.1 GCA_025928265.1 Thermoleophilaceae bacterium
AGGGCATCGAGGTGCACGAGACCAGCCGCGGCGGGCGCGTGACCTTCCACGGGCCCGGCCAGCTCGTCGGGTATCCGATCATGGCGATCGGCGACGTGGGCGCGTACCTGCGCACGATGGAGTCGGCGATCATCGCCGCACTCGCCGACGAGGGCGTGGAGGCGCAGATCCGCGACGGCCTCACCGGCGTGTGGGTGGGCGAGCGCAAGATCGGCTCGATCGGCCTGCACGTGTCCAAGGGCATCACGATGCACGGCTTCGCGGTGAACGTGGACAACGATCTCCAGCCGTTCGAGTGGGTCGTCCCGTGCGGGATCGACGGGGTCCGGATGACGTCGCTCTACGTCGAGACGCAGCGCAGCGGCGGCATGTCGTGCTTCCGCAAGCGGATGGCGTGGCGGTTCGCCCAGGCGTACGGGCTCCGGCAGCGGATCGTAAGCGTGACGAGACTCGTGGGCGAGCCGGAGCCGGCGCTATCGTCGGTGACCGGATGAGCACACGCTCGCGCGCGAACCCCGGCGGCGCCAAGGTCCTCGAGCTGATGGGACCGGAGGTCCGCCCCTACCGCGAGCGCAAGCCGCCGTGGTTCAAGGTCAAGATGCCGGGCTCGCCGCGCTACCTCGAGCTGAAGGAGCAGATCGAGGGCGACGGGCTGCACACGGTCTGCGAGGAGGCCGCGTGCCCGAACATCGGCGAGTGCTGGGACTCCGGCACGGCCACGTTCATGATCCTCGGCGACACCTGCACCAGGCGGTGCGGCTTCTGCAACGTCAAGACGGGCAAGCCCACGTTCAACGACGCGCTCGAGCCGCTGCGCGTGGCGCAGCGCGTGAAGCGGATGGGGCTGCGGATGGCCGTGATCACGTCGGTCGACCGCGACGATCTGCCCGACCTCGGCGCCACCGCCTGGGTGGGCACGATCCGCTCGATCCGCAGGTTCGCGCCGGACTGCAAGATCGAGGTGCTCACGCCCGACTTCCAGGGTCAGGAGATGCCGCTCGCACGAGTCATTGCCGAGCGGCCCGACGTGTTCAACCACAACGTCGAGACGGTGCCGCGCCTCTACCCGCTCGCGCGCCGCGGCTCCAAGTTCCCGCGCTCGTGCCGCGTCCTCCAGAACGCCAAGGAGCTGGGCGGCGACGAGGTGGTCACGAAGTCGGGCCTGATGGTCGGGCTCGGCGAGACGAAGGACGAGCTGCTCGACACGTTCGCCGCGCTGCGCGAGCACGGCGTGCAGATCCTCACCGTCGGCCAGTACCTGCGGCCGACGGAACGCCACCTGCCGGTGGTGCGCTACTGGCACCCGGACGAGTTCGCCGAGCTGGAGACCGCCGCGTACGAGATGGGCTTCGAGTCCGTCGCCGCCGGCCCGCTGGTGCGCTCGAGCTACCACGCCGAGCAGACGCTGGACCAGGCCGCGGCAGCCGGATAGCCCGCCCGAACGCCTGAGTAATCTCCCGCCGGCTTGATCCCGCTGAAGGACAACATCCCGACGCGCAATTTCCCGATCGTGACGATCGCGCTGGTCGTCGCGAACATCGTCGTGTTCATCTTCTTCCAGCAGGCGCTGTTCGGGCCGCACGGAGGGTTCAGCAGCAGCGGCGACCCGCAGAAGACGATCCATTACTCGTTCATCCCGTACGAGCTGAGTCACCCGGGCAAACAGTGCGACGCGACGCCAGAAGGCGGGGCCGTCTGCGAGGGGCAGCCGGGCGTGACGGGTCAAGCCCAGAAGCAGCCGCCCGTCTGGTTGACCATCTTCACGTCGATGTTCATGCACGGCGGCGTGATCCACATCGCCGGGAACATGCTGTTCCTGTGGATATTCGGCAACAACATCGAAGACGCCATGGGGCGCCTCAAATTCCTGCTGTTCTACCTCGTCGGCGGGGTGGTCGCCGCGTTGGCGCAGTTCGCGATTCACCCGGACGCGGCCGTCCCCACGCTCGGCGCATCCGGTGCCATCGCCGCGGTACTCGGCGGTTACGCGCTCCTGTATCCGAGAGCGAGGGTGGTCACCCTCATATTCATCGTGTTCTTCGTCACGGTCATCACGCTGCCTGCGTTGCTTGTGCTCGGCCTGTGGTTCCTGTTGCAGCTGCTCGACGCCTCGAGTCAATCCGTTGCGGGGGGAGGTGTGGCGTACTTCGCCCACATTGGCGGCTTCGTGTTCGGCCTGCTCACCGTCAAGCTGCTCGCGAGCAGATACGACCCGTACTACGACCGTCGCTCGCGGCTACCCGTGTATTAGATGCCGGGCAGGAGGCTCGCGCTCACCGCGGCGCTCACGCTCATCGCGGTTCTCACCTTTCTCACGGTCGCGTTGATGGTGCAGGACGGCGTGAACGCCCGTACTGTTGTGTCGCTCCTCGTTCTGGCGCTGATCGGGTTCGGCGTCCTCGGAGCGTTGAATCAGCCGCCAGATGACTAGTCCGCTTCAGGGAGGCACCATGCGCCGCCGCCGCCGCCGCGTTCCGCGCGGGCCGGTCCTGTTGCCCGTCCTCGCGGTGGTGGCCCTGGCGATCGTGCTCACGCTCGTGCTCGCGAGCGGCTCCACCGACAACACGGTGCCGCGAGCCGCGGTCAACGGACCGCCCGCCCTCAAGCATCGCGCGAACCAGCTCAAGCCGTCGAAGAACGCGCCGCCGCCGGGCATCGACCTGTTCGGCAACAAGCCGCTGCGCGTGCACTTCAAGCACCCGCCGCGCGCCGGCCTCGTGTTCGACGTCAAGACGGGCCAGGTGCTGTGGGCGCGCAACCCGATGAAGGTCCTCCCGATCGCGAGCCTCACGAAGATCATGACCGCGATCCTCGTCGTGGAGGGCACGAAGCCGCACGATCGCGCGCGCGTGACGAAGGAGGCGCTGAGCTACACGGGCTCCGGCGTGGGCGTGCTTCCGAAGCGCAAGCTCGTTCCGGTCGAGGGCCTCCTCGCCGGCATGTTGATGCCGTCGGGCAACGACGCGGCCCTCGCGCTCGCCGACCACATGGCCGGCACCGACCGCCGCTTCGTACGCCTGATGAACCAGCGGGCCAGGGCGATGAGCCTGGGCTGCACGCACTACGCCTCCGCCGACGGCATCGAGAACCGCAACCGCTCGTGCGCGGCCGACCTGGCGGCGCTCGCGCGCGTCGCGATCTCAAAGCCGCGGATCGCACGCATCGTCCGCCATCGCCAGCTGGTGGTGCGCTTCCCGATCAAGTCGGGCCACCTCTGGCTGAGCAGCACCAACCCTCTCCTGCAGATGGGCTATCCGGGCACGATCGGTCTGAAGACCGGCTCGACGAGTCACGCGGGCCACTGTCTGGTGGCGATCGTCAAGCGCGGCAAGCGCGTCTACGGCGTGGTCCTGCTGCACTCGCCGGACACGGGCAAGCAGGCGAAGCAGCTCTTCGACCGCGCCTTCCGGCTTGGGATCTAGAAGAGGGAAAGTGCCCTAGGACCCCGCCGGGAACTCAACGGTCTCGCAGTTGAAGACGCCGTCCTCGGTGGCGTCCACGAACACGGTGTCCTCGCCGGGGCCGCAATCGATCGTGTCGGCGGCGCCGTTGCGCGCGTCGATCCTGTCGTCGCCGGCGCCGGCCCTGATCTGATCGGCGCCCGGCCCGGCGACGATGTGCTCGGACCCGCTGCCGCCGATGATCGTGTCGTGGCCCCGGCCGCCGAGCATGCGGTTGCTGCCGCTGCCGCCGTCGAGGGTGTCGTCGCCGGAACCGCCGTTCATGCTGTCGTTGCCGCCCGCCCCGAACAGTTTGTCGCGCCCCGAGCCGCCGTTCATGCGGTCGCTCCCCGCCCCGCCGAAGAGCCGGTCGTTGCCGGGACCGCCGAGCAGGTGGTCGCGGCCCGCCTGGCCGAACAGCAGATCGTTCCCGGAGTCGCCCGCGAGGACGTCGTTGCCCTGCGCTCCGTAGATCCGGTCGCGGCCGCCGCGGCCGATCAGCCGGTCGTTGCCCTGGCGGCCGTAGATCGTGTCGCGGTGCGAGGTGCCCACGAGCCGCTCCTTGTGCTTCGTCCCGACGATCGTCGCCGCCTCGGCGCCGCACGCCAGCAGCGCGGCCAGAGCCAGCGCCACCAGCGCGAGCCTCACTTGCGGGCCTCGATGGCCGAGACGATCTTGTGCGGGTGGCGGAACAGCCGCGACGGCGTCGCCTTGCGGTACTTGAAGTGGAGCCGGTCGAGGTAGCCCGACTTGAGCAGCGCCGTCATGTCGTGCTCGTGGGGGCGTTGGGGCCCGGCGCCGGGCTTCAACAGTCCGGGCGCCTGATTCGGGCACTGTGCGCTCACCACGTTCGGCGGGTCGGGCAGCGACGGCGGGTCGAGCCGCGGCTTCGACTTCCAGTCGAACGAGTGACCGATGTTCTGCGCGTACGCGTCGCGGCGGGTGAGGGGCGGCAGGCCGAAGCGGTACTCGATCAGCTTGAGGATCGACTCGAATCCGAACACGCTGTGCGAGACGTGGCCGCGCCGCACGTAGGGCGAGACCGCGACCGCCGGGATCCGGAAGCCCATCTGCCCGAAGTCCGTGTTGATGTCGCGCGTCGAGCGGATGTCCGGCACGCGCGGCGGGCGGACGTGGTCGAAGAAGCCGCCCCACTCGTCGTAGACGATGAACAGCGCGCCGCGCTTCCACTGCGGCGACTCCATGAACGCGTGCACCACGTCCGCCATGAACGCCTGCCCGGTGCGGATGTCGCCGTGCGGATGCTCGTCGCCCGAGGTGCCGCCCCCCTCGTTGGCGAACGCCGGGTCCACGAACGACACTTGCGGCAGCGTGCCGGCCGCGCAGCGCTCGTAGTACTCCTGGACCTGTCCGGAGCGCGCCAGTCCCGGCACACCCCACAGCGCCGAGACCGGGATGTCGCTGTAGAAGTAGCGCGCGGAGACGCCGTGCTTCGCGCAGTTGGCGAAGATCGTGGTGTCCGGGAAGCCCTGCCCCTGGGTCGTGCCGGGCGGGAAGCTGTTGTCGGTCTTCCCGTACGACTGCCCGGAGTGCATGTACTCGCGGTTCGGGAACGTGGACCCGAGCAGCGAGCAGAAGAAGCGGTCGTAGGTGGTGAACGCCTGTGCCGCGTGGCCGATGAACGGCAGGTCCTCGTCCGTGTAGTAGCTGATCGAGAACTCGTCGTTGTCGCCCGAGCGGAGGAAGCCGTCCATCGCGCCGCCGTCGAGCTGCTCGCGGCCGCCGTCCCATGAGTGGTCGGGATCGGGGTGCGCGCAGCCCTGGAAGTCGGGCGCCATCCGGATCGTCTCGTGCACGAGGCCCTGACGGTCGGTGAAGGTGAGGCCGGCCTGGCGGCCGTCGACGCCCGGCATCCAGCCGAGGTAGTGGTCGAACGACCGGTTCTCCATCATCAGCACCACGAAGGTGTCGATCGGGAGGTTGCGCCTCCCCGGGATTGCCGCACGCCGCTGCCGGCGCGCCGCCTCCGCGACGAGCGTGTCGGGATCGAGCAGCGTGCCCATGGTCGCGGCCAGCCCCGCGCCGACGGCCACGCGCTGCAGGAAGTCCCGCCTGCGCAGGGCCTCGTCGGGAGCCTCGAATGCGAGTCGCTCGGCGAACTCCGGATCGCGAAGGTCGCTCACGGTGCGCACGCTACTCAGCGGCGGCGCGCGATGTGCCAATTCACCGTGAAGCACGCTTCAGTCACCCGTCCGGAGGCCGATGACTCGTATGAGACGCCCGCACGGTCGGGCGCTTCCGCGACCCGCGATGTTCATCACCCTCCACCGCATCAAGCTCCTCGCCACCGCCACGACCGCCGTCGCGGCGCTCGCGTGCGCGCCTGCACATGCGGCGCTGCCGCAGCTCTCGGGCTCGCTCGACCTCGCGACGCCCGCTCCGAACGCGGTGGTGGACGGCGCCGTGCGCTCGGACGGGTCCGCGCAGGTGGTGGCCGACGCCGGCGACGTGAACGGGGACGGGCTCGAGGACGCGATCGTGGGGGCGCCGTACGCGGACCCGAACGGACGCCGCGACGCGGGCACCGCCTACGTCGTCTTCGGCCGCGCCGACGGCCAGTCGATCGACCTGGCCAGGCTCGGCACGGGCGGTTTCCGGATCGACGGCGCGCAGCAGGGGGATCATCTCGGCTGGTCGGCGGCTGGTGCGGGCGACGTGAACGGCGACGGCCTCGATGACGTGGTGGTGGGCGCCCGCGACGCCGACAACAACGGCCGCAACACATCCGGCTCCGCCTACGTGATCTTCGGCCGCCGGTCGACGGGCACCGTCGATACGCGCAACCTCGGCGCGAACGGCTTCCGCATCGACGGCCCGACCGGTAGCCGGCTGGGGACTGCGGTCGCGGGCGGACGCGACGTGGACGGCGACGGCCGTCCCGACGTGATCGTCGGAGCGCCCAACGCCGACCGCAACGGCCGCACGAACTCCGGCTCGGCGTTCGTGATCTTCGGGACCGCGTCGACGGCGACGGTCGACACCAACGCGCTCGGTCCCGCGGGATACGCGATCGACGGCGCCGCCGCGGGCGATCAGCTCCAGTCGGTGGCGCTCACGAGCGACCTGACGGGCGACGGCCGGGCCGACACGCTGATCGGCGCGCCGTCCGCTGATCCCGCCGGGCGACAGGACGCCGGCACCGCATACGTCGTGCCGGGCCAGTCCGCGTCGAACGCGGTCGATCTCGCGATGCCGGGTTCCGCGAGCTACGTGGCGGAGGGCGCGGTCGCCTATGACGGCGCGGGCGCGTCCGTCGCGCAGGGCGGCGACCTCGACGGCAGCGGCACGCCGGACCTGCTGGTGGGCGCCCCGTGGGCGAGCAACAACGATCGCTGGGCGTCGGGATCGGTGTACGTCCTGCTCGCACCCGCCGCGGGCGGCACCCACGACCTGGGCGCGCTCGACGCGACCTGGCGCATCGACGGCGCGGCCGCCGGTGACGGCGCCGGCTACGCGATCGCCGGCGGCGGCGACCTGAATGCCGATCACCGCGCCGACCTCGTGGTGGGCAGCCCGTACGCCGACTCGCGCGGCCGCTCCGACAACGGCTCGGTGCGTGTGCTCTACGGCGGGGGCTTCGGCGGGATCGTGGACCTCGCCTCCACGAGTGCCCCCGGCTTCCGCGCCGACGGCGCGGCGAGCTACGACAACGTGGGCATCACGGCCGCGTTCAGCTCCGACGCCAACGGCGACGGCTGGCCCGACCTGCTCGCCGGCGCGTGGGGCAGCGACCACAACTGGCGTGGCAACTCCGGTGCCGCGTACTACCTCTGGGGCTGGGGCCCGCCGAACCTCGAGTACCCCGGCGCGGCCGCCACGACCGTCGGACAGCCGATCGCGCCGCTCGCGCCCGAGGCCATCCGGCGCACCGGTCTCGTGAGCTTCTCCGTCTCGCCGCCATTGCCGAGCGGGCTCACGCTCAACGGCAGCACCGGCGTGATCTCGGGTTCGCCGTCGATCATCGTCGAGCAGCCGAGCACCTACACGCTCACGATGACCGATTTCGCGCACTCGGTCAGCGTGCCGGTCACGCTGCGGGTGGCCCCGCTCCCGGGCCCGTGCGCGAACGTGCGAGACGGCGGCGGCGCGGCCGACAAGATCGTGGGCACGAGCGGCGGCGACAAGATCGCCGCGGGCGCGGGAAGCGACACGATCGACGGGCTCTCCGGTGACGACTGCGAGTACGGCGACGGCGACGTGGACACGCTCAGCGGCGGCGACGGCAACGACCAGTTGCACGGCGGCCTCGAGCACGACTCGCTCGACGGTGGCAGCGGCAACGACTACCTCTTCGGCGACGACGGGCAGGACAGCATCACGGGCGACACCGGGGCCGACCACATCTACGGCGGTGCCGGCTTCGACGAGATCGACGCGGGCGACGGCAACGATCGCGTCTACGGCGACGGCGACTCCGACGCGATCTCCGGGGGCGGGGGCAACGACCGGCTGAACGGCGGTGCCATGGCCGACAAGATCGTGGGCGGCGCCGGCAGGGACGTGCTGATCGGCGGGTCCGGGAACGACATCATCGTGGACAGCTCGGGGGCGAACCGCATCGATGCGGGGCCGGGCGCCGACTCGATCAACGTCCACAACGGCGCGCGCGACGTCGTGCGCTGCGGCCGCGGGCGCGATCGCGTGCGCGCCGATCGTCGCGACAAGCTCATCGGCTGCGAGAAGGTCATCCGCGTTCGAGCCGCGAAAAAGAAGCGCAGGCGTGGCTAAGTACGACGAACAGGTGGCGCGGGCGCTCGCGGGCGCTCACAACACAGCGCGCGTGGCGCACAACACGCCGGACTACGTGCGCGTGGCGGCCGGGATCGGCAGCGGCTTCGTCTGGGCGCTGCTCGATCTGGCGGACGCCATCCGCACGCACGGCAGCGGGCCGTACAGCGGCGAGCGGCTGCCGGACCGCAGGAGCTAACGAACGCGCAGGTGGTTGATGTTCCGCCGCCTGGCGGGACGCTCCTTGTTCCTGTAGATGTCGACGCCGCGCGCGACGACCCTGTAGTTGCCGCGCGCGAGCCGGACCTTGCGCGCGAACTTCCAGTGCCGCGTGCCCTTTGCCCGGATGAGGATCGGCCGGCGGCAGTTGGTGTAGTGGCGGGCGAGCCGGCCGTTCTTCTTCATGAAGCGGCAGTTCTTCCCGCGCCCCTTGCCGCGTACCTTCGCGATCGAGATGTCCACGCGCGCGACCTTCGCCGGCGGATGGATCAGGTTCGCGCTCCTGCAGCCGCGGTCGCGCGACACGCCGCGCAACAGCGCACGACGGCGTGAGAGGCGGTCCTTCCTGCGCGTGATGCGCGTCACCGGTGCAAGCCGGTCGGGACAGGTGCCGCGCGCGACGCTGCCGGTGGCCGCGGGCGGCGCAGGGCCGCCCGAGCACAGCGACGAGCCGCCGGTCTGGTTCGACACCCATGTGCCGGGGTCGCTGTCCTTGGCGAGGTGCTGCGCGTCCGGGCTCGCCGCCTGGGTCTGGTCGACGGCGGGCCAGACGACGTGCGTCATGCACCCGGAGTCGATCGTAACGCCCCACACGTCGGGCGAGCGACCGCAGGCGAGTCCGTTGATGATGCCGGCGACGCCCGGCACGTTCGTGCACGATCCCATCAGCTCGCTCGCCGTCCCCGTGTCCGCGGCGACGTTCGAGATGCGCGACGTGGTGAAGTGCGGCGACGCGCTCAGGCCGTCGAGCGTCTGCGTCGCCGTCATGTACCAGGCGGGCGCCTGGTTCGGCCGCGCGACGCCGGTCCAGTACTCGCCCATCAGCTGGCCGGGGCTTCCCACGGTCATGTGCACGAGGACGTGGCCGGGCGCGTTCGGGTCGGCGGGAGCGAACGTCTTGGCGTCCGACCACTTGAGGTCGGCCGCCGACGCGGCAGGCCTCGCCCACTTGTACTTCACGCCCGCGCCCGAGTAGTCGGGGTACTTCTTGCCGTTCGGCGACTCCGGATACGCGACGTAGACGTTGCCCGCCGTATCGAGTCCCGCGTACGCCACCTGCATCGAGACGATCTGGCCCGTCGCGGCGTCGTCCACAGGCAGTGACTTGGTCCAGGTCTGGCCGCCGTCCTTCGACTGCGCGAACCACACGCGCGTACCGGCGACGATGTTGAACTCGAGCGGCTGACCGGCCGCCAGCGTCGTGCAGCCGCCGGTGTCACCCACGCCCTGGATCGGCGTTCCGCGCGTCGTGAACTCGGCGTACACGGTGCCGTCGCGCTGGTTCACGAAGATCGTGCTCGGTCCGCCGGAGTCGGCGCACTGGAGGTCGGCGTAGGCGTCGTCGCCGGGCAGCGTGATCGGCACCGGCACGCCGAACGACTTGCCACCGTCGTCGGAGGAGGCGACGAACATGTTGTGCTGCGCATTCCCGGACGCGAGGTTGTGGAAGAGCAGGTACACGCGCTCCTTGCCCGTCTTCGGGTTAGGACCGGCGGCGAGCCATTGCCGGTCCTGGTCGGCCAGCGTGTTCGTGCCGGTCGACTGCTGCCAGGTC
This sequence comes from Thermoleophilaceae bacterium, assembly GCA_025928265.1. Lineage (GTDB taxonomy): Bacteria > Actinomycetota > Thermoleophilia > Solirubrobacterales > Thermoleophilaceae > JAICJV01. The sequence goes on from JAICJV010000004.1 coordinate 9,964, forward strand.
TTGCCGCGGTCGTCGGTCACGGCGCCCGGGAAGTTGATGCCCGCGCTGTCGAGCTCGCTGGCGATCACGCGGCCGGTGGGCAGGGTGATGATGTCCACGTCCGGCGTCGCCTGCGTCTGGCCGGCGAAGTCGGCGGGCGTCTTGTGCCAGGTGTTGCCGCCGTCGGTCGAGTACATGACGATCGCGGGCGCGGTGTTCTCCTCGCCGCCAGCGCCGGGGCTGTCGGACGCCTTCTCACCGTTCGTCACGAGCCATAGGGTTCCGTCCGGCCCGACCGTGATCCGCGGCTCGGTCCACGGCACTCCCGGCGAGATGCGCTGCACCTTCACGCTCGACCACGTCGGTGGCGCGGCCTGCGCGGTCGCAACGCTCGCGATCAGCGCGATGAGCGCGATTCCCAGAACGCCCGCTGCCTTCATCGTCGACCCCCCGGTTGACCGCGCGGGAGTCTACGCCTCAGTGGATCGCGACGCGAGTGGTGAGAGCGCTCTCAACGCTACCCTCGGCGGTGTCACCGGGGGCGTGGTGATAACGGGAACACACCGCCTTTGCACGGCGGAGTTGGGGGTTCGATTCCCCCCGCCTCCATGCGGTTTGCCTCGCGTTGCCAGCCGTTCGCACCCTTGCCGGCGCCAGCACGCCGCACGGGCGCACGGCCGCCCTGCTTTAAAGAAGAGGGAGCGGGGGTCGCACCAATCGGTCACTGTGCTGTTTTGGCGTCGGTATCCGACGCCGAAACAGCAAGGTGGCGTTCCGCACGGCGGATCGCTGTCCTACAGCGCGACTTCCGCTCCGGACGAGCAGCGGTGGTGAGGGGTTTCCCGCCTTGACCTTGACGTTGGGGGAAGCCGCAGACTTGTCGGGCACTGTCATGTCGATGAGGAGCGAGGCGCGTGGGTCAGATGAGCATTGGAGAGTTCGCCCGACGCTCACGGCTGTCCGCGAAGGCGCTTCGGCTCTATGACGCGCGGGGTCTCCTGCCGCCGGCACGGGTGGATGAGGACTCTGGCTACCGCTTCTACGAACCCGGCCAGCTCAAGCGGGCACGCCTGATCGCGGCGTTGCGCCAGCTGCAGGTCCCGCTGGCGGAGATCAGGGCGATCCTGCCGCTTGAGCCGGTCCAGGCGGCAGACCGCGTCCGCGAGTTCTGGGCCGCAACCGACGCCGAACACACGGCCCGCCGTGCGCTCGCGGCACACCTGATCGACGAACTGAGCGGAAAGAGGTCCGTTATGTACGAGGTCAGCGCGAGGGAGATGCCGGATCGCATGCTGCTGTGCGTGAAGCGCAACGTCGCCGGGCGGGATCAGGCATGGGCGTTCGGCAAGGAGTTCATCGCTCTGCTTCGGCACTACCAGCTGCCGCCGCTGCAGGGGCGCGCCGGCGCGTTTTTCTGTATCTACTGGGGTGAGGTCAGCGAGGACAGCGACGGTCCGGTGGAGTGGTGCCGTCCCGTCCCAACAGACGAGGCGGAAGTGCTCTCGGCACGCTGCCGGGAGTTGACTCTGCGTGCCGAGCCCGCCCACCAGGAGGCGTTCGTGAAGCTCGGCACCAATGGGCAGATCGACGGCGCCGAGTGGCAGCTGTTCTCACGATCGCTGCACGCCTGGAGCGAGCAGCAGCACGGCGTACGCCTAACCGATCTGGGCATGCGAATCACGTATCTGGCCAGCGAGGCGGGTCAGGAGGCCTACAGTGACTTCGCGGTGCCGTTCATCGGTCATTCACGCGGATGACGACGGTCAATGCCGTCGCCAAGCACGACACGGCAACGACCCCGCCGGCGGTCGAGGACGTGCTCGATCGCTGCAAACAGATCGATCCGACCAGTCTCGAGTTGCACGGCTCGACGCGAGACGCCGAAGGAATCCGACACCCCTGCTTGGGACGAAGAGCGGCAGCCGTACAGGGGCTTGGTTCGTGCCTACCCTCTGGGCCGTGGACGTTCTCAGCTTCGGGGTCGAAGGAACACCGATCCAGTACGGCACCGACGGCGCCGGGAACCGGGTTCCCTACGGCGGTGCGGCGCGGCTCGAAATTCTCGTGAACGGCGAGGATCTTCGGTCCCTGGTTCAGCGCGCCGAGAAGCGCGACGCAACGGCTGACAGCCAGCCCGACCTAGCAGGGTCGTATCACTACCTCTCGGGCTATGAGTTCCCCAGCGGTTTGTTCTACGGCCAACCGGAAGGCGACTGGGACAGCGAGCTGAGCTACAAGGAGCGCGTCGCAGTCATGGGCTGCAACTGCGGAGTGATCGGCTGCTGGCCGTTTCTCGTGCGCATCGACGTAAACCCGGACGAAATCAGTTGGAGCGACTTCCGGCAGCCGTTCCGAAGCTGGCGCTACGACGCGCTTGGCCCCTTTCATTTCGAGCGCGAGCAGTACGACCAGGCGATAAAAGACGCTGCGGCCACGTTCGCCGACACGGCTCAGTACACGGATGAGATGGCCAGCGCGTTTGCTCGGTCGATACGCAACCAGTTCGTTGTCAGCGACGAAAACTTGAACGGCCTGCTCGTTGCGCTCGCTCGGCGCGACGAGATAACGGAGCGGACCGACGAGGAGCGGCAGGAGCTGTTCCGCGATCACGCGAAGCTCAAAGCGGCCGCCAAGGAGACGGCAGACATTCTCGGGCTGACCGAGCGCCAGGGGCTCGTCATCGTGGCACGGGATCTCAGCGATGTCAGGGAGGCTGCGATCCGCGACCAGCTCGCGGAGGAAAAGCGTCTGGCGGCCCTTCCCGATGACGAGTTGCGGGAGGCGTACAGCCGATACGTCAAAAACCTGCGAAGCGCACTCTCTTCGTAGCAGTTCGGACTACGCAGCGAGTACAGCTAAAAGCGACCGAAACGTGCTTGAGCCGCTCCGGAGATCACCTGCGGAAGCACACGAGATCGTGATAGCCCACTGCGCACCCGAGCGCGAGCTCAGGGACATGGCGGAAGAGATCGAGAAGCGGCACGCGACGGTCAACCAGCAGTCATGAGCGCCAACCGCTGACAACTTCCGCGTCGCTGTCCGCCTGCCGCGACGCCGCGTCCACTCCCGCTCCGGACGTCCGGAGCGGAAGTCGTGTAAAGCGGGGTAGATTCAAATCGTGGCCAGTCGCTTGTCCACACGTGATAAACGCGGTCGCGTCGTGCTAGCCGCGCTGGGGTCCCTGGCGTTGGCGGGCTTGGCTGTGGCAGCTGCCCCCATTCTGTGGCTGGCCGGCGGGCTCCGCGGCGTTGAGTGGGGCGGTGACGTCTTAACGGGTGTCGCGATCGCCGTGCTCGTCTACGCGAGCGTGAGCGTCGGGTTCGTGCTCGCGGACTGGCGGACGCCGCTCTGTCTCTGGGCGGCCTGCGCCGGCTTGGTTTTGATCGAACAGGTGATGTGGACTGACAACCCGACGCGCTCTGGCATCGACGACTTGCCGCCGGCGTTCCTCCTGCCCTTCACACCTTTGGTGGCGCTGCTACCAATGACCGGTCTCGGCATCCAACGGATCGCTGCACGAACGACGCGGTAGCACCTCGCGCCCGGCTCCCCCGCGCGGCCGGTACTTCTGTTAGTCGTCCTCGGCGGAAGTGCGCAGCGTTCGCGCAGCCCCAGCGCACTGTGCTGCTTTGGCGTCGGATACCGACGCTTGGACAGCACCGTGGTGCTTAGGGGTCGAATGCGGACCGCTATCGACCAAGGTGCACGTCACATTGGTGTTTCGCGATCGCTTGCCGATCGCAGGCCACCAAGGTGACCGCGCCGCTCGGGAGCGCTCGCGCCCCACCCCCGCATCCTCTTGGAAGTCAGCGCGAGAGCTCTGGCGGCGGGGGTGTGCTGACTTAGGTCCGTCTAGCGGCCCTAACTCCGCACACCCCTACGACCGCTGCTCCTCTTTGAAGCAGGGCAATACGGCGCGCATGATGCCCAGCACGCAGCGCTCCTACGAGAGCTAACGCGGAGACTCGTCCGCTAGGCCGTCGAACCAGCAACGGACCGCTCGGGGAGGTGAAGCGGTCTCCCTCGCTCCATCCGCTTCGCCCGCTTTCATCCGCGGGTGTCCCTCGGGCGAGAGTTCCGCTGGCTGTGGGCCGCCTACGCGGTCAGCACCGCCGGGACGTGGCTCGCGTTCGACGCGTTCCCGCTGATCGCGATCCTCGTGTTGCACACGGGGCCGGGCGGGGTTTCGCTGCTGGCCGCCGCCGGGCTGGCCGTCGGCGCAATCGTGGCGGTGCCGCTCGGGCCGTGGGTCGAGTTCCGCCGCAAGCGCCAGGTCATGGTCGCCACGGATCTGGTCCGGTTCGCCGCGCTGATCAGCGTGCCGGCCGCGTTCGCGTTGGGCTGGCTCACGTTCGCGCAGCTCCTGATCGTGTCGGTGATCGTGGCGGCCGCCGACATCGCGTTCAAGGCGGCGACCGGCGCGTGCCTCAAGTCGCTCCTCCCGCCCGACGACCTGCTGACCGCGAACGGGCGGCTCGAGTCCACGCAATGGACCGCCACCGCGATCGGGCCGCCGCTCGGTGGCGCGATGATCGGGATCCTTGGACCGGTCGTGACCGTGATCGCGAACGCCGTCAGCTTCGTCTTGTCCGCAATGGGGATCCGCGCGATCGGGGGCAACGAGCCACGACCCGTCCGGCACGATGCGCAGCGGCCCCGCGTGCGCGACCTACTCGACGGCTGGCGCTACATCCTCGGCAACCCCGCGCTGCGCCCGCTCTTCTTCAACACCGTTCTCGTCAACGCGCTGATCCTCGCCACCGCGCCGCTGATGGCCGTGCTCATGCTCGGGGAACTCCACTTCGCGCCGTGGCAGTACGGGCTCGCGTTCGGCGCGCCGTGCGTGGGCGGGCTCGTCGGCGCGCGGCTGGCGCCCCGGGTGGCGCGGCGGTTCGGCAGTGACCGCGTGATCCCCATCGCGGGCGCGTTGCGCGCGTGCTGGTCGTTCGCGCTCGCGTTCGTCGTCCCGGGCGTCCCGGGGCTGGTGCTGGTCATCGCCGTGCAGCTCGGACTCGTCACCTGCGTGGGAGTGTTCAACCCCGTGTTCGCCACCTACCGGCTCGAGCAGACTCCGCCCGACCGGGTCGCGCGGATGCTCTCGGCATGGTCGGTCACGAGCAAGGCCGCGGTGGCTGCCACCACCGCGCTGTGGGGATTGCTCGCAAGCGTCGTCGGCGCGCGCGACGCCATCGCCGTCGCGGGCCTCCTCATGCTCGCCACGCCGCTTCTCCTGATGCGCCGCGAACGGGCGCCCGTGCTATCGATGCAGTGATGCTGCCCTTCGACGAAGCCGGCGACGGGCCCGCACTGGTGCTGCTGCACGCCGGTATCGCCGACCGGCGCATGTGGCGCGACCAGCTCGAGCCGCTCGCGGGCGCCGGCTACCGCGTGATCGCGATGGACCTTCCCGGCTTCGGCGAGGCGCCGCCGGCACCGGGCGAGCAGGCACCGTGGGCCGACGTCGTGGCCACGATGGACGAGGCGGGCATCGAGCGTGCGGCGCTCGTCGGCAACTCGTTCGGCGGCGCGGTGGCCCTGCGCGTGGCGGCGGTCGCGCCCGAGCGGGTCTGGGCGCTCGCGCTGATCTCGGCGCCGCCGCCGGACCTCGAACCGTCGCCCGAGCTGCGCCGGGCTTGGGAGGCAGAGGCGTCGGCGCTCGAGGACGGCGACCTCGATGCGGCTGCCGCAGCAGTCGCCGAGGCCTGGGTCCAGCTCGGCGCTCCCGCGGGCGTGCGCGCACGCGTGGCTGTGATGCAGCGGCGCGCGTTCGAGCTCCAAGCCGATGCGGAGGAGCTGCCGGAAGCTGCCGACCCGGCCGGGGACATCGCCGCGCTGAAACGGATCGACGTTCCGGTGCTCGTGGCCGCAGGCGAGCACGACATGGTCGACTTCCGCGACGGTGCGGGCCGCATGGCGGATGCGTTGCCCGACGCGTCCCGGGTACTGATCGAGGGCGCGCGGCACCTGGCGCCGCTCGAGGCACCACAGTTGTTCCGAGAGCTCGTCCTGGATTTCCTGCGGCGGCCGCGTGAGAAGATGGACTACGCCTAGCGACCGGAGGAGGGACAGTTGGGGGAGGAGGCCACTGCCGACCGGCAGGACACGGACGAGGAACGCCCCGACCAGGACGGCCGGCCGCAGCCGAGCAAGAGGACCGACGGCCCGGACCTGGCCGAGGTGTCGAACTGGGAGATCGTCACCCACTACTTCGACGATGCCGCAGGGCGCCTGGGCATGGGCGACGACGTGGCGGCTGTCCTCAAGTCGTCGTACCGCGAGGTGCAGGTCCAGATCCCGATCGTTCGGGACGACGGCAAGCTTCAGGTGTTTTCCGGCTACCGCGTGCAGCACAACGGCGCGCGTGGGCCGTACAAGGGCGGCATCCGCTTCCATCCGGAGGTCGACCTCGACGAGATCCGCGCGCTCGCGTCGCTGATGACGTGGAAGACCGCGGTCGCCGGCATCCCCTACGGCGGCGCGAAGGGAGGGGTGAACTGCCCGGCCGAGGAGATGAGCGACCGCGAGAAGGAGGCCGTTGCGCGTTCGTTCATGGACAAGATCGAGAAGGTGCTGGGGCCGAACCGCGACATCCCGGCGCCGGACGTGAACACCAACGCCCAGACCATGGCCTGGCTGATGGACGAGTACGGGAAGCTACACGGCTACACGCCCTCCATCGTCACCGGCAAGCCGATCGCGCTCGAGGGCTCGCTCGGCCGCGAATCCGCCACCGGCCGTGGCCTCGTCTACATGTTCGAGGAGGCCGCGAAGGACGCCGGGATCGAGCCCGCCGACGTGCGCTTCGTCGTGCAGGGCTACGGCAACGTCGGCTCGTGGGCGGCGCGCATCCTCGAGGAGCTCGGCGCCACGCTGATCGGGGCGTCGGACGCGTACGGCGCGATTCTCGACGAGGGCGGAATCGACGCGGCCAAGCTGGCCGAGCATGTGAAGGAAGGCGGCAAGGTCTGCGAGTTCGATGCATCGCAGCAGGTCTCGCATGACGATCTGTTCGAGGTCGAATGCGACGTGCTGATCCCCGCGGCACTCGGCGGCATGATCCACGAGCGCAACGCCGACAAGATCAGGACGCAGATCCTGCTCGAGGGCGCCAACAGCCCGACGACCCCGAAGGCGGATCAGATCCTGGCCGACAACGGCGTGCACGTGATCCCCGACGTGATGGCGAACGCCGGCGGCGTGATCGTCTCCTACTTCGAGTGGGTCCAGAACATGCAGCACATGCGCTGGGAGGAGGACGACGTGAACACCCGCCTCCGCAAGATCATGCAGCGCGCCTACCGCCACGTGAAGGAGAAGGCCGAGGACCGCGAGATCCCGCTGCGCCCCGCGGCCTATGAGCTGGGCATCGAGCGCGTGCTGGACGCTTCACGCACCCGCGGCTACATCCCCAAGGGGTAGCTGGGGAATTTCGCTCCTCGAGTGCAAAGAGGGGGCCCGGTCGCCGGACCGAGCCCCCTCCACACGCAGCGGCATCTCTGCCGCGCAAGCGACGGAACCCTCCGTGCCGTCGTGCAGGGGGTATCGGGCGGCTATCGAGCGTTGGTGAACCCTGCCCTCAGGGGCTGGACACCTGTCTAATCGAAGTCGAAATCCCTGGGCGGCTTCTGCTCGAACCACAGCTTGTCGTGCTCCGGCGTGTCCTGGAGGAACTCCGGCGTCTCCTCGAGCACGTCCTCATCGCGCGCCTCGGGATCCTCCTCGATGTCGTCGGTGCTCACGACCGGCTCGCTGTAGTCGCCGAGGGCCGGGTCACCGTGTGGCTTCGGCGTGCCCGGTGGCGGCGCCTCCTCCAGCTCCTCCTCCTCGAGATCCTCGAGCGGCTCGAGCTCCAGGGCAGCCTCATTCGCGGGCTGGATCTGCGTCGGCTCGTCGAAGTCGGCGGGCGCGGGCTCCACCTCGTACTCGTCGGCGTAGACGGGATCGTCCACCGGCGGCGGTGGCGGAGGCGGCACGTCGCCGATGTCCTCGCCCGGAACCTCCTCGACCGGCGGCAAGCCCGCGCCGATGCTGTCGAGCGACGTGTCGCGGCGCGCCGGTCCGAGCGCCTCCTGCTCGGCGCGCTCGATCTCGTCGTCGGGCACGCCGTGGCGGCGCTTCAGCTCCAGGTGCTCTCGAATTGCGTCGTCGAGCAGTCCCACGCCCGCGTAGATTAGCTCTCCGCGGTTACAGGCTCAGCCCGGGCCACCCTGTTCTTACCGGCGCGCTTGGCGCGGTAGAGCGCTGCGTCCGCCTCGGCGATCAGCGCGGCCTTGTCCTGGGCGTTGTAGGGCAGCGACGCGACGCCGAAGCTCGCGGTCACGCCCAGCGTCCCCTCGCCGTCGAGCCGGTCGATCTGGAGCGCCTCGACGGCGGCGCGCATACGTTCGGCGAGCAGCTCGGCGCCGGCCGCGTCGGTCTGGGGCAGGATCACGGCCATCTCCTCGCCCCCGTAGCGGGCCGGTTCGTCGATGTCGCGCGAGAGGTTGCGCAGCGCCCGCGCCACCTCGATCAGCACGAGGTCGCCCTGCTGGTGGCCGTACGTGTCGTTGATGCGCTTGAAGTCGTCGATATCGAGCATCACGAGGCCCACCTCTGTTCCGAAGCGGCGCTGGCGCTCCAACTCAGCGTCGAGCGTGTCATGGAAGTGGCGCAGGTTGTAGAGGCCCGTGAGCTCGTCCGTGAGGGCCTGGCGCCGGACCGTCTCGTGAAGGTCCACGTTCTCGATCGACACGGCGGCCTGGCCCGCGAGGTAGGCGAACAGGTCGTACTCGCCCTCGTCGAAGTCGCGGCCTTCGCGCGCGATGGAGACGACACCCACCTGCTCGACCGCGCGCCCCACGGCCAGTCGCGCCATCAGTGGGACCGCCATCGCGTGGTAGCTGTCCTGGGTCACCCGTACGGGCCGCCGCTCGCGCGCCATGGTCGGCTCACCGCTGTCGCCGTCCACGTCCTCGCTGCCCGCCTCGAGCATCGCGAGCCACGAGTCGGAGTCCTCCAGATGGATCTCGAACGCGCGCCGCTCGGCCGCCTCGAGCGCGGCCTGAAGCTCCGGTGAGCCGTCACCCACGCGGGCGCTCTTCATGCGGCGGATGTCGAGCGGCAGCGCGCGGCCCACGTCTGCCTGGCACGCCTCCACCGCGGTCCGTACCGCGATGTTCACCATCTCCTGGCGGTCGAGGCCGGCCGCGAACGCCTCCCCCACGCGCCTGATCGTCTCCTCGAGCTCACCGCGCTTGCGCTGGACCTCCTCGATCTTCACCGCGAGCTGACCCGACATGTTGTTGAACTCGCGTCCGAGCTGGGCGAACTCGTCGCCGCCCTCGATCGGGACCGGCCGGCTGAAGTCGCCGCGCGCGAGGCGGCGCGCCGCGTCGAGGAACGTGGCGACCTGACGTTGCAGCGCGCGCACGACCACGATCGACGAGAGCAGGGCCAGGAGCAGGAACGCCCCGAGGATGACCGCGATCAGGATGCGCCGGTGCGAGATCGAGCTGGCGAGCTTCGAGCGGTCCTCGAACACGCCGACTCGCGTGGCCGGGCCAACGGGCTCGCCCACCGACGCCACGCGGCCGCGGTAGTCGTGCCGCTCGATCGTGACGTCGCCCGAGCGCAGCGGCTCGCCCGCCCCGTCCGCGATCGTGGAGCCCGCGATGCGATCGCCGCGAGCCACGCGTGCCTGCAGGCCGGTGACGCGGCTGACCTCGTCCACGTACGCGGTCCCCGTCGTCGAGGAGACCGCCACGTATCCGAGGCGGCGGCCGCCGCTGGACGGCGCAGCGACGGAGATGGCCACAGCGTCCGCGCTGCCGGCGGAGGCGATCGGCCGCCGGCTCGTGTCGTAGACCTCGATGCGCAGCGTCCCCGGCACCTTCCGCTGGAGCGTCCGCGCACGGGCCGTGACCGCAGCGCGATCGCCCCGGGCGAGGGCCGTCGCCAGCTGCCGGTCGCGCACGATTCGCGCGAGCTCGGCGCGCGCCGCACCGCGATCAGAATCGTAGATCGCGAGCGCCGCGCGGAGGCCCTGCGCGATCTGTGCGTCGGCCTTGCCGGTCTCGCTGTCGGCGGTGATGCTGAACAGCACCAGGGCGACCGCGATCATCGGCACGATCACGATGATCATGAAGAAGAGCAGCAGCCTGCTCCTGAAACTCACTTATGCCCCTCTAGGGAAATGGAGGGTTGCGTTCAGCGAGGTCCGCGCCCGCGGGTGCAGGCCGCGCAACCCGAACATTTCCCTCGCTGAATGGAGGGTTGCGTTCAACGAGGTCCGCGCCCGCGGGTGCAGGCCGCGCAACCCGAACATTTCCCTCGCTGAATGGAGGGTTGCGTTCAGCGAGGTCCGCGCTCGCGGGTGCAGGCCACGCAACCCGAACATTTCCCTCATTCGTCTCATCACGGGTGTTGTGCCCCAGGGCGGGTACACATAGGCTCCTCAATCCGTCCATCCGTGGCATTCGATGCGCCTCGGGTCACGCCTCTATTGTGGCGCTACCATCCCACTCGACCTGCGGGGCTATAGCTCAGTTGGGAGAGCGCCTGGATCGCACCCAGGAGGTCGCCGGTTCGAGCCCGGCTAGCTCCATCCCCCCACGGCCTTGCCGCAACACCGCATAGGCTCGGCCGCAATGGCCCGCTTCCAGCGCAAGGGCGGCGCCGGCGAGGCGCAGCGCACCACCGCGCTCGAGCTCTTCTACGACCTCGTCTTCGTCTTCGCGGTCACGCAGGTCTCGCACCTGCTGCTGGCGCGCCTGACGTGGGAGGGCGCCGGGCAGGCGGCGATCATCCTGCTCGCCGTCTGGTGGTCGTGGAACTACACGACGTGGGTCACGAACGAGCTGGATCCCGACTCCTCGGTCGTGCGGGTCGTGCTGATCGGGCTCATGCTGGCGAGCCTGCTGATGGCGATCGCGATCCCCGGCGCGTTCGGTGGCAGGGGGGCGCTGTTCGCCTGCTCCTACGTCGCGATCCAGGTCGGCCGTCATGTGTTCCTCACGTTCGGCGCAGAGGGCCGGCACACGCCGCAGCGCGAGGCGGCAGGAAGGATCCTGACCTGGTTCTGCGCGGCCGGCATTCTCTGGATCGCGGGCGGGTTCGCCGACGGCAAGGCCCGGACGATTCTCTGGCTGTGCGCGCTCGCGGTCGACTACGGCGCGCCACTGGTGCTCTACTGGGTGCCGGGACGAGCGCGTCTGGCAGGCGACCGCTGGCAGGTCGAGACGACCCACTTCGCCGAGCGCTTCGGCCTGTTCGTGATCATCGCCCTGGGCGAGTCGATCGTCGTCACCGGCGCGACGACCGCCGATCTCGAGCTCACCACGGTTCGCCTGCTCGCGCTGGCCATTGCCTTCCTCGGCTCTGCAGCCATGTGGTGGCTGTACTTCACCTCCGTCGCGGCGCGGGCCGAACACGCGCTCGCGGACGCCGACGACCGGACGACGCTCGCGCGTGACGCGTACACGTACGGTCACGTCCTGATCGTGGCCGGGATCATCCTCGCGGCGGTGGGCGACGAACTCGTGATCGCGCACCCCACCCGGGAGCTCTCGTCGGCCGAGCTGATCGCCGTGGTCGGCGGCCCGGCCCTCTACCTGCTTGCCCACGTGGTGCTGCGGCTGCGCCTCACCGGCGCGATCAGCCGTCGGCGCTCCACGGGAGCAGCCGCGTGCGTGGTGGCCGGCGTGATCGGAAGCGCGCTCCCCGCAATCGCCGTCGCCGGGCTTCTCCTGGCGGTCTTGACCGGTGTAGTCGTGGCGGACCAGATCGTGGCCGCGCAGAGGGCAGCGGGGCTGCGCTAGGCGGGCTGCGCCGGCTTCGTCGCCGACAGCAGCTCGTCGCGGCTCGCCAGCTTCACGCGTGGGCGATCTGCGCTGCGGCCGGCCTCGAGCTCCTGCTCGTTGATCGAGCGCCAGCCGTCGACGCCCACGAGGTCCGGCTTGCGCTCCGCGAGCAGCGCATCGAGGTCGTCGCCGCCCTTCGGCGGATCGGGTAGCCCGCCCGCCTCGATGTCCTCCACCACGCGCGCGACGGTCTCGGCGGCGTCGCGCTTGTTGGTGCCGAGGATGCCCGTCGGCCCGCGCTTGATCCAGCCGACCGCGTAGACGCCCGGCAGCGGCTCGCCGTCCGCGGCGAGCACGCGCCCGCGGTCATTGGGGAGCACGTAGTAGTTCTCGTCGAACGGCACGTCGGGCAGCGGGACCGCGCGGTAGCCCACCGAGCGCAGCACGAGGCCGCACTCGATCGTCTCGACCGGGTCATCGGTGGCGCGGGCGCGCAGCGACCCGTCGCCGGAGCGGACGATCTCGTTGCGGCGCACGTCGATCGCCTCCACGCGATCGCCGCCGCGGATCGCGACCGGCGAGCTGAGGAAGCGAAGCACGATGCGCCGTGCCGCGCCCGTCGGCTCGCGCGCGGCGAACTCGCGCAGCAGCTCGACGTTCTTGCGCGCGGTGAATGTGCCCTCCTCGTCGAGCCACTCGCGCGACACCGGATCGAGCTCGACGTCGGCCGGGTCCACGACGATGTCGACGCCGTCGAGGTTGCCGAGCTCGCGCAGCTCCGCGCTCGTGAACGCCGCCTGCGCCGGCCCGCGCCGGCCGAGCACCACGACCTCCTCGATCTGGCTGTCGCGCAGCGCGTCGAGGGCGTGGTCGGCCACGTCGGTGCGCTCGAGCTCGCCGAGGTCGCGGGTCAGGAGGCGCACGACGTCGGCGGCGACGTTGCCGTTTCCGATCACCACGGCGCGCTTGCCGGAAAGGTCGAACTCCCGCTCGCGGTGGTCGGGATGGCCGTTGTACCAGGCCACGAACTCCGTGGCGGCCCAGCTGCCGGGCAGGTCCTCGCCGGGGATCCCGAGCGACTTGTCGGTCTGCGCGCCGGTTGCGTAGACCACGGCGTTGTAGTGCTCCATGAGCTCGGCGTGCGAGATGTCGGTGCCGACCTCGACGTTGGCGAGCAGGCGGCAGCCGCGGCCGAGCGTCTGGCGGTCGAAGGTCTGCTCGAGCCGCTTGATCTCCTGGTGGTCCGGCGCAACGCCGCCGCGCAGCAGCCCCCACGGCGTGGGAAGGCGCTCGAACAGGTCGATCTCGCCGACGCCCCAGCTGCGGAGCTGCGCCGCGCTGAAGGCTCCCGCGGGCCCGGCGCCGACGACCGCAACCCGCACGGCTGGACGCGCCATCAGGCCGGCGCGCCGTCTCTGGCGGCGCGCTGCAAGAAGAACTCGGCGTTGAGTTCGATCGCGTACTGGTCCTTCTCGGGCGTCCAGGCCTCAGCGTAGATCGCGTCGACGGGACATGCCTCGACGCACGCATCGCAGTCGATGCACTCGACGGGGTCGATGTAGAGCTGCTCGGCCGACTCGAAGTCAGGGTCGCCCGGCTTGGGGTGGATGCAGTCGACCGGGCAGACCTCGATGCACGAGTCGTCCTTGATGCAACTGCCGATGATCACGTACGCCATGGGGGACGAGGGTATTGCATGCTCCGTTTACGCGGGCGCGCATGGGGTACGAAACACGCGCGCAGGGACGGCAGGTCGTGGCGGGTCAACAGGGGAGGAACGGATGAGGGGAATGCGGGGTGTGTCGCGCACCGCCGTGGCGGCGGGGCTCGTGGCAGTGGCAGCGGGCCTGACCGCGTGCGGGAGCAGCAGCAGCAGCTCGTCCAGCGCATCCTCGGATCCCGTCGGCGCCGCGCTCTCGTCCGCAGGCGTACGCGTGGTCCTGATCCCGCAGCAGAAGAACGACCTGACGATCGTCGTCCCGCCGTGTTCGGAGGCGCAGACCGTGCAGTCCGGCACCACCAAGCTTCCGCCCGGCTCGAACGAGGTCGTGATCCCGAAGGGCTCGCTCACGCAGGCGGTGGCGGTCCAGGCGTGTCAGCAGGGCGGCCAGAGCACGGGCTCGAGCAGCGGTGGCTCCAGCGGCAACACACCGCCGCCGCCCAGCAACACGATCCTCGTGACGCCCGGCGGCGCGGGCGCGCAGGCGGCCGCGGCCCAGGGCGGGTCCAGCTCGTCGAGCGGCCCGCAGCAGCAGAACCAGGTCGTGCTGCCGAGCAACGCGAACGTGTCGACGATCATCGTGCCGCCGTGCACCACGACGCAGAGCTCGAGCCAGTCGCAGCCGGCATCGAAGACGCTCTCGCTGCCGTCGGGGAGCAAGTCGAAGATCGTGGCGGCACCGCCGTGCACGGCACCGGCCGCGTCGTCGTCCAGCAGCTAGGGCGACATGGCGGGGAACCGCTTCGATGACGACGACGACTGGGTTGGTGAGCCCCCCGAGGGTCACCACACCCGCGACCAGGCGAAGCCCGAGTTCTGGCGGATGCAGCGCCCGCCCGAGGTCATCGCGTTCGCGTTCGTGATCGTCGTGATCATCCTCGTGATCGTGCTGGTGCTGAGGTGAGCCGCGTCAGCTGGGTGGTGATGGTCGCGCTCGTCGTGGTCCTGGGTGGCATCGCGATCGCGATGAAGAAGAAGTCGACCGAGCCGAAGCAGGAGGCATCGCGGCTCGTGCGCGTGCCGACCGAGCGCGCGCGCGAGGTGATCGTGCCGCCGTGCGGCACCGGGACCAACGTGGCGGCCACGCATCCGGACGAGCTGCGCAAGACGCCCGGGACGATCGCGTTCCGGTTCGCCCAGAACCACGGCGACCGCCTCGTGCTCGTCCCACGCTGCCGCGCGTCGCAGGGCGCGCAGCCGAGTGAGGGCGTGAACCTCCCCTCGGCGGCCTTCATCCTCCCGATCGGCGCGCAGGTCACGGCCGGACGCGGCGGGAGCGCGCAGGCAGGGACCGAGAAGGTCGAGTCGCAGCTCGTTGTGCCGGCGAACTCGCGGATCGACACCGTGGTGGTGCCGCGCTGTCTCGAGACCTCCCAGGAGGCGCAGAAGAACGCCACCGGGCGCTCGCTTATCCTCAAATCCGTGAGCGGGCAGCCGACGGTCGCACTCGGGCCTCCCTGTTGAGCGGGGACGACGGCTGGCTGGCCGTCCGCTTCCTGCATGTGCTGGCGATGGCGTTCTTCGTCGGCGGCCAGGTGATGCTGGCGGCAGCGGTGGTGCCCGTGCTGCGCGGCGGCGACCGCGAGGGGCTGCGGACGGTGGCGCGGCGCTTCGGCTACGGCACGCTCATCGCGATCGCGGTGCTGATCGCGACCGGCATCGCCATGGCGTCGCACTTCTCGCTGTGGGGCAGCTCGACGCTCCACTGGAAGCTCGGGCTGGTGGCGTTCACTGCGGTGCTGGTGATCTGGCACATGCGCCGACCGCAGCTGCACGCGCTCGAGGGACTCGTCTTCCTCGCATCGCTCGTGATCGTCTGGCTTGGTCTCAGCCTGGCGCACTGAGAGCCTGGCGTCATCTCCGAACTCCCAAGCGCGGCCAGCCGTCGGCGCTCCGGCACGCGGCCGACGGAGTTCGCATCTGACGCGAACTGCCTCGAACGCGGTTGACGGATGTATCGGCACGATATATCTTGCCGATACATGAGTCCCACAGCACGCGTCATCTGCGGAATGATCCGGCTCGGCCGGCGGACGGGCTACGAGATCAAGCAGCTGGTGGATGTGTCGACCCGCTTCTTCTGGTCCGCGAGCTACGGCCAGATCTATCCGGAGCTGCGGCGTCTCGAGGAGCAGGGGCTGATCCGGGGCAGGGACGCAGCCACGAACGGGCGCGCGCGGCGCGAATACGACCTCACGCCCGCCGGGAACGAGGCGCTCGACGGCTGGCTGCGCTCGGCGGAGCCACCCACGCTCGAGACGCGCGACGAG
The DNA here is from genome assembly GCA_025928265.1 of Thermoleophilaceae bacterium. Lineage (GTDB taxonomy): Bacteria > Actinomycetota > Thermoleophilia > Solirubrobacterales > Thermoleophilaceae > JAICJV01. Next base: position 25,710 of record JAICJV010000004.1, read on the forward strand.
GGACTCCTCAAGCTCTTCTTCTCGGACGGGCTCGACCCTGACGAGCACCGCGCCCTGCTCGCGTCGATGCGGGCGCGACACGAGGCGGTGGTCGCCTCGCTGCGGTCGATCGAGGACGTCGCGCGAGAGAGGGGCCCGGGCGGCCCCTACGAGGTCCTCCGCTTCGGGCTCGCGTACCACGGCTTCTGCGCGGAACGACTGGCGGAGATGGAGAGCGAGGTGGCGTGATGCTCACGCGTATCGCGAACATGGCGGGCCGGCATCCGAGGCGGGTCGTGGCCCTCGCCGTGGCGCTGGCGGTGATCGCCGGAGCCTTCGGCGGCGACGTGGCGGGGCACATGGGCCCGTACGGCGCCGACGACCCGGCGAGCCAGTCGACGAAGGTGTCGAACGAGCTGAGCCACTCGACCGGGCTCGAGACGGGCAGCGAGGTGGTCGCGCTCGTGACGCCGGCGACGCGCGCGAAGACGGCCCAGGTCGAACGCGGGCTGCGGGGCGACCCGGCGATCGGCCGCGTGAGCTCGTACTGGTCGACGCACGACCGCGCGATGCTCTCGCGGGACGGGCGATCCACCTACGTCGTCGGCACCTTCAGGCGGGGCAAGGACGGCGACACGGACGTCGATCGAGTGCGCGAGCGCCTGAACGCGATCCCCGGCGTGACCGTGGGGGGCGGCGCGATCGCCAACCGCGCCGTGAACAAGATCGTGGAGAACGACCTCGTGCGCGCGGAGCTGATCGCGTTCCCGCTGCTGTTCCTGCTGTCGTTCTGGTTCTTCCGCAGCCTCGTGGCCTCGCTGCTTCCTCCGCTGGTCGGCGGCCTCGCGATCGTGTTCACGTTCCTGGCGCTGCGCCTGGTGAACGACGTGAGCGAGCTGTCGGTGTTCGCGATCAACCTCGTCACCGGCCTGGGCCTCGGGCTGGCGATCGACTGGAGCCTGTTCATGGTCTCGCGCTACCGCGAGGAGATGGCCGAGATCGGGGCCGGGCGCGAGGCGCTCAGGCGCACGGTGCTCACGGCCGGCCGCACCGTCCTGTTCAGCTCGCTGACGGTGGCGTCGGCGATCGCCTCGCTGCTCGTGTTCCCGCAGAAGTTCCTGCGCTCGATGGGCGTGGGCGGCGTGCTGGTCGCGTTGATCGCGGCGGCCGTCGCGCTCGTGGTGCTTCCCGCGATCCTCGCCATGCTCGGCCCGCGCGTGAACGCGCTCTCACCCAAGCGGCTGAGGCGCGCGGCGGACGCTGAGGCGCGCGGCGAGCAGCACGGCTTCTGGTACCGGCTGTCGCGGTTCGTCATGCGCCGGCCCGGCCGCATCGCCGTGGCGAGCGCCACGCTGCTGATCGTGCTCGGGCTGCCCGTCTTCGGGATCAGGTTCACGTCCGTCGACGCCACCGTGCTGCCGAAGAGCGAGCCCGCGCGCCAGGTCGACACCGCGTTGCGTACGCAGTTCCCCGCCAACCACACCACGCCTCTGATCGTTGTGGCCGATGCACGCCCTGGCACGCAGCTGAACCGCTACGTCGCGCAGATCGGGCGGCTGCCGGGCGCGGCGGGCGTCGCGCAACCCCGCCCCGCCGGCGACGGGCTCATGAGGATCGACGTGATCTCGCGCTACGGCGATCTCGACGACCGCAGCCAGGATCTCGTCCGCGACGTGCGCGGGCTGTCGCCGCCGTTCGATGCGGGCGTGGCCGGCGCCACCGCGCACTTCGTCGACCTCAAGACGAGCCTTGCCGCCCACATCCCGATAGCGCTCGCGATCCTTGCCGGCACCACCCTCGTCCTGCTGTTCCTCTTCACGGGCTCGGTGATCCTGCCGGTCAAGGCCCTGCTGATGAACCTGCTGACGCTGAGCGCGGCGTTCGGCCTCCTGGTGCTGATCTTCCAGGACGGCCGTCTCGAGGGCCTGTTCGGCTACACCAGTCAGGGCGCCCTCGACTCGTCGCAGCCGATCTTCCTTGCCGCGGTCGCGTTCGGCCTCTCGACCGACTACGGCATCTTCCTGCTCTCGCGCATCAAGGAGGCGCGCGAGGCGGGCGCATCGGACCGTGAGGCGGTGGCGATCGGGCTGCAGCGCACCGGGCGGATCGTGACCGCGGCGGCGGTCCTCCTCTGCGTGGCGCTCGGCGCTTTCTCGACCTCGCAGATCATCTTCATCAAGGAACTGGGCCTCGGCGCCGCGCTCGCGGTGATCATCGACGCGACGATCGTGCGCGCGCTGCTGGTGCCGTCGCTGATGGAGCTGCTCGGGCGGTGGAACTGGTGGGCGCCGCCCTCACTGCGGCGGCTGCACACGCGGTTCGGCTTCGAGGAGCGGCCTCAGGCCGCGTAGCCCGGCTGCGCGGGCACGGGCTGCGGCGGCGCCTCCGCGCGGACGGCCGGCTGCTCACCGCGCTTCAGCGGGCGCCGCACCCTGACCCGCTCGGCGGCGAAGTACGAGCCGACCACGAACAGCGCGGCGGTGATCTGAACGGCGATCGTCTCGACGGTCGGGTAGACCTCGAACCAGCGGCCCGCCCAGTCGGGGATCGCGATGCCGATGTCGTGCTTCGGCAGCCAGCCCAGGTCCTGGAACGTGGCCGCGGTGCCGCCGATCATCACGACGAGCACGAAGCCGATCATCACGCCGGTGGCGATCAGCATCTTCTTGTAGCGCAGCCGCCGGTGGAGGACGAACGTGAGCACGCCGACGCCCGCGGTGCCCGCGAGGCCGAGCCCCACGCCCTCCAGCACGGCGCCGGTGCCGGCCTTGATCTGAAGGCTCTGCAGGAAGAGCACGACCTCGAATCCCTCGCGATAGACGCTCGTGAACCCCAGCAGCACCAGGCCCAGAGTTGCGGCGGAGCCGCCGGCGAGGATCGCCCGGCGGCGGCTGTGCTGCTTCTTGATGTGGTTGGTCCAGTAGATCGTGTGCAGGAACCAGTTGAGGACCACGAGGAGGACGACGACCGCGATCAGCCCGGTGACGGCCTCGAGCTGCGGGCCGTAGTTGGAGAAGAAGCTGAGCAGCGCCTGCACGAGGAACCATGTGAGCACCGCCGCGAGGAAGCCGATGCCGGCGCCGCCCACCACCGGCCGCTTGCGCGCCTGGTTGGCGCCCACCAAGCTCGCGATGACGGCGGCGAAGATGAGGATGGCCTCGAGGCCCTCGCGGAACACGATGATCGCCGAGTCGATGACCACGGTGGTGTGCGCCTCGGGGCTCGACGACTCGGTCGGGTCGACGCCGAGCGATTGGGTGGTGAAGAAGACGCAGAGTCCGAGGAGCGCAGCCGCGATCGCCCACGGGGCGGCGCGGCGGAGGCGGGTTTCTCGGGTCTCGGTCATTTCCTGGCGCGTCACTCGGCTATCGAGTTAGGGCACCCTAACAGACCTTCCAGTTCGGTGCGTGTGTCCACGTCGGCCGGGCTGCCGAGGCCGTCGCACGGCACCTCGATCGCGTCCCGGAGCAGCACCGCGGCGCCCTGGTCGCCCTCCAGCGCGCGCACGCGGTCGAACAGTTCGCGCCCGATCAGCGCCGGGTGTCCGGGCACGCCGCCGTACGTGGCGCGCGCCGCCGGCCCGCCCGCCTGCGCGACTCGCGCGATCGCGTCCGGCGACAGCAGCGGCTGGTCGCCGAGCACCACCACGACGGCGTCGCAATCGGCCAGCGCGGCGACCCCCGCGCGCAGCGACGCCGCCATGCCCTCGGGCCAGTCGCCCGCCACGACCGGCTCCGCCCCGTGCAGCGGCACCTCGGCGCGCACCTCGTCGGCGCGCGCCCCGAGCACCACCACCGTGCGATCGAGCGCCGCCGCCTCGATCGCCGCCAGCACGTGCTCGAGGAGCGGCCTGCCGCGAAGCTGCGCGGTCTGTTTCGGCCCGCCGAAGCGCTCGCCCGCCCCCGCGGCGAGCACCAGGCCTCCTATCAAGCGCCTACCTCGTGGATTCTTCCGCCACGCGCCTCCGAGAGCCGGCCCCCGTGGCGACCGTTCCGCACGGCGACCACCTCGGCCATGATCGACAGCGCGGTCTCCTCGGAAGTCAGGCCACCGAGGTCGAGCCCGATCGGCGCCGCGATGCGCGCCAGGTCCTCGTCGGTGAGCCCGCGCTCGATCAGGCGCTCGCGGCGATTGGCCTGCGCGCGCCGGCTGCCCATCGCGCCGATGTAGGGCGAGTCCGAGCGCACGGCGATCTCGAGCGCCGCGTCGTCGAGCTTGGGGTCGTGCGTGAGCACGGCGATGTAGGTGGCCCGGTCGATCCCACCGAGCCGCGCGAACGCCTGCTCAGGCCAGGCGACCACGACCTCCTCGGCGTCCGGGAAGCGCTCTGGCGTCGCGAAGCGGCCGCGCGGGTCGATGACGAACGGCCGCCAGCCCGCGGCGCGCGCCATCCGGCAGAGCGCTGCGGCGTAGTCGACCGCGCCGAACACCATCAGCCGCGGCGGCGGGTAGGTGACGTCGACGAACAGCTCGTCGCGCAGCTCCGAGTGCTCGGCCCACATCAGCTCCTCGCCCGCGGCCGACCCGCGCGCGTCCATCTCCTCGTTCCCGAGCGTGCCCTCGCTGCGGCCGTCGGCGCGCACGAGCAGCTTCTTGCCGAGATGCTCGCCCGAGACCACCGTCACGAGCGCGGCGCGCTCTGCGTGTGCGAACTCCGACTGCAGGCTCACGGCTCGTACCGCTCGACGAACACGTCGATCTCGCCGCCGCACGGCAGCCCGACATCCCAGGCATCCGAATCCGCGATGCCGAAGTGCACGAGCTGCGGCTCCGATCCGCTCAGGACCTGCTCGGCGATCTCCACCACGGCGCCCTCGACGCAGCCGCCGGACACCGCGCCCGACACCTCACCGCGGTCGTTCACCGCCATCTTCGCGCCGGGCGGTCGCGGCGCCGACCGCTGCACCGCGACGACCGTCGCGATGGCCACGTGGTCGCCACGCTCCACCCAGCCCTCCACGTCCTCGAGTACGTCCTTCATGCGAGTCCCCCTTCCATCAGTTCGGCCAGCTCCTCGAGCGAGCCGATCGAGTTGCCGGCCAGAAAGTGATCTACATATGGAAGCGCAGTGCGCATCCCGCGTGTGAGCGGCTCGTAGCCCGGGTGCGCCTTCAGCGGGTTCAGCCAGATGAGGCTGTGCGAGCAGCGCTTCAGTCGCGCGACCTCGTCCTCGAGCTGCTCCGGCTCGCCGCGGTCCCAGCCGTCCGAGAGCAGCACCACCACCGAGCCGCGCCCGATGCGGCGGCCGTAGCGGCGGTTGAGCTCCGCCAGCGACCCGCCGATCCGCGTGCCGCCCGACCAGTCGGAGACGGCGTGCGCGGCGCGGGTGACCGCGGCGTCGGGGTCGCGCCCGCCCAACTCGCCGGTGACGCGGGTGAGGCGCGTGCCGAACACGAACGCCTCGACCTGGCGGCGCGCCGCCACCCACGCCTGCATGTACACCACGAGCATGCGCGCGTAGGGCTCCATCGAGCCCGACACGTCGCACACGAAGACGACGGGCCGGTGCTTCGTGGCCGGCCGGCGCCAGCGCCGTTCGATCGGCTCGCCGCCGTAGCGCATCGACTCGCGCACGGTCGCGCGCAGGTCGGCGTGCGCGCCGCGACGGCGCGACGGCCGCGTGCGCCGCGACTGCTTGAGCGGGCCGCGCAGTGCGATCCGCCGGACCAGGCGCCGCGCCACCGCGAGCTCGGCGTCGCTCATCTCGGCGAAGTCGGTTTCGCGGAGGACTTCAACCGAGCTCCACGCCGCCGGCACGACGTCCTCCGCGTCAGAGGGCAGATTGGCAGCCCGCAGAGCGGCAGGATCCGGGATGCCGACGCGCGGCACCACGAGGCGCGCCGCCTCGGGCAGCTCGACCGGTGGCTTGGTCGTGCGCGGCAGCGCTCCGAACGTGGCGTCGAACGCCGCGTCGAAGACCTCGAGGTCGGCGTGCTTCGAGCACAGCGCCGAGCGCAGCGCCAGGTACGCGTCGGCCGGGGACGATGCGTCGATCGCCGCCAGCGCACGATGTGCGGTGAGCAGGTCGCCCACGCCGAGCCGCACGCCGCCGGCGCGCATCGACGCCACGAGAAGCGCGAGCCGTGCGGTCACCGCCACGCCCCACTCACGCATCGGCGAGCACCCCGCCGGCCGCGACCCGCTCGATGTCCTCGCGAACCTTGAGGGCCACGCCCAGCGTGTCGCCCAGGTCCACGTCCTCGCCGAGCGCCACGAGCGCACGCGCCCAGTCGATCGTCTCCCCCACGCCGGGCAGCTTGTAGAGGTCCTCGTCGCGGAGTCGCTGGACGGCGCCCGTCACGCGCGCCGCGATCGCCTCCGGGACGCCCGGCACGCGCTCGCGCACGATGGCCGCCTCGCGCTCACGGTCCGGATAGTCGATCCAGTGGTAGAGGCAGCGGCGCTTGAGCGCGTCGTGGAGCTCGCGGGTGCGGTTGGAGGTGAGGATCACGAGCGGCCGGCCATGCGCCTTGACCGTGCCGATCTCGGGGACCGTGACCTGGAAGTCCGACAGGAGCTCGAGCAGGAACGCCTCGAACTCGTCGTCGGAGCGGTCGATCTCGTCGATCAGCAGCACCACCGGCCCGTCGTGCTCGAGCGCCTCGAGCAGCGGGCGGCGCAGCAGGAACTGGCGCGAGAACAGCTCGCCCACATCGGCGCCACCCTCGGCCGCCCGCAGCGCCAGGAGCTGGCGCGGGTAGTCCCAGTCGTAGAGGGCGTGGTGCAGGTCCATGCCCTCGTGGCACTGGAGCCGGATGAGCCGCGCCCCCGTCGCGTCCGCGAGCGCCTTGGCGGCCTCCGTCTTGCCCACGCCCGCCTCGCCCTCGAGCAGCAGCGGCTGCCCCAGCTCAACCGCGAGGAAGACGGCCGTGGCGAGTGCGCGATCGGCGAGGTAGTGGCGCCCGGCCAGCGCCTCGTGGACCGCATCCGGTGAGCTGAGCTGCGACTCGCTCAGGCCGCCGCCGCCTTCTCGAGCGCCCGCCGCGTGAGCACGCGCGCCAGATGACGCTTGTAGTCGGCCGTGGCGTTGAGGTCGCCGGGCGGGTCGGTGCCCTCGGCCGCGGCCTGCGCCGCCTGCTCGATCGCACCGCGCCCCTGCCCGCGCAACGCCTCCTCCACAGCGCTCGCGCGGATGGGCGTGCCGCCCATGTTCGTGAACGCGACTCGCACGTCCTCGAAATCGCCGCGCACCATCGCGCACACACCCACCATCGCCCAATCCTCGGCGCGGCGGGTGAACTTCTCGTAGGCGAACTTCCAGCCGTCCATAGCCGGCAGTCGCACCTCGGTGATCATCTCGTCGTCGGCGAGCGCCGTCTCGAAGAAGTCCTGGAAGAACTCCGTCGCGGCGATCTCGCGCTCGCCGTTCGGTCCACGCGCCACAACGCTGCCCTCGGCCGCCAGCAGCACGGCGGGCATGTCGGACGCCGAGTCGCCGTGCGCGAGCGACCCGCCGATCGTGCCGCGGTTGCGCACCTGCTGGTCGGCGATCTTGCCGGCCGCATGCGCCGCCACGCCGAGCTCGCTCGCCTGCGAGACCTGCGCGTGCGTGGTGAGCGCGCCGATGCGGAAGCCGCCGTTCGCGCGCTCGATGCCGCGCAGGTCGGACAGCTTGCGCATGTCCACCAGGAGCGACGGCGCCGCCAGCCGCATCTTCATCAGCGGGATGAGCGAGTGGCCGCCCGCCAGCAGCTTGGCGTCCTCGCCGCCCTGGGTGAGCGCCTGGAGCGCCTCGTCGACCGACTCGGGCGCGGTGTACTCGAATTCAGGCGGGATCACTGCGCACCCCCTTCCGGTACGCCCTGCTCACTCGCACGCGGCCCGGATCCGCGGCCCTGCGCCGCCTCGATCGCCTGCCAGACGCGCAGCGGCGTGACCGGCATGTCGATGTGGTTCACGCCCAGCGGCCGCAGCGCATCGGTGACCGCGTTCACGATCGTCGGCGACGCAGCGATCGTCCCGGCCTCGCCCACACCCTTCACGCCCATCGAGTTGACGGGCGACGGCGTCTCCGTGCGGTCGGTCTCGAAGGTGGGCATCTCCGCAGCGGTGGGCAGCGCGTAGTCGACGAACGTCCCGGTCACGAGCTGGCCGGTGTCGTCGTAGACCACCTGCTCGTACATCGCCTGCGCCACGCCGTGCACGATCCCGCCGTGCACCTGCCCGTCGATCAGCATCGGGTTGATCGCCGGGCCGCAGTCGTCCACGCACACGTAGCGCTTCAGGTCGACCTTCCCGGTCTCGGCGTCGACCTCGACGATCGCCGCATGCGCGCCGAACGGGAAGACGAAGTTCTCCGGGTCGTAGAAGTTCGTCTCGTCGAGGCCCGGCTCCATCCCGTCGGGGATGTTCTCCGGGACGTACGCGGCCAGCGAGATGTCCGCCAGCGTCAGGCCCTTGTCCGGTGAGCCCTTCACCTGGTACCTGCCGTCGCGCAGCTCGATGTCGTCCGGTGCGGCCTCGAGCAGGTGGGCGGCGATCTTCTTGGCCTTGTCCGCCACCTTGAGCGCGGCGCGCGCGACCGACTCGCCACCGACCGCCAGCGAGCGCGACCCGTAGGTGCCCATGCCGAACGGGCCCCTGTCCGTGTCGCCGTGGATCACCTCGACCTGCTCGGGCGTGCTGCCGATCCGGTCGGCCACGATCTGCGCGAACCCCGTGTCGTGGCCCTGGCCGTGCGGTGAGGTGCCGGTCCAGACCGTGGCCCCGCCCGACGGGTGGACGCGCACCACCGCCGACTCCCAGAAACCCGCCTGGATGCCGACGCCGCTCGGGCCGACCGCGCGCGACGGCGCGAGGCCGCAGATCTCCATGTAGGTGGAGAAGCCGATGCCCAGGTAGCGCCCCTCCTCGCGCGCCCGCGCCTGCTCTGCGCGGAAGCCCTCGTAGTCGAGCGTGCCGAGCAACCTGTCGAGCGAGCCGTGGTAGTCGCCCGAGTCGTAGGTCACCCCCGGCGCGACGTCGGCGGGGAAGTCCTCCTTCGGAATGAAGTTCTTCCGCCGCACCTCGACGGGGTCGAGCCCGAGCTCGGCCGCCGCCTGGTCGACCATCACCTCGATCAAATGCGTCGCCTCGGGCCGCCCCGCGCCGCGGATGGCGTCGGTGGGGAACTTGTTGGTGAACACGCCGACGATGTCGGTGCGAACCGACGGGATCTTGTAACAGCCGCTCATCACGAACGCCCCGAACGACGGGATGAACGGTGTGAGCAGCTGCTGGTAGGCGCCGAGGTCCGCGATCAGCTTGGCGTGCAGCGCGACGATCGTGCCGTCGCGCTTCATGCCCATCCGTGCGTAATCGACCTGATCGCGGCCGTGCACCGCCGCCTGCATGTCCTCCGAGCGCGTCGCGGTCCAGCGCACCGGCGTCTCGAGGCGACGCGACAGGTACGCCATCAGGCATTCCTCGCCGTACACGTTGAGCTTGGAGCCGAAGCCGCCGCCCACGTCGGGCGCGACCACGCGGAAGTGCTCCTCCGCGATGCCCAGGCACCCCGCGAGCTGGAGCCTGACGAGGTGCGGGATCTGCGTGGCGGTGTAGAGCGTGAGCTGGCCGGCGCGGTAATCCGCGGCGACCGCGCGCGGCTCGATCGCCGCGCCCGCCGTACGGTGGTTCACGACGCGCCGCTCGACCACCACGTCGGCGGCGGCGAGCGCCTCCTCGACGTCCTCGCTGCCGAGCCCCCACTCGTGCGTGATGTTGGTGCCGAACTGCTCGTGCACGAGCGGCGAGCCGTCCTTCATCGCCTCCTCGACGTCGACGACCGCGGGCAGCGGGTCGTACTCGACGATCACGTCCTCGGCCGCGTCGACCGCGGCGTACTTGTCGTCGGCGACCACCACCGCGACGGCATCGCCCACGTGGCAGACCTTGCCGCGCGCGAGCGGCCAGTGCTCGGGTGTCTTGATCTCGACGCCCGGCGGCACCCACGCCATCGGCAGCGGCGCCTGGAGGTCTGTCATGTCCTCGCCGGTGAGCACGATGCGTACGTCGTCGCGCGCCTCGGCCGCCGACTTGTCGATCGACACGATCCGGGCGTGCGCCTCCGGCGAGCGGATGATCGCGGCCCAGAGCTGGCCCGGCAGCACGATGTCGTCGGTGTAGCGGCCCTTGCCCGTGATGAGCGGCGGATCCTCCTTGCGGCGAATCGCCTGCCCCACGTAGCCGTTGCCGGTCGGGCCGGCCTCGACGGTGCTCATGCGCCCACCCCCTTCCCGACCTCTTCGCGGGCCTCGGGCTTCTCGGGTGGCGGCGGGCCGACGGTCGTGCGCTGCGGCGAATGCGCGGCTTCCATCACCGCGCGGACGATGTTCTGGTAGCCCGTGCAGCGGCAGAGGTTGCCCTCGAGGCCGTGCCGGACTTCGGACTCGCTCGGATCGGGGTTGCGCTGGAGGAGGTCGGCGGCGGCCATGATCATCCCCGGCGTGCAGTAGCCGCACTGCAGCCCGTGGTTCTTCCAGAACGCCTCCTGGAGCGGGTGGAGCTCGGCGCCGTCGGCCATTCCCTCGATCGTCGTGACCTCGGCGCCGTCGGCCTGCACCGCGAACACCGTGCAGCTCTTCACGGCCTCTCCGTTCAGGTGCACCGTGCACGCTCCGCAGTTGGTGGTGTCGCAGCCCACGTGGGTCCCGGTGAGCCCGAGCCGGTCGCGCAGATAGTGCACCAGCAGGAGCCGCGGCTCCACCTCGTGCTCGCGCACCTCGCCGTTGACGGAAATGCGTACGCCGACGGTTGAGCTCATTCAGGTCCTCCCCCTGAGTTTGGAGGGAAATGAGCGGTCGCGCGCGGCCTGTTCCCGACCCTCTCGGCGTCGGCCAAACGCGCTTCCTCCATTTCCCTGAGCATCCGGTGATGGCGATGCTACTCCTGCGGGGCGGGCGGCAAAAAGGGGAACGTCCGCATATGCTGATTTCGCGATGGTGTCCGTCCGGACAGGCGAGTTCATGCACGCGGGCAACCGGCTCGTCTACGACGAGTACGGACAGGGCGACCGCCCCCTGATCATGCTGCCCGGGTTGCTGCTGCCGCGCTCGATGGACCGGCCGCTGGCACAGGCGCTCGCCGAGAGCGGCAATCGCGTGCTCGTGCTCGACCCACTCGGACACGGCGACTCGGACCGGCCCGAGGACATGACGCAGTACTCGTTCGCGCTGTTCGCGGAGCAGGTGATCGGCCTGATGGACCACCTCGCCATCGAGGCGGCCGTGATCGGCGGCACGTCGCTCGGGGCGAACATCACGCTCGAGACGCTTGTCGCGGCGCCGGACCGCGTGCGCGGCGCGCTCATCGAGATGCCCGTGCTCGACAATGCGCTGCTCGGCTGCGCGCTCGCGTTCACGCCGCTTCTCGTTGCGGTCACGCTCGGGCGGCGCATCACGGGAGCGATCGCGTCGGTCATCCGGCGGCTGCCGCGAACCGGCAGCTACCTGATCGACGTCGGCCTCGACTGGGCGTCACTCGACCCGGGCCCGTCGGGCGCCTACCTGCAAGGGCTCTTCTTCGGCCGCATCGCGCCGCCCAAAAACGTGCGCACGCAGATCCAGACACCCGCGCTCGTCATAGGCCACCAGCGCGATCCCATCCACCCGTTCTCGGATGCCGGCGCGCTCGTCGAGGAGATGCCGAACGCGCGCATGATCCAGGCGAGCTGGATCGGCGAGCTGCGCGTGACGCCGGAGCGGCTGACCCGGGAGATCGCCGCCTTCGTGGACGAGTGCTGGAAGGCTAGGCCGTCCCAGCGATCCGCTTCCAAGCGGCGGCGAGCTGGCGCTGCTGCGCCTCGCTCAGCCGGTTGAGGAAGCGGGTGCGCACACCCGTGCGGTGCGTCGCGCGGGCGTCGTCGAGGCGCCGGCGACCGAGATCCGTGAGCGCGGCGTTCGCGCCGCGGCCGTCGCTCTCGCACTCGCGCCGCTCGACCAGGCCCTGATCCACCAGCCGCGCGACGAGGCGGCTGAGCCCGCTACGGCTGAGCAGCACCGCGTCCGCCAGCTGCGACATGCGCATCTCGCCGTCCGGCGCCGACGACAGCTGCACGAGCACGTCGTAGCTCGAGAGCGGCAGATCGTGTTCGCGCGTCAGCTCGTCGTCGAGCTCGCGCACGAGCGTCGCGTGCGCGCGCAGGAAGCCTGCCCACGCGTCCATCTCGAGCTCGCTGAAGCCACCGCCGATCGCGGTCTCGCAGGCCTCGTCCGTGACTGTCTGTGTAACTACGTCGCTCACGCAATCAACTCTAGGTGCGCCTCCGGCGGGCGGCAACCCGTCAGCGCGGCGGCCGTGGGCCGTCGGGCACGATGTCGCGTCCGGTCGGCCGGAGGTCGCCGTCGAGCTCGATCTGCCAGTACCAGCGCGTGAACGTGTGGCCGTGCCGGAACTCGCCCACGTGCGGCTCGATCCGCTCGCCGCGCGCCATGCGCACGATCAGCTCGGGGTAGGTGCGGCCCGGCAGCGCGGCGTACATCGGGCCCGGGAACGCGCCGCCGAAGCGCGTGTTCACGTCGGTGATGCCGAGCCCGATCTCCGGGTCGCGGAACGCCTGGACGGTGCACGGGCCGCGCACGCCGAGCGCCTCCCCGACCGAGCGGCCGAGGTCGATGAGCCCCTCGTCGTGGATGACCCGGCCCTTGATCGACTCGCCGCCGCGCGACTCGATCATCGTGCGCGGGATCGCGTTCAGGCAGCGGCCGTCGAGGTCGCACAGGATGTCGATCGAGAACTCCGCACCGCCCATCAGCCGCTGCACCATCACCGGCTCCTTCACGTAGCGGATGAAGAACTCCATCTCCTCGCGATCGGCGGCCGGATGGATCGAGCGCGCGCCCGACCCGCGCCGCGGCTTGACCATCACCGGGAACGACTCCGGCTCCTCGTCCGGCAGGACCGTCGGCGGCGACGGCAGGCCCTTCGACAGGAGCAGCTCGTGCGTCTCGAACTTGTCGTAGGTCGCGCGCGCGACGTCGCCGCTCGGCACGAACGCCGGCAGCTTCTCCGCGCGCGCCAGCACCTCGATGTCGAGGTCGGTGAGCGGCACAACCGCGCGCACGTCGTGGCGCTCGCACAGCTCCTCGAGGAACGGCACGTAGTCGGAGGTGTCGATCCGCGGCGGCGCCACGCGCACGTCGGCCGCGTACTGCGCGGGCGCGAGCGGCGAGGGGTCCGCCGCGACCGTGAAGGCGTGCTGCGCGAACGCGCTCACGATGTCGTAGCGCTTGCCGACGCCCGTGAGGAGAACCGCTACGCGTTCGGCTTCCATCCGCCCTTCTCGCCCTTGTAGAGGCCGGTGCCCATCACGAGCATCTCCACCGTCCTGAAGATGATCCTGAGGTCGAGCAGGAACGAACGGTGCTCGACGTACCAGAGGTCGAGCTCGATGCGCTCGTGCCAGGGCAGCGACGCGCGGCCGTTGACCTGCGCCCAGCCCGTCAGCCCCGGCTTCACTTCGAGACGCCTGCGCTGGCGCTCCGTGTACTGGTCGACCTGCACCTGGATCGTCGGCCGCGGCCCGACGATCGACATCTCGCCACGCAGCACGTTCACCAGGTTCGGCAGCTCGTCGATCGAGAAGCGCCGGAGGATGTGGCCGACGCGCGTGATGCGCGGATCGCCGAAGTTCACCGCGAGGCCGGCGCCGTGGTGCTCCGCGCCCGACACCATCGTGCGCAGCTTGAGCATCTCGAACGGCTCGCCGTCCTTGCCCACGCGACGCTGCCGGTAGATCGGCGACCCGGACGACTCGATCCGGATCGCGATCATCGCCACCACGACCAGCGGCGAGGTGAGGACGAGCGCCACGCTCGCCACCAGCAGGTCGAACACGCGCGTCAACGCGTGCCCTCTGCCTTCTCCCACCCGGCGGGCGTGCCGCTGCGCAGGTAGTCCCACAGGCCGAGCGCCTGCGAGGCGGTCATCAGGACGTAGTAGCGAGCGATCCTGCCGGCGCGGCCGTTGCCGGCGGCCGCCGCGGCGAGCAGGCCGACCTGCGCGGCGAACGCGGCGCGGTAGACGGCGTGGCGGCGCAGCAGCGGGACGTTGGCGGCGAGCGCGACCGCATGCAGGAGCGGCGTGGAATAGCGCAGCAGGCGATGCGAGGCGAGCTCGAGCGCGTACAGCGGCGAGTACCCGCGCGGCGAGAGCATCCCGCCGGCGAACACGATCGGCCAGGTGTGGCCGGCCATCCGCCGCTTGCGCTCGAACTCGGTGTCGGTGGTGGGAGTCATCTTCTCGTCGGCGTGCGCACCCGGCTCGTACACGGGCCGCCAGCCACGCTTGACCATGTTGAAGGGGAACGAGAGGTCGTGGCCCATGCGCTCGTCGACGACCACGTAGGCCTCGCGGCGCGTCGCGTACAGAGCGCCGTTGCCGGCGGTGACGCCCGCGAGCTGCGACTCCATCGACCGCACCGCCATCTCGTAGCGCCAGTACAGGCCCTCCTGGTTGGCGCCGTCGCCGTGGAAGCGCACCTGGCCGCACACGTAGCCCACCTGCGGATCCGCGAACCGCTCGACGAGCCTGGCAAGCGCATCCGGGGCGAGCGTCGCGTTCGCATCGCTGAAGGCGACGATCTCCCCGCGCGCCCGCTCAACCCCCGCGTCCTGCGTGCGCACCTTGCCTCGGTGCGGCAGATCGAGGACCACATCCGCACCGGCAGCCCGCGCCTCGTCAACCGTCCGGTCGGTGGACCCATCCGAGCAGACGATCACCTCGAGCAGATCGGGCGGATAGTCGAGCGCGAGCGCATTGCGGACCTTGCACCCGATGACAGCCTCCTCATCCCGAGCGGCGATCACGAGCGAAACCGAAGGCTGATGCGCGCGGGCCGCGGGCTGCGGGCTGCCTCTGCCAAGCCGCGTCAGCACCCACAGCAGCGCCGGATAACCCAGGTGCGTATAGATCAGCGCAGCAATTGATCCCCAGAACGCGCGACGCACGGCGGAGGATTAAAGCGACCGCTCTGCCACGCGCCCGGCCAGCCGCTCGATCGTCGGGCACGCGAGGCCGTGCCGCGCCGCCGCGCGCAGGACCGACCCCGCGATGGCGTCGAGCTCGGACGCGCGGCCCGCGGCCACGTCGCGCTGCATCGACGTGGTCAGGTCCGCGTGCGCGTCATCGATCTCGGCGAGCGTGCGCTGCACCTCGCCCGGGCCGCCCTCCGCGCGGGCGACCGCGGCCGCCTCCTCCACGCACGCGATCAGGTCGGCGCGCCTCGCCGGATCGTCGCGGATCGGGCCGAGCGGGGAGTCGAACGCCGTGGTGGTGACGGCGAGTGCGCACAGGCGCACGAGCTTGCCCCAGAGGACCTGGGCCTCCGAGTCGAGAATGTGCACCGGAACCCCGGCCGACCTCAGCGCCGCGGCGAACCGCTCGACGTCCGCCGACTGCGGCGCCACGTCGATCCCCAGGAAGCGGCTCGTGTGCACGATCTCGCCGGTCGTAGGACGGTCGGACACGATCCGGATGGCGCCGGCGCGGACCGCTTCACCGAAGCGTGCGCGCAGCACCTCCATGTGGTCGAGCCCGTTCAGCAGCGGCACCACCAGGGCCGGCTGCCCGTCGATCCGCTCCAGCGCAGGCTCCAGCCCGACCGCCTTGGTGGCCACCACCAGCGCGTCGCCCGCGCCGAGCGACACATGCGCGGCGATCGCGGGAGCCGCATGGAAGTCGCCGAGCAGCACGCTGCGCACGTCGATGCCGCGCTCGGCGAGCACCGCCGCCGTCTCCTCGCGCGCCACCAGCGTCACCGGAATGCGCGCGTGGTCGAGCGCGGCGGCCAGGAAGCCGCCCACTCCGCCCGGTCCCAGAACGGCAAGCATGGACAAAGAGGCTATGCAGGTCAGCCGCGGCGTCGGCTACGTTGCCGGTCGTGCCCCCCGAGTACGACGCCACCCGCGCGACGTACGCCCTGACGCGCCAGACCGACCCGGCAATCGTCGCCGCGGTCGAGCGAGCGCTGGGCGACGCGCGGACGATCGCCGTCGCGGGCCGCTACGAGTCGCCGTCGCGGGACACAGTCGCGCGGCCGCTCGCAGAGCTGGAGGACGCGTCCGTCGACGCCGCGGTCGGGATCATGGTGGCGGACCTCCGGACGCTCGCCGAGCTCCGGCGTGTCGCGCGCGGCCGCGTGGTGCTGTTCACCTACGACCCCGAGCGCGCGAGCGACCTGTGGTTCGTGCGGGATTACGTGCCTGACCTCGCCGGCGTGCAGCTCGAGCGCCGCCCGCGTATTTTCGCGCAGGCTGAGGCGGCCGGCAGCTCCGCCACGATCGACCGCGTGCCGATCCCGCACGACTGCCGCGACGGCCTGCTCGGCGCCTACTGGCGCAGGCCCGAGCGCTACCTCGACCCCGCGCAGTACGGCGACGACGTCCCGCGCGAAGCGCTCGAGCGAGGGCTCGCGCGGCTCCACACGGACCTCGAGGCCGGCGCCTGGCGGCGGCGCTACGGCGGCCTGCTCACGCGCGAGGCGCTCGACGTGGGCTACCGGCTGGTGGTGGCCGAGACCTGATCGACGATGTCGACCGACTGGTCGATCGCCGTCAGCTCCAGGAGCCGCCTGATCATCGGGCTCGGGCGGATCACCGCGAAGCGCCGGCCGGCCGCGCGGTTGCGGCGCGCCGCGTCGAGGAGGACGCGGAGCCCGGAGACGTCGAGGAAGCTGACGTCACTCATGTCGACGCCGAGGCATGGCCCCATGTCGATCGCCGCGGCCAGCCGCGGCGCGGTGACCATGTCGATCTCCCCGCGCGCGACGACCCAGTCCCCGGTGGAGTCGCGGGCGACCGAGAAGAGCGGCGCGCGCGAGGCCGAGCGGAAACGGCGGGAGGGCTTTGGAAGTTCGTCCACTTGGGGAAACGTGTGCGTGAGGAGGGTCCCCTGGGCGCTTCCCCCGGCGTGGCGGCGCGCACCGTCCCCAATTGCGAGTCGGCGTCTCGGTCGCCTCTCGGTGCGGCCGAGCCAGGGCCAGTCTAAGGCCGGTAAGCCATTTCTGCACGTCACCGAAAAAGGGGGCCGCTACCGTCTAGCGACCCTCGATGCCGACCCCGTCGAAGTTCATCTCGAGCGCGCGTCGCCACCGCCGCCGCTGGCCTCTGGCCGCCGCCGGTGTCGTACTGGTGGGGGCGGCTGCCGCCGTCGCCGTCTACCTGATCTTCTTCAAGAAGGAGAGCGACTTCAGCGACCCGAACGCGGCGTTCGAGACCCAGCCCGCCCCGCCCCCGCCGAAGAAGCCGAAGCCGGAGACGTTCAAGTGGCCGATCTACGGCTACACGCCACAGCGCACGCGCGCCCTCGGCGCGGACATGCCGCCCCCGGGCCGGAAGCTGTGGACCTTCAGCAAGGGGCACGGGCTGATCGAGTTCCAGCCGGTGCTGGCGAACGGCGTCCTCTACTACGTGAACAACAGCGGCATGGCGTTCGCCGTGAACGCCAAGACCGGCAAGAAGCGCTGGGGTCGCAAGATCGGGTCGCTCGTGGCGTCGTCGCCGGCGTGGAACAAGAACCGCGTCTTCATGGTCACGCTCACGCCCGGCAGGGTCTGGGCTCTGAACGCACGGAACGGGAAGGTGATCTGGAAGAAGAGCCTGCCGAGCCGCAGCGAGTCGTCGCCCATCGTGGTGAACAACACCGTCTACTTCGGCTCGGAGAACGGCACGGTCTACGCCTACCGCGCGAGCGACGGCCGCAAGGTCTGGACCTACCACGCCGGCGGCGCGGTGAAGGCCGGCCTCGCCTACAACAACGGCAACCTCTACTTCGGCGACTACTCCGGCGCCGTCACGGCGCTCCGGGCGAAGAACGGCTCGCGCGTCTGGAGCACCGGCACGAGCGGCGCCAGCTTCAACCGCTCCGGCCAGTTCTACTCGACCCCGGCCGTCGCCTTCGGCCGCGTCTTCCTCGGCAACACCGACAGCTTCGTCTACTCGTTCGTGGCGAGCAGCGGCCACCTCGCGTGGCGCCACAGCACCGGCGCCTACGTCTACGCCGCGCCCGCCGTGGCCACCGTCCCGCGGCTTGGGCCCGCGGTGTTCATCGGCTCCTACGACGGCAACTTCTACGCGCTCGATGCGCGCTCGGGCAGCGTCAGGTGGTCGCACAACGCGGGCGGCAAGATCTCCGGCGCTCCGACGATCGTCGGTGACGTCGTCTACTACTCGAGTCTCGGCCAGCACGACACGTCGGGGCTCGACGTGCGCACGGGACGGCGCATCTGGCACTTCCCGCACGGCGCCTTCAACCCGATCATCGCCGACGGGAAGCGCTTCTACCTGACTACGAACTCGACCCTGTTCGGGTTTGCGCCGCGGAAGTCGAAGGCCGCAAAGCAGAAGGCTCGGGCCGCGAAAGCACGATCCCGGCAGCAAGCAACGTCCAAGTGATCGGGTCCTCGAGGAACGCGGCGTACAACAGCGTGTGCAGCACGAGCGCGGTGAACGCGGCAGCCACGTAGCCGCGCGAGATCAACCGCAACGGCGGCGCGCGGCCGTGCAGCACGCCCAGGCCGCGGAACAGCAGCGCGAACGACGCCACCAGAACGAACGCGTACGCCGCGAGGCCGAGGATGCCCTGTTCGGCCGCCACGGTGATCGGGATCGTGTGCGAGGCGACCGCGGCCGAGCTCGAGCCCACCTTCTCGCGCGTCCTGAACTCCTTCGCGAACGCGCCCGACCCGAAGCCGTGGAACGGCCGGTGCGCGAACATCGAGATGCCGCCGCGCATGAGGTCGAGGCGGCCGCTCGAGGCCTTGTCGATCGAATGCGACGACCTGAGGTTGAGGTGCAGCGTGTGCGGCGCCGCGATCACGATCACGGCCCCGACCAGCGCGACGGCACCCGCGGCGAGCGCGACCGGTCTCCACGACCAGCGCAGCGCGGCGAGCACGCCGAGGCCCACGAGAAGCGCGGCGAAGCTCGACTGCGAGAACGACAGCACGATCGCCCCCCACAGGATCGCGAGCAGCACGCTCATGACCGCCACGTCCCGGGTGCGGCGCGGCCACAGGAGCGCGGTCGCGAGTCCGATCATCACGAGGGCCAGGAAGCGGCCGTAGATGTTCGGGTCGAAGAAGAGCGAGTTGACGCGGAAGTACGACTCGAACTCGTTCGACGCGATCACCTTCTGGTTCCAGAAGATGTGGCGCGTGGCGTACTCGAGAAAGCCGATCGCCGCGAACACGACGGCGAGCGCAACCACGATCGCCGAGCACGCGTACACCACCCGGCGCGTCCACTGGATGCTCGTCAGCAGGCGCAGCAGCAGCATGAACGGCACGTAGAAGAACGCGATGTTCTTGAGCGCGGTCTCGAAGTCGGTCGAGTAGAGCGACTGGAGCGCGTAGAGCATCACGAACACGACGAGCCCGATCTCGACGCGGCCGGGTGCCGGATCGCGCCACGGACCCGGGTCGCCCGAGCCGTTCCCGGCCACCGCGCTCGCCGGTTCTCGCCTGCCGACGAGCCGGTTCCACGCGTAGGCGACCACGCCGGCCGCCACCACCACGTACAGCGGCACCAGCAGGTTGGCCGACTGCCCGCCCGACTCGAGCGGGATGCGGAACGGGAGCGTGAACACCGCGAGCGGCGGGAGCAGCCACGGATGGCGGCGGAGGACCGCTGCCAGGACGCCGACCGCGACCAGCCCGATGACGATGCCCGCCGCGGCGACGCCCGGGCGGTGGCGCAGCGTGATCATCTGAGGCGAGTCCCACAGCTCGCCGATCAGCAGGATCGGCGTGAGCACGAGCGCGATGAGCGCGGCGAGGGCGCGGCCGCGCGGGTGCGGCAGGAGCAGCGCCGCGGCAGCGCCGCCACAGGCCACAACCGCGCCCACGCCCTTGACGGCCGTGGCTACCGCGAGAGCAGATCCCATGTGCTCCTCGTGACCGCCTGGACCTCGGAGTCGCCCGCGAGCGCGGCGGCCCATTGCGGCGTGCCCACGCGCACGACGATCCCTCTGCCGAGCCGGTACGCGACGAACGCCGGATGGCGGCGGTCGCGGCCCGCGGCCGTGACCACGTTCGCGCCGCCCACCAGCGCGCGCTCCTGTTCGAAGCGCGTGAACAGCCCCACGAAGCCGTCGGTGGCGCCGAACAGCCCGAGCACGTCACGTGTGACCACGAGCGGCGCCGCGGCGGAGCCCGCGGGCGCAGTTGACTCGCCGAACACGTTGGAGTCCTGGCGCGGGCTGGGATCCGAGAGAACGGTCGCGGTTGCGGTGACCGTCCGGAGGAAGGCGCCGGTGCCGAACGACGCCACGCGTCCGCCCGCCTCGACGTAGGAGCGCAGCCGCCGGTCGAGCCCCTCGGTCAGCCACAGCTCGCTGCCGGCGAACAGGACGCCGCGGTGGCCCTGCGCCCGCGGACCCTGCCCGAGCGCCATCGCCATGTCGGTGGTGAGGTCGTAGCGCAGATGGCGGCGATCGAGGAAGGCGAGCAGCGGGGCGGTCTCGTCGCGCAGCGCCCGCGGCAGGTGACCGAGTGCCAGCGGGCGATCGGTCGGGATCGCGTTCGACTCGAACAGCGTGTCGGGGAAGCCGTTGGCGTCGTCGTCGACGGGATTCGCGCCCTGCCATGCGATCGCCGGCAGAACCACTAGCACGCGACCGGACGCGCGGCCGCGGACGGCGAGCGGCGCGCGCGCGACCCCGTCGCCCGTGCGAATGGAGACGACGTACAGGCCTGTGGTCGTGCGCTCGGGAACGCCGACCCTCAGCACCGGCGCGTCGCCCCGGCCGGTTCGGACGACGTGTGTCGAGCCGATGCGCCGCAGCGAGTAGCTCACCACGCCGCTCACTCCCGGAAGACGAATGCGCGCGACCGAACCGGGACGGGTGGGGGTGAGAGGGCCGGCCGCCTGCGCACCCGCGACGGTGACCCCGGTCCCACGCGCCGCGCCGGCGGCCGTGGGCGGCAGCTTGGCCGGTGCCGACCCGGCCACGAGAGCGCGGTTCTGCACCGTCACCGCGATCGCATAGGTGCCGGGCGGAACGGGTCGCCCGCGCGCGTCCGCCGCGTCCCAGTGGCCGACGCTCTCGTTGCGCTCGCCCTCGAAGCGATTCACGAGGCGCGCGGGGCCGTCGCCGGTCCGGTAGATCGAGAACACGGGCGGCGGGCTGGTCGGGCCGCTGAAGCGGATGGCCACGTCGCGATGCCCGCTGGGCGCGATGCGGGTGGGCGTGACGCTCACGATGCGCGGGCGCGGCGGCGTGGTGATGAGCTGGATCCCGCGCGGCGCCGTCGTCGCGCGCCCCTGCCGGCTCAGGATCACGCGCAGGTAGTAGCGCCCGTCGCGCGGGACGAGGCCCGCGTTGTCGCGCCCGTTCCAGATCAGCCCGTGGTCGCCCCGCGAGAGGTGGCGGTCGTCGATCAGCCGGCGCACCTCGTCGCCCGCGCCGTCGACCATCGCCGCCGTCACGCGGTCGGCCTTGGGCAGCCGGAACGAGATGTGCGCCACGTCCTTGCGACCGTCGCCGTTCGGCGAGATGTACAGCGGGATCGAGATCTTCTGCACCACCGCGCTGCCGCGTTTCAGCCGCTGCGTGACGAAGAACGCGGCAACGGTCGCCACCACGAGCACGCCGAACACCACGAGCGCCCACGTGGCCGCGCGCGGCCGCTGGGCCGTCGCGCTCATGCCACGTCCTCGAGCTTCAGGAGCTCCGCGTTCGGCACCTTGATCTGCTGGAACTCGCCGAGCGGGTGGAGGCCGGCGGCCACCAGCGCGGCACGCACGGTGCCACCGTGACAGACGACGAGCGCCGGCTGCTCGACGGCGCGCAGCGCGTCGCCCACGCGCGCCACGTGCTCCTCCAGCGACTCGCCACCGGGAAAGCGAAAGCCGCGCTCACCACGCCGCCACGCCGCCCACTCATCCGGCTGCTCGCGCTCGATGTCGCGCAGCAGCCGCCCCTGCCACATCCCCCGATCCGACTCCGCGAATCGCCGGTCCACCACGGGCTCGAGCCCCAGGCGCTCGCCCACGATCTCGGCCGTCTCCAGCGCGCGCGCGAGCTGCGATGTGTAGAGGGCCGTGACGCCCAGGCCCGCCGCGTGCTCGGCCAGCATCCGCGCCTGCTCGCGGCCGCGCTCGTTCAGCGGGGTATCGATCGTGCCCTGCACCCGGCCCTCGGCGTTGTCGGCGGTCTCGCCATGGCGTGCGAGGAAGATCATGCCTTGCGAGGATGAGATGGAGCCCGCGTCGTCAGCGATGAGATTTCCCCGGCGCGCCGCTCGTCGGGCGGATATCTCATCCTCGCTTGTCGTTTCCGTGGAAGAGCTTCAGCGTGTCGGCGCGCAGCCCCACGCGGAGCGTCTCGAGCGAGATCACGTCCGCCGGCAGCACGTTGCCGAGGTTCACCGCCTGGCCGAAGTGCCGGATGAACCAGACCTGCTGGTGCTTCTGCGGCGCCTCGAAGATCAGCTTGGCGGCGGGGATCTCGTGCACGATCTCGTCGATCAGCCCCTCGCGTGGCTCGCCGTTCGGCCGGTAGAGGCCCGTGTCGCCGGTAGCGCGACCCTCGCAGATCACCTTCGTCGCCCCGGCGTCGAGGGCGTCGCGGATGAGCTGCACCCAGCGGTACGGGGCGAGCAGCGCGTTCGGGTCCTTCTCCCCCACCTCCGCGAACACGGTGAAGCGCTTAGCAAGCCGGCCGATCATCTCGAGCTTCTGGTCCGGCGGGATCTCGAGCGTTCCGCTCGACACCTCCACGTGCTCGATGCCGAGCTCGTCGAGCCAGGCGGCGAGCTCGTCGACGCGCCCGCGCAGCCAGGCGAGCTCCGTCAGCGTCCCGCCGAGCGCGACCGGCACACCCGCGGCGCGATAGCAGTCGATCTTCCGCCGCACGTCGCGGGTCACGTAGGCCGAACCCCAGCCGAGCCGCACCAGGTCGACGTACTCGGCCGCCATCGACATCAGGCCCTCGGCCTCGAACGTCGTGAGGCCGGTGTCGATCACGTGGGTGACGCCCTCCTCCCGTGGCTTAGGCGGACGCTCAGGAAGGTCGAGGAAATCCGGCATTTCGCGGAGCACCCTACTGGGGTGCCCGCTGATGGTCTCTCAGGCCTTCGCCTTCTTACGTGCGTCCTTCAGCGACTGCTCCAGCGCTGCCATCAGGTCCGGCACGGCGTCCGGCTCGCCGCGCTCCTCGGGCTGCTCGATCTTCTGCCCCTTGCGCTTCTTGTTGACGACCTTCTGGAGCCGCTTGCGGTACTCGTCGTCGTGCTTGCCGGGGTCCCAGTCGGCACCGAGCGCCTCGATCAGGTCGACCGCCGCGTCGAGCTCCTTCTTCGACGGCTTCGTGCTCTTGCCGCTCGCGCTCGCCACGTCCTTCGTCGCGCGCACCTCGTCGTGGAAGCGCATCGTCGTGAGGGTGAGGGCGCCGTCGCGGGCGCGCACGATCGCCAGGTGCTCCTTCGCGCGCATCACGAAGCGCCCGAGCGCGGCGCGGTCGCTCTTCTCCATCACGCCGAGCAGGAGCCGGTACGCGCGCGCCGCACCCTCGTCGTCGCCCGCCGGCACGAGCCAGTAGGGGTGGTCGAAGTAGATCGGGTCGATGTCCTCGACCTCGACGAACCGCTCGATGTCGATGGTGCGCGTCTTGCGCGGCTCGACGGCCTCGAGGTCCTCGTCGGTGACGATCACCTGTTCCCCGTTGCCCGTCTCGTAGCTCCGCGTGACCGCCTCGTACGGGACCTCCTTGTCCTCCTCGGAGCACCAGCGCTGCATCTCGATCGGCACCCTGTCCTTCTCGTGCAGCTGATGGAAGTGGAGGTCGAGGTCGCGCACCGCGCTCACGAGCTGGACCGGCACGTTCACGAGCCCGAAGCTCAGCGACCCGCTCCACAGCGCGCGCGGCACGTCAGCTCTTCCCCGAGAGGCTGGCCTCGAGCGCGGCCATCAGGTCGCCCGACTCGGGCGCCTCGCTCGGCTGCGGCAGCTTGTCGAGCCTGCCCTTCGCCTTCGCCTCGATGTACTCGAGCAGCCGCTCGCGATAGGTGTCCTCGAAGTCGTCCGGCTTGAAGTCGGCCTCGAGCGTCTCCACGAGCTTGCCGGCCATCTGCAGCTCGCGCGACGACGGCTTGCGCGACGGCGTCGGGATGTCGAGGTCCTTCACCGGCACGAGCTCGTCGTGGAAGCGCATCGTGTTCAGGGCCAGCACGCCATCGATCGCGCGCAGCGCCACCAGGTACTCGCGGTTGTGGAACACCCAGCGTCCGATGCCGGCGCGGTCGGCCTTCGCGAGCGCGTCGTGCAAGAGCCGGTAGGCGTCCTTGCCCTTGTCCTGGCTGCCCAGGTAGTAGGTCTTGTCGAAGAAGACCGGGTCGATGTCGGCGGCGCAGACGAACTCCTCGATCTCGATCAGGCGCGACTGCTCGCCGGCGGCGGCGTCGAGCTCCTCCTTCTCGAGCACGACGTACTTACCGTCGGAGACCTCGTACCCCTTGACGACCTCCCCATACGGGACCTCCTTGTCCTCCTTCGGGCAGATCCTCTTGTGCTCGATGCGCGCGCCGTCGTCCTGGTGCACCTCGTGAAAGTGCACGGTCTTGTCCTCGGTCGCGGAGTGGACCTTGATCGGGACGAAGACGCCCGCGAACGCAATCGTGCCGTTCCATATCGAGCGCAGTGCCATCACCGCGGCTCTACCCGGAATGGCGCGCGAGATACTCGCCGGCTACGGCGCGGCGGCCTGCGCCTTGTCGGCGCCGAGAACGACGATCACGTCGGCGCTGCCGCCCTGCGACAGCGATTGCTGGTCCGCCGGCTCGACCTGGGCGATGTCCAGCTTGCGCCGCACGAGCGACGCCTTGTCACTTGCCCCCGGCCTGTAGAGCACGACCGACTCGTTCACCTGGCCCTGGAGCGAGTTGTCCTCGTTGCCGACCTGGAAGCCCTCCTGCCCGAGCTTCGTGCCGACCTGGCTCGCCAGTCCGTTGACGGTCGTGCCGTTGAGGACGGCCACCGACACATCCTGGGGCTGGATCGAGGGCGTCGACGACTTGGACGACGACTTCTTCTTCGACGTGTCGCCGTTCGCCGCGGCATGCTTGGCCGGCGAGGACGTGCCCGAGCTGTCGTTCGAGAGCTGCGTGAGCCCGTACGCGATCCCGCCGCCCACGACGAGGATCCCGACCAGGAGGATGGCGAGGTAGCGCGCCGCCGGAAGGCGGTCCGTCGCGCGGCGATACCACGGGTCGCCTCCGTTCGAGGAGTCGCCGGCCGAGCCGAGGATCGTGGTCTGGCCGCCGGTGTGCACGCGCGGGACCGGCGGGTGGGTGCCGGGAGGTGCCGCCGTGGTGGGACGCGTGGCCGTCGCGGTGCCTCCGCCGCCGCCGGCCGCAGCCGCCGCGGCTCCGGCAGTGCCCGCGGCGGTGGCCGGAGCTGCAGGTCGCGCGGGAGTGGCCGCGCCGGTCTGCGCAGCCGCGGTCTGTGGCGCAGGCCGCGTGGTCACCCGCCCGCCCTGGGCCGCCTCCATCGACCGCTCAGGCGCGCGCCCCGCCCAGTCGCGCAGGCGGCGGACGTCGCGTGCCTGCGAGAAGTAGAGCGCGGAGAGGATCGCGAGCCCGGGTATCGCGGCGATGCCCGCGTAAGAGCCGATCTCCTGTATCAGTCGCACGTTCCCGTCGAACCTTAATCCCCGGCCAGGCCGTTACTCGGGCGCGGGAGTCCCCGCTTCGAACGTGTCCGGCACCCGACGCCCTTCGGCGAGCGCAGCGACCGTGGCAGCCAGCCCCCGCGCATCCCCAGCGTAGACGAGCTCTTCCACCTGGGCGAAGGCTTCCTCGACCCAGTCGGGCTCGAGCGGCGGACGGACCGCCGCCATGATCTTGTCCTCGGACGTCGCGCGCGGCTCCTCGTCGGGATTGAAGAGCTCCTCGTGCAGCTTTTCCCCGGGGCGGCGGCCGATTATCTCGATTGCGACATCGCGCTCCGGCTCCCTGCCTGAGAGTTGGATCATCTTTCGCGCCAGGTCGATGATCCGCACCGGCTCGCCCATCTCGAGCACGTAGATCTCACCGCCGACTCCCATGTTGCCCGCGCGGATGATCAGCTGCACGGCCTCCGGGATCGTCATGAAGTAGCGCGTCATGTTCTCGTCCGTCACGGTCAGAGGCCCCCCGGCGGCGATCTGGCGGCGGAAGATCGGCACGACCGAGCCCGATGAGCCCAGCACGTTGCCGAAGCGCACGGTGGTGAAGCGCGTCTGCTCGAACTGTCGCTGCGTGGCCTCCACCGCCCACTCCGCCAGCGTCTTGGACGCGCCCATGACGGTCGCCGGGCTCACCGCCTTGTCGGTCGAGACGAGCACGAAGCGCTTGGTCTTCGAGCGACCCGCGGCGGCGGCCACGATGCGCGTGCCCACCGAGTTGTTGCGCACGGCTTCGATCGGGTTCTCCTCCATCAGAGGCACGTGCTTGTAGGCGGCGGCGTGGAATACGACGCCCGGGTTGTACTCCTCGAAGATCTCGCTGATGCGGGTGGCGTCCTTGATGTCGGCCAGCACGGCGACGGTGCGCGCGAAGTGGCGGTCGGTCTCGAGCTCGCGGCGGACCTCGAAGAGACTGTTCTCCGCGTTGTCCACGAGGATCATGCGCTGCGGGCCCACGCGCGAGATCTGGCGGCACAGCTCCGAGCCGATCGAGCCGCCCGCGCCCGTGATGAGCACCGTCTCGCCCGCCAGATAACCGCCCACGCGGTCGACCTCGAGTCGCACGGGCTCGCGGCCCAGCACGTCCTCCACCTGCACCTCGCGCACCTGCCGCATCAGGTTCAGGCCGCCCGACAGGAGCTCGAAGACCGTCGGTAGCGTGCGCACCGGGATCTCGCGCGCGCGACACGCCGTCACGACCTTCTGGCGCAACACGCCCGGAGCGGACGGGATCGCGATGATCACCTCGTCGGGCTCCGCGCCGTCGAGCACGCGCGGGAGCTCGTCCGTCGTGCCCTCGACCTTCAGCCCCGCGATGCGCATGCCCTGCTTGCGCGGGTCGTCGTCGACGAAGCCGATCGGCACGCCGCCGAGGCCCGGGTTGCGCCGCAGCTCCGCCGCCACGAGCTGGCCGCCGTTGCCTGCGCCGACGATCAGCACCTCGCGCGCGCTGCTGCGCGCCATCGGCCCGCGGAACGGACGCCGCTCGGTCAGCATGCGGACAACGAAGCGCGTGCCGCTGATGAGCGCGAGCGTGAGAAGCAGGTCGAGCGCGATCACGCCGCGCGGCGGATCCACCGTGACGCTCGTGGGGATCAGGAAGAAGACCGCGACGAGCGCGGTGCTCGCCATGACCACGGCGCGCACGATCGCCTCGAAGTCCTTCGCGTCCACGAAGCGCCAGAGCTTGTGGTAGAGCCCGTTCGCCCAGAAGATCACGATCTTGCCCGCCACGACGAACCAGATCGAGCCGAGCAGCAGGTCGTTGTAGCGATCGGGGATCGACGGGTCGAAGCGCAGGACGAACGCGAGCAGGTACGCCAGCGCGACGAGGCATGCGTCGATAACCGCCTGTGCGAGGCGTCGTGCTACGACCGATGCGGATAGACGGCTGAACATTGGTGGCGGTCGGTCAGTCTACGGCCGAAAGCAGCTGCTTTATCAACACGCGAGGGTCGCGGCGGACGCGGTTCACCGCCCCGTCCCCCCGCTTCTCCAGCTCGATCTCGGTGGGGTCCGAGAGGCGCCGCAGACGACCCTCCCTCAGAAGAAGCTCGTCGACCGCGCCCAGCCGGCCCTCGAACGTCGTGTAGACGGGCGTGCCGAGCGCGACCGCTTCGCGGTTCATGGTACCCCCGGCCGAGACGACCGTATCGGCGAAGGCGACCAGGCTCGGCGCGTCGATAGCGCGCTCGGGCACGATGAAGCCGCCCGCGCGCGCAAGCTCGGCGCGCTGCTCGGCGGTGCGCGGCAGCACCACCGCCTGCGCCGCTCCGCGGACGCGCTCGAGCACCTGCGCGAACAGGTCGTTCTCGAAGCGGTGGTAGAGCGAGACGTCGGGCGGCGTGCGCAGGACCACGATCGGCTGGGCGCTGTCGAGGCCCAACTCCTGCAGCACTGCCGGATCCGGCTCGAAGTCCGCCAGGTAGTACTCCTCCTTCAGCCCCTCGTACGCGCGGATCTTGCCGCGCGCGCCGTACTGGTACAGGCGCTCGGGCGGGATCGCGTCGGGCACGACGACCGCCTTCGCCAGGCGGCAGTTCACGTTGTGCTGCACGCGCGCCCACTCGTAGTCGAACGCGGTCGAGGCCGGGATCCGCCGCAGCCAGGCGGCGACCGTCACGTCGTTCGAGCCGTGTCCCATGGCCACGTCGAAGCGCCTGCCCCGGGCCCAGCGCGCGAGCGCGTACGACCGCGAGAAGAGCCCGCCCGCCTTGTCGATCAGCCGCCCGCCGCGGTGGCGCCCGATCGCGGTGTGCTCGATGCCGAAGCGCTCGCACAGCTCGAGCGTCTGCGCGAAGTCGCGCGCGGTCACCTCAACCTCGTGACCGTCCTCGCGCATCCGCTCGATCAGCGGGCGGAAGACCATCACGTGCGGGCTGTTGGTGAGGTCTACCCAGACGCGCACGCCGCGATGACCTCGTCGATCGCGCGCTCGTCGAGCAGCGGGCCCATCGGCAGGGCGAGGTGGGTGCGGGCCGCCTCGGCGGTGCCGGGCAGGTCGACCATCGGCGGGTAGTCGGCCATCGCCGGCTGCTCGTGCGCGGGACGGCGGTAGTAGACGCGTGCGCCGATCTCGCGCTCGGCCAGCGTGCGCTGAAGCTCGTCCGCCCTGTCCGACTGCACGACGTAGAGGTGGAAGACGTGCTCCTCGTCCTCGAAGCGCGGCGGCTCGACGCCGTCTGCACTGCCCAGCCCGCGCGCCTCGTACGCGCGCGCGACGCGCCTGCGCGCCTCGTTCCAGCCGTCGAGGTCGGGCAGCAGCACGCGCAGCGCCGCCGCCTGGAGCGCATCGAGGCGCGAGTTGTAGCCCACCTCGGTGAACGTGGTCTTGTCGGTCGAGCCGTGGAAGCGCAGCCTGCGGGCGAGCTCCGCGACCTCGTCGTCGTCGGTCACGATGGCGCCGCCGTCGCCCAGGCCCCCCAGGTTCTTGGAGGGAAAGAACGAGAAGGTGGCGACGTCGCCCCAGGTGCCCGCGCGCCGGTCGTCGCGGCGCGCGCCATGGGCCTGCGCGGCGTCCTCCACGACCGGCACCCCGAGGCCGCGGACGTCGGGGGCGAGGCGGCCGAAGAGGTCCACCGACACGATCGCCTTCGTCCTGCCCGTCATGGCTGCCTGCACCGACTCGCGCGTGACGCAGAAGGTCTCGGGGTCGACGTCGCAGAACACCGGTCGCGCGCCGATGCTCGCGATGGCCTCGGCGCTCGCGTAGAAGGTGAACGACGGGACCACGACGTCGTCACCCGGCTCCACACCCAGTGCGCGCAGCGAGATGCTGATGGCGTCGGTTCCGTTGCCCACGCCGACGCAGTGGCGGGCGCCGCAGTAGTCCGCGAACTCGCGCTCGAACGCCTCCACCTCCGGACCCAGGATGTAGCGGCCGGACCGCGCGACGTCCGCCAGCCGCTCCGCGATCCGATCCATGTACGGCTCTAAGGAAGTTGCGAACAGGGGGACCGGCACGGGCCGCTACCCTAGCCGCACTCCATGCTGGTGCTGGCTTCTGTGACCGACCGGCTGGTGGACTTCGCCGTGAACGTCGTGGGCGACCTCGGTATTGCCGGGATCTTCGTCCTGATGGTTCCGGAGTCCGCCTGCATCCCCATCCCGAGCGAGGCGACGATGCTGTTCGCCGGCTTCAACGTGTCCGAGGGGAAGTACACGCTGCTCGCGGCCGTGGCGGCGGGGGTCGCGGCGAACGTGATCGGCTCCTGGATCGCCTACGCGATCGGCTACTACGGGCGCATCGAGCTGCTCGAGCGGCACGGCAACAAGCTGCACATCAAGAAGTCGCACATCGACACCGCGGACCGCTGGTTCGCGAAGCACGGCGAGGCGACGGTGTTCTTCGCGCGCATGCTGCCGATCGTGCGCACGTTCATCTCTCTCCCGGCGGGCGCCGCACGGATGCCGTTCGGGCGCTTCACTCTCTTCACCACGCTCGGCTGCATCCCGTGGGTGTTCATGCTCGCGTTCGTCGGCAAGCAGGCCGGCGACAACTGGACCAAGTGGAAGGACTCACTGCACTACGTCGACTACACGGTGGCCGCGCTGATCGTGATCGGCGTCGTCTATCTGATCGTGCGCTCGCGGCGTCGCCGGCGCGCGGTCCCCGAGGCGGCCTGAACCTCCGCGAGGCTGTCGCCCTCGGGGCTCTTCAGGGGCCCGCAGAGCTGCTTCCCATTTCGTCGTCGGGCCACCTCGTGCTGGTGCCCGCGCTGCTGGGGTGGTCGTATGCCGAGCTCGACGACGACACGCGCAAGTCGTTCGAGGTGGCGCTGCACGCCGGGACCGCCGGCGCGCTCTTGATCGCGCTGCGGCACGAGGTCGCCGAGGTTCTGCGCGAGATGGACGGGCGGCGGCTCCTGCGGCATGCGCTGACGTTCATCCCGCCGGGGCTGGCGGCCTTCCTGTTCGAGCGGCCGATCGAGGAGCGGCTCGGGTCGCCGCGGGGGGTCGCGGGCGCGCAGCTGGTGGCGGGCGTGGTCCTCGCTGCTGCCGACCTCCGGCCGGCGGACCGCCCCCACGAGGACGCGACCGCTCTCGACGCGGTGCTGATCGGGCTGGGGCAGGCGTGCGCACTGGCGCCGGGCGTGTCGAGGAACGGAGCGACGTTGACCGCGGCGCGGCTGTTGCGGTTCGACCGGCGCTCCGCCAACCGCCTGTCGCGCCACGCCGCGCTGCCGATCATCCTGGCCGCGGCCGGGCTCAAGGGACTGCGGATGGCGCGCCGCGGGATGCCGCCGGGGATGCTCGCCGGCGCGGGTGCCGCCTTCGGCTCCACGCTCGTGTCGAGCCCGTTGGTGCGGATCGTGGACAACGCGCGGTCGTACGCGCCGTTCGCGGCGTACCGCGTCGCGCTCGGGGCTGTCTCCCTCATGCGCTTGAATGGGACCCATGGCCGATCGCGCCTACGCCGAGGCGGGGGTCGACACCAGCCGCGCCGACACCGCCGTCGCGGGGCTCGTCTCCGTGCTGCGCACGATCGACCCGGGTCGCGAGTCGCGCGCCGTGCTCGGCTCCGGGCACTACGCGAACGTACTGCGGGTTGCCGAGGGGCTCGGCATCGCCCTGTCCACCGATGGCGTCGGGTCCAAGGTGATCATCGCCGAGGAGCTCGGCAAGTTCGACACGGTCGGCATCGACTGCATCGCGATGAACGTGAACGACGTGATCTGCGTCGGCGCCGAGCCGTTCGCGATGCTCGACTACATCGCCGTCGAGGGCGCGGATCCGGAGCAGCTCCGCCAGATCGCGGTGGGGCTGAAGGAGGGCGCCGAGCAGGCCGGCATCGAGATCCCGGGCGGCGAGCTGGCGCAGCTGCCGGAGCTCATCCGCGGCCATCCGTCGCCCTACGGGTTCGACCTGGTGGGCGCGTGCTTCGGCACCGTTGCGCTCGATTCCATCGTCACCGGTGCGACGATCCAGCCGGGCGACGTCATCGTCGGCCTTCCCTCGAGTGGCGTGCACTCGAACGGCTACACGCTTGCGCGGCGCGCGCTGCCCGACCTGCGCGAGACGATGGACGAGCTCGGCGGCCGGCGCGTCGGCGACGTCCTGCTCGAGCCGACGGTGATCTACGTGCGCGCGGTTCTCGACCTGCTCCGCTCCGCTGTGGACGTGCGCGGGCTCGCCCACATCACGAGCGGCGGGATGCTGAACCTGCTGCGGCTGGAGGCCGACGTGGGCTACCGGATCGACTCGCCGCTGCCCGTCCTGCCGATCTTCGACCTGATCGCCGAAGGTGCCGGCGTGCCTCCCGAGGAGATGTGGGAGGTCTTCAACATGGGCTGCGGGTTCTGCTGCGTGGTGCCGGCCTCGGATGCCGAGGCGGCGGTCGAGCTGCTGGGCGGCCACCACCGCGGCGCTGCCGTGGTCGGCTCGGTGACCGATCAGGCGGGCGTTGTGGAGCTGCTCGGCGTCGGGCTCGCGGGCGGGGCCGACACCGGCTTCAAGTCAGCAGCGACCTGAGCGTATCTGCGATCTCCGCGGGGTCGTTCTTCAGCTGCCGGTAGGTGAAGCGGACCGTCCGCCATCCCTGAAGGAGCAGCTCGCGGTCGCGTAGACGGTCGTGCTCGAACGCGAGGGTCGTGAGGTGCGTGGCGCGACCGTCGGTCTCGGCGATCAGGCGCTGGCCGACGAATGCGAAGTCGGCGGTGTACTTGCCGATGCTGTAGTTCCCCTCGGGGCGCGGGAGGTTCGCCCTTCTGCAGATGCCGTACATCAGCTCCTCGATCTCGGTGCGGGTGAAGACAGGATCGGCGGCGATCGCTCTTCTGAGCCTGGGCGCACCGCGCCGACCGGGTGAGCGATCGAGCAGCGCCTGGATGGCACTGAGGTCGAACAGGCCAAGTGCTTCCGCGCGGTCGATCGCCCGCTCGACCTGGCGCTGGTTCACGACGTCGGCGAGGTCGAGCAGCGTACGCGGGACGCCCGTGCAAGGGATGTTCCGCACCGTGGTCACGTCTCCCGGGGTGATGGTCGCGCCGCTGTGGATCCGGATCCCCGGCTTGCGACGACCCGTGCGGATCGAGGAGGTCACGTCGAACTTCGGGCTGTTGTCATCGCGGAGCCCGTGCAGCGCCGCGGCGTCGCGATAGGAGAGGACGGCGCCGGGACCACACGCGAGAATGGCCGCCATCCGCTTGCCGTCGAGGCTGAGGCGCGGATGGCCGACGGCGTACACGCCCTGATGGATGCGGTGCAGCCGCCCCGCAGCTCCGCGCTTGTGAACGGCGTCCATGCTGAGCCCGAGGTCGACCAGCTGGGCGAGCGACGCGACACCGTGTTGACACTCCGCGATTTTCGCGATTGCCACATCGATGGGGGTTTGGCGCCTTTCCGGACACATGCTCCGGTAAGAGCCCAAGGCTCATCTTCTCTCCCCCCGCCGCCGGGGGTGTGGTGGCTTCCCCGCCACATAGTCCGGAAAGTGACCAAACCCTGCGGGCTGCGGGCTGCCGGCTGCGGGCTGCCGGCTGCCGGCTGCGCGCCCTAAGCCGGCTCCCACAGGTGGCCGGTCAGCACGCGCACCGGCTTCACCTGCCACTCCATCGCCAGCCGCCACAGCTCCGCCGAGGCGCGCGGCCCCGGCAGGCCGCAGACCTCCTCGACCTCGCGGGTGGCCATCCGGCCGAAGCGGCGCAGCGCTTCCACCACGCCTGGTCGTGATCCTGAAGGCGGCGAGCCGACTGCCTCGGCGTAGGCCTCGTACGGCTGCAGACCCGAGATGACGGTGTCGCCCACGACGATCGTCGGCAGCTCGAAGGCGCGCGAGCGGAACTCCTCGAGGTCGTTCCCGAATGCCTCCACGATCGCGTTCGACGCCAGGTCGAGCCGGAAGCGCTCCACTCCGAGCCGCGCCTCGCGGGCCGCCTCCACGAGCGCCTCGGTGGTGTCGAGCTTGCGCCGGAAGCAGAAGATGCCCTCGCGAAGCACCCGCAAATACGCGTAGCCGCCGTCGTCAGCTTGCTCACTCGCCCCTTTAAGCGCCATGCATGCCGGGTAGGAAGATGAAAGCGGGCCTTCGGTCCAGAGCCGTGGGTCCAGAGGCATGCCCCCCACGTCCGCGACATCCATCCAGTGCGAGATCTGCCGGGAATAGACTGCCTGGTCATCGCCGTTCCCCGCGAAGTTCCGGGCGAGTCCGCCCATCACGTAGGTCCAGGACAGGGTGTCGCCGAATTCCACCATGAGCCGGCGAACGACCGGCTCCAGCGACCAGGACCACGCACAGACGGGATCGGTGTAGTAACGCACCTCGACAGCCATGGCGCGCGCAAGATAGTCCAGACGTGATCGGCAGTCTCCTCTGCAATCGCTACCGCATGGAAGAGCGGGTGGGCTCGGGTGGCATGTCCACCGTCTACCGGGCCTGGGATGAGACGCTCGAGCGCTGGGTGGCGATCAAGGTCCTGCATCAGTCGATGGAGGACGACTCCGTGCAGCTCGAGCGCTTCCGGCGTGAGGCGCGGATGGTGGCGCGGCTGTCACACCCGCACGTCGTGACGGTGATCGACGCGGGCGAGGACGAGGGTCATCCGTTCATCGTCTTCGAGTACGTCGACGGGGAGACGCTCAAGCAGCTGATCCGCCGCGGCGGGCCGCTGCCGGTGCCCGAGGCGGTGGCGTACGCGATCGAGATCGGCCGCGCGCTCGTGGCCGCCCACGCCCAGCGCCTCGCTCACCGCGACGTGAAGCCGCAGAACGTCCTGATCGACCCGGACGGGCGCGCAAAGGTCACCGATTTCGGCATCTCCCGCTCGCTCGACCAGGACGCCGGCCTGACCGCGACCGGGCGCGTGCTCGGCACGACCGACTACGTCGCTCCCGAACAGGCGCTCGGCGAGGAGGTCACGGAGCAGTCCGACATCTACTCGCTCGGCGTGTGCCTGTTCGAGATGCTCACGGGACAGGTGCCGTTCACGGCCGAGAGCCAGGTGGGCGTGGCGATGAAGCACGTGCGCGAGCCGCTGCCCGACGTGCAGGAGCTGCGCCCGGAGGTGTCGTCGGCGCTGGCGGCGATCATCGAGCGCGCGACCGCGAAGGAACGCCGGAACCGCTACGCAACCGCGGCCGAGATGGTGAGCGACCTCGAGCAGGCGCTGGGCATCGAGGCCGCGCGCGCCGGCGGCGTGAGCAACGGCCAGGCGACCACCGTCCTCTCCGCCCTCCCGCCTGGGACGACCGAGTTCAGGCCACGACGCCGCTGGCCGGTGTGGCTGCTCGGCGGTGCGGTGTTCGTCGCGGTGTGCGTGGCGGCGTTCCTGGTCATCGGGCCGGGCAAGAGCCCCCACACCACGGCGCAGAAGGCTGCGGCGCCGCCGCTGCGCGAGGCCGACGTGACGGGCGCCAAGGACTTCGACCCGTTCGGCGGCGGCAGCGAGCATGCCTACGACGTGAACAAGGTGTTCGATAAGAGCTCCACCACGTTCTGGAGCACGGAGACGTACCAGGGCGGCGACCTCAACAAGGCCGGAGTGGGCATCTACGTGTGGACGAACACACCCGTGAAGGCGCGGCGCCTCGACGTGACGACCACCACCAGCGGCTTCACCGCCCGCGTCTACGGATCCAACGAGATACCGACCGACCTGAAGGGCTGGGGCCGCCCCCTCGGCGACCTGAAGGGCGACGGCGCGCTCATGCGCGCGACACTGCCGGGCCGCTCCTACTCGCACTACCTGGTCTGGATCACGAAGCTCCCGCCGCAGCGCGAATCCGCCGACATCTCAACGATCAAAGTCCTCTACTGAGGCGGGGTCAGAAGCTGTAGCTGCGCTCGCGCTCGTGGCGCTCCACCGCGAAGCGCACCAGCCGGTCGAGCAGCTCCGCATACGGCACACCGCTCTTCTCGAACAGCTTCGCGAACACGCTCGTGGGCGTGAAGCCGGGCATCGTGTTGAGCTCGTTGACCAGCACCTCGCCGGCGTCGGTCACGAAGAAGTCCGCGCGCGCAAGGCCGGTGCAGCCGACGCGCAGGAACACGTCACGCGCCAGCTCGCGGACGCGGTCGCGGGTGGCCTCCGGGATCCGCGCCGGCACAACCAGCTCCATGCCGCCGGGTGTGTACTTGGCCTCGTAGTCGTACCACTCGGACTTGATCACGATCTCGCCCGGCTGCGAGGTCTCGGGATCGTCGTTGCCGATCACCGAGCACTCGACCTCGAGTCCCCGCGCCATCGCCTCCACGATCACGCGCGGATCGTGCGCGAACGCCTCGTCGAGAGCGGGCGCGAGCTCCTCCGGCGACGACACCTTGCTGATCCCCACCGACGACCCGAGCCGCGCCGGCTTGACGAACACCGGCGTACCGAGCCGCTCGGCCGCGCTGCGGTCGTCGCCGTCGCGCAGGCCCACGTAATCGACCTGCGGCAGCCCCGCCTGGGCGATCAGGTCCTTGAAGACGATCTTGTCCATGCAGAGCGCCGACGCAAGCACGCCCGCGCCCACGTAGGCAACGTCGGCGATCTCGAGCAGGCCCTGGACGGTGCCGTCCTCGCCGAATGGCCCGTGCAGCACCGGGAAGACCACGTCGGCGCCGAGCACGCCGCCACCCGGCTCGATCGCAAGCGCGCGGCCGTCGTGCATCCAGTGGCCGTCGCGCTCCACCAGCACCTCGACCGGCTCGTGGCCGCCCTCGTCGAGTCCCGCACGAACGGCCGCTGAGGAATCGAGCGACACCTCGTGCTCGCTGGAGCGCCCGCCGCCGAGAACGGCGACCCTCATGGAACGGCTCCGGGCGGCGGTGGCGTCGAGCCATTCGACTGCGGCGCCCCCTGCGTCCCTCCGCCGCCGTTGTCGGGCGACGCGACGGTGATCGTCACCTCGCTGCCCTTGTCCTGCTTCGAGCCGGCGTCGGGCGTCTGCGACTGGACGGTGTTGTCGCCGCCCACCGTCGGCTGCTTCACCGTCTTGACCTTGAAGCCCTTGTCCCGCAGCGCCGCGCGGGCGGCCTTCACGTCCATGCCGACGACGTCCGGCACCTGCACCTGCTGCGGGCCCTTCGACACGGTGATGGTCACCTGCGAGCCCTTGGGCACCTCGGTGCCGGCGGCGGGGCTCTGCGAGATCACCTCGTTCTTCGGCGCGCTGTCCGAGAAGGCCTGGTCGACGCTCACGCTGAAGCCGGCGGCCTCGAGCTGGGCGCGCGCGTCGGCCTTCGCCTGCCCGATCACGCTGGGCACGGCGACCGGCGGCGGCCCGCTCGAGATGAACAGCCGCACGCGCGATCCGCGCGGCGCGGACGTGCCCTCCTTCGGCGACGTTCGCACCGCCAGGCCCTTCTTCACAGTCGTCGACGGCGTCGTGTCGTTCGTGACCTTGAACCCGCTCGCGTTCAGCTGCTGCACGGCCTGCTGTTCCGAGAAGCCCGACACCGAGGGCACCAGCACGTCCGGGGGCCCGCCCGACACGGTCAGGTTGATCGTGCTGCCCTCCTCCACGCGCTCGCCTGCGGCCGGGTCCTGGCCGATGACGTGGCCCTTCTTCTCCTCGGACGCGGCCTGGTGGGTCTTCACGTCGAAGCCCGCCTTGCGCAGCACCTCGGTCGCGTGCTTGGAGGTCGAGCCGACCACGTTCGGGACGGTCTGCTTGTTCGTGCTCGTGTTCCACGGCTGCCATATGGCCGCGGCCGCGACAAGTGCGAGCAGGAGCAGGACCAGGACGACCCACGGCCAGCGGGCACCGCGCGGATCGCCGTCGTCGTCGTGTGCCGGCGGCACCCACGTCGAGGTGCCGCCCGAGCCGTTGTCGCCCGCCACGATCGCGCGCCGTGTCTCCTTCAGCGCACCGGCGAACTCGTCGGCCGACGCGTAGCGCTGCGCGGGTTCCTTGAGCAGCGCGCGCCCGACCGCCTGCTCGAGCCGCGGGTGGATGTCGCGCCGGAACTCGGTCATGCGCGGCGGCTGCTCGCCCACGTGCTTGAGCGCGATCGACACCGCGCTGTCGCCCGTGAACGGCACGCGGCCCGTGAGCATCTCGTAGAGGATCACGCCGATCGAGTACAGATCCGACTGCGCGCCCACGCGCTGCCCCTGCGCCTGCTCGGGTGAGAGGTACTGCGCGGTGCCCATGATCGACCCGGTCTCGGTCATCTCGGAGGCGCCGGCCCGCGCGATGCCGAAGTCCGTGACCTTCAGGCGGCCGTCGGGACCGACCATCACGTTGTGCGGCTTGAAGTCGCGGTGGATGATGCCGCGGCGGTGCGCGAAGGCCGCGGCTTCGAGGATCTGTATCGCGTAGTCGATCGCGCGCAACTGGTCGAGCGGCGCCTCCTCGCGGATCACCTCCTTGAGCGTCTTGCCCGGGAGGTACTCCATGGCGATGTAGTAGGTGCCGTCGTACTCGCCGCGGTCATAGACCGACACGACGTTCGGGTGCTGGAGCCCGGCCGCTGCCGACGCCTCGCGGCGGAAGCGCTCGACGAACTCGCGGTCGCGCGCGAAGCGGCGGTGCAGCAGCTTGATCGCCACCTGCCGGCCGAGCTGCGAGTCCTCGGCGCAGTACACGTCCGCCATCCCACCGGACCCGATCCGGCGCTGGATCCGGTAGCGGCCGTCCACCAGCGTGCCGTCGGCCACCTCAGCCATTTCGCCTCAGCAGTACGCGCATCACCTGGGCCGCGAGGGGCGCGGCCACCTCACCGCCGGTCTGGGACTGCTGGGCGTGCTCGACGACGACGGCCACGGCCACCTTCGGGTTGTCGGCCGGCGCGAACGCGATGAACCACGCGTCGTTGAAGCCTCCGGGCGCCTCGGCGGTGCCGGTCTTGCCGGCCACCTGGATGCCCTGGAGCTGCGCCGCGGTGCCCGTGCCCGACTCCACCACGTGCCGCATCATCTGGTTGAGCTCGGACGCGGATTTCTCGCTCATCACGCGCGACTGCTCGTCGCTACCGATCGTGTCCTTCGTCCGCCCGTCCGGCCCGACCACCTTCTCCACCATGTGCGGCCGCATCAGCTTGCCGCCGTTGGCCACTGCCGACGCCACCATCGCCATCTGCAGCGGCGTGACCTGGAGCTTGTCCTGGCCGATCGCCATGCGGCCGACATCAACCGACGGGCTGTTCGCGTCAAGGAGCTTGCCGTTCTTGTACTCGCCGCTGGCGAACATCTGACTGCGCGGGTAGTCGAGCGGTGGCTTGGCGTTGAAGCCGAAGCGGGTCATGTAGTCGAACATCGTCTTCTTGCCGAGCTTCTCGCCCATCTCGCCGAAGACCGTGTTGACCGAGTGGGTGAGCGCGTCGGTCAGCGAGATGGACGCGAAGTTCTCGCCGCCGAAGTTCTGCAGCGGTACGCCGCTGATCACCTTGTTGTTCTTGCCGCTGATCTGCGAGTCGGGGGTGTACTTACCCGAGTCGAGCCCGGCCGCCGCCGTCACCACCTTGAAGGTCGAGCCCGGCGGGTACTGCCCCTGCGTGGCGCGGTTGAACAGCGGGGAGTTCGACTGGCGGTTGAGCTCGGCGAAC
The DNA here is from genome assembly GCA_025928265.1 of Thermoleophilaceae bacterium. Lineage (GTDB taxonomy): Bacteria > Actinomycetota > Thermoleophilia > Solirubrobacterales > Thermoleophilaceae > JAICJV01. The sequence continues at coordinate 64,792 of JAICJV010000004.1, forward strand.
TTCGCCGGGATGTCGTTCGGGTTGTAGTCGGGCTGGGACGCCATCACCTGCACGGCACCGCTCCGCGGATCCATGGCCACTATCGCGCCCTGGCGGCCGGCGAGCGCGCTGATGGCCGTCTTCTGCGCCTCGGGGTCGAGCGCTGTCTTGATGTCGTCGCCCTGCGAGGGACCGCCGGCGATCTCGTCGAAGAACGAGCCGAGGTCGCCGGCCGTGCCGGACAGGACGTCGTTCTGCGACTGCTCGAGGCCGGACGAGCCGCGCGAGACGAACGCGTAGCCGGCGGCGTGTGAGAACACGTTGTTCTGCGGATAGACGCGGTAGTAGCGCTTGTTCTGATGCGTCCCCACATGCCGGTTCTCGGCGATCTTCGAGTTGTCGCGCGCCAGGATCAGGCCGCGTGGGATCTGCTGCTGCTCGAGCAGCGGGCGGCGGTTGAGCGGCTCGTTCTTGAGCGCGGTGGCGTCGATGACGCTCCAGCGGGCCGTGAACACCGCGAGCACCAGGATCAGGAGCGTGGCGATGAGGGAGAGACGCGCGATCTGCCGGTTCATCGCATCAGCCCGCCGGACTCGGCATAGCGGCCGCGGCGCGCGCGGTCCGACACGATCAACAGCAGCGCCAGCAACACGAAGTTGGCGACCACCGAGGAGCCGCCGTAGGAGACGAACGGCAGCGTCACGCCGGTCAGCGGGATCACCTTTGTCACGCCGCCGACGATCACGAAGACCTGCAGCGCGAACACCGCGGACAGGCCGGCCGCGAGCAGCTTGCTGAACCCGTCACTCGCGAGCGTCGCGGTCTTGAACCCACGCGACACGAACAGGAGGTAGGTGATCAGGAGACCGATCCCGCCGAACAGCCCCACCTCGTTCACGATCACCGCGTAGATCAGGTCCGTGTGCGCGGCGGGGACGATCGGCTGGCCGTTCGTCTGCGTGAGCATCGCCTCGCCGAAGCCGCGGCCGAACAGCCCGCCGTCAGCCTGCGAGAAGAGCGACTGCGCGAGCTGGTAGCTGCCGCCCGGCATGTCGTAGAGCTTCTGGCTGAAGGGGTGCAGCCACGAGTCGACGCGGTCCTGCACGTGTGGCGTGGAGTTCGCGAAGAACCACGCGCCGCCGAGGAACGCCGCCAGCGCGGGCAGGACGAGCGACAGCCGGTTCGTGGCTATGTACAGCAGCGCGAGGAACGCGCCGAAGAACATGATCGAGCTGCCGAGGTCGCGGATCACGACCAGCATCAGCATCGCCGCGCCCCAGATGACGAGCATCGGCCCGAGGTGCTTCATGCTGATCCGCGGCAATCGCCCCCTGACGAGCACGTCGCGCACGTCGTTCAGGTAGCTCGCCAGGAAGATGACGATCGCGATCTTGGCGAACTCCGCCGTCTGGAACTGGAACGAGCCGACGCCGACCGACAGGTACGCGCCGTTCACCTGCTTGCCGATCCCCGGCAACCGCGGCGCAAGCAGCAGCAGGATCCCGATGATCGCGATCGTGTAGCGGTAGCGCTCGAGCACGCGGATGTCGCGCAGGAGCATGATCGTGACGCAGAAGAAGCCGAGGCCGATGCCGAAGATGACCGCCTGCTTCCACGCGAGGCTCTGGTCGATCCGGTAGATCTCGACGAGTCCGAAGGCGGTCATCAGCGCAGCGAGCGGATAGAGGTACGGGTCCGCGTGGGGAAGCCGCGCGCGAATGAAGATGTGCCCGATCAGGCACGCGCCGAGGAAGATGCCGCCGTAGGTGAGCGTGACCTTGTTGATCTGGCTGCCGCTGGTCTGCGAGATGAGCACGGCCGTGAAGCCGGCGGTGATCATCAGCGTGACGGGCAGAAGCCCGAACAGCTCTCGCCCGCGCGCGCCCATCAGCGTGCGCCGGCGTCGATCTGGTCGAACAGCGCGACGGAGTCGCCGCGGCCGCGCGCGTGATGGTCGAGCACGTAGCTGCGCTGCTTCGCATCGAGGTTCGTGGCCGGCACGGCCGATACGCGCTCGCGGCTGTACAGCCTGATGCCGAGCGGAAGCTCGTACGGGAGGCCGCGGTAGAGCGCCACCTGCCCGGAGCTCGTGGTGCCGACGAACCAGAACTGGCGGTCGACCACCCAGATGACCGCGACCGCCGCGAGCACGACGAGAAGGGCGGCGATTGCCGCGAAGATCCGCCGCGTGCGCGGAATCCGCGGCTCGCGGCGTCGCGAGATCGGCGAGCTGGCGGGCACGCCGCCGGACTCGGCGCGCGGCGGCGCGGCCGTGTGCGTCGTCGTCGCCTCCGCCTCGGCGACGGCCGCGCGCACGCTGTCGGCGCTCACACCGGCGCTCGTGGCCTGGTCACCGAGCGTGTCGGTGCCGTCGTCCTCGTCCGCGTCGTCCTCGAGCCGGAACAGGACCACGGTGATGTTGTCACGCCCGCCGTTCCGGTTGGCGGTGTCGATCAGCCGCTTCGCAGACGCGCCGAGGTTCGGGCCGGCGCCGACGATCTCGGCTATCTCGTCCTCCGACACCATGCCCGTGAGGCCGTCCGAGCAGATCAGGTAGATGTCGCCGGCGCGCGCGGGGAACGTGAACGTGTCCACCTGCACGTCGGGCTCCGGCCCGAGCGCGCGCGTGATGATCGAGCGCTGCGGATGGACCTCCGCCTCCTCGGGCGTCAGCTTGCCCTGGCGGACGAACTCCTCGACCAGCGAGTGGTCCTGCGTGAGCCGCTCGAGCTCGCCGTCGCGGAAGCGGTACATCCGGCTGTCGCCCACGTGCCCGACCGCCACCTCGCTGCCGGTGACCAGCGCGCCGGTGAAGGTCGTGCCCATGCCCGCGTGCTCGGAGTCCGCCTGCGCCTTCTCGTAGATCTCTCGGTTGGCGTCGTGGACCACCGTCGCCAGATCCTGCTCGGGGCTCGCGCCCACGTCACTCGAGCGCGCGGTCTCGACCGCGATCGCCGACGCCACCTCGCCCGCGCGCGCGCCGCCCATGCCGTCCGCCACCACGAACAGGGGCGCCCGCTCGAGGTACGAGTCCTCGTTGCTCTGACGCGCGCGTCCCACGTCGGACAGCGCCGCCTGCTCGGCGATGCGCAATGCCACGGCCCTACTCCTGGTAGCGGTATTCGGTGTCGCCTATGCGAATCACGTCGGCCACGCGCAGCTGCTCGGGCTTGCGCAGCTGGCGCCCGTTCAGGAACGTCCCGTTGGTCGATCCCATGTCCTCTATGTACATGAACTGGCCATGCGGAAAGATGCGTGCGTGGGCCGCTGAGGCGAACGGATCGTCGACCGTCACCTCGGAGCTCGCGGCGCGGCCCATCGTGATGCCGCCGTTCAGCGGAAACTCCTCCCCGGGCTCGTGGCCCATCGCCGCGATCACCTCGAGTCGAGGGTAGACCCCCGAGCGCAGATCCATGCCGCCGCGGCCGTCACGCGGCGATGCGGTGGGCCCGGTGTCGTCGGCGAGCGCGGCCGACCCGCGTCCCGCGACGTCGCGCAGAGCGCTGCGCGAGACCCACAGGAGGAACAGGAACAGGACGACAAGGAAGCCGAACTTGAGGAGTACTGCTACGGGATCCTGCATGCCCTACTCGACCTCGAAGGTGAGCCGCTCGAGCCCGAGCGTGATCTCGTCTCCCGGGGACAGCGGCTGCTCGTGCACGCGCCGCCCGTTCACCTTCACGCCGTTCGTCGAGCCGAGGTCCGCGACGAGCCAGCTCGCACCCTCGCGGCGCAGCTCGGCGTGCCGGCGCGAGACGTTCGCGTCGTCGAGCGTCACGTCGCAGTCGCGGCTGCGGCCGATTACCACGCGGCTGCCCGACAGCACCGTCCGTTTCCCGCCGCCGACAAGCATGGCGCGGCCGCCGTATGTCGCGGGCGCGTCCATCCGGCGCGCCTCGCGGTCGACCGAGTAGACCATCGTGTGGCCGAAGTCCGCGGGCTCGGGCTCGGCGCTCGCCGCCTGCTCCTCCTCCGGCGGCCGGACCAGCATCGCCTGGATGCCGAATTCGCCGAGACCGAGGCGGTCGTCGGTCTGGAAGTCGACCGTCGGGCGCGTGAGCAGCGCTAGGCCCTCGCTCCGCGCGTGCTCCAGGAGGTAGTCCGACAGCTCCTTCTTGACCCCGTCCTCGTAGCCCTCGAACTGCGAGCGGTCCTGGCTCGAGAGGTAGACGATGTACTGGTTCGGCACGTAGGTGCGGGAGATCGAGACGGTCTTGTTGTCCTCCATCTCCTTCGCCAGCTTGCGCGCGATCTCGACGGGCTGGACCTTCGACTTGAAGGTGCGGCTGAACGCGCCTTCGAAAAGGCCCTCGAGCTTCGCTTCCAGGTTTCTGAGGATGCTCACGGCACGGCCATCCTAGGGGGGTCCGCGGCCGCGGGAGCGGGTCTGCGCAGTCCGGATCCCGCTGCGGCGACGGCAAGCACGACCGCCACGACCGTACCCGCGGCGAGCCCGCGCGCATCATGCGTCCCCAGAACCGTCGCGATGGCCTGATGCGCCGCCACGACCCCGGCGGCCCACACGAAGCCGCCCAGCAGGTCGAGCGTGAGCGAACGGCCCGTCACGAGCAGCGGCAGCACCACCGCCAGCAGCGCCCAGGCCACGGCGGGAAGGAGGGCCGGCGTGCTCAGGAGCGGCCAGATGGCCTCCTTTGCGGCGTGTGAGACCGAGCCATCCCAGGCCTGCAGGCGCATCGACCCGTCGGGCGAGCCGAAGATGAGCGTGCGCTGGAGCGCCGTCTCGGCGAGGGCCAGCCAGAGGAACCCGGTCGCGCCCAGTGCTGCACGGCGCCACGCGGTGCGTGGCGCGCCGGCCACCACCAGGTACAGGGGGCCGAGTCCCACGGCCGCGAGCAGCGGTGCGAGCGCCGGGAGCGACCACAGCGGGCCCGCGCGCATGAGCAGCAGCGGAACGGGCAGCGCCCCCGCGGCCACCACGAGCGCAAGGCCGCTGTCGCCTTCCGCGGCCAGCCACGCGACGAGCGCCGCAGCCGTGCCGAGCCACGCGATCCGCGGAAACGCCGCGACGGCGAGAGCAACCGCGGCGAAGACCGCCAGCGGCGCGGCGCGGGTCTGGCCCCCGCTGACCGCGAATGCGCCGAGCACGATGCCGCCGGCAGCCGCGCCCGCGGCGAGTCGCCCGAGCACGTGGAAGAGCGAGTCGAAGCGCGACGGCTGCGCGTGATGCTCGCGCTGCATCACGCGCGTCAGGCCGAGGCGCTCCAGGCGGCCGGGCTGAACCAGGCCGCCCTCGTTCGAGAGGTCCTGGTCCTCGGCCTCGAGAGCGCTCCGCAGCCGGCGCACCGTGGGCCGCTGTTCGGGGTCCGGATCGAGAGCGGCGTCGATGGCGCGGCCGAGCGCCTCGGGCAGATCGCGGCGCCGGCTGCGCAGCGGGGGCAGCGCGGTGCCCAGGCGCCGGGCGGTTCCCATCGGCGAGGCGGCCCGCACGGGGTTCGTGCCCGTCCACGCCTCGTAGAGCGTCAGCGCGAGTGAATAGACGTCGGCGGCGCCGGTCACGCGCTCGCCCTCCGCCTGTTCCGGTGCCATGTAGGCGAGCGTCCCGACCACGTCGCCCGTGCGCGTGAGCGGGTCGCCGCTGGCCAGGTGGGCCACCCCGAAGTCGGCCAGCTTCGCGAAGCCCGCGCCCGCCGCGGGGTCCGCGACCACCAGCACATTCTGCGGCTTCACGTCACGGTGGATCACCTTGCGCTGGTGCGCGTGCCCGAGCGCGTCGCAGAGCGCGATGCCGATCCGCGCGACGTCGCGATCCGACACCGCGCCGTGGCGGATCAGCTCGGCGAGGTTGCGGCCCGGCACGAGCTCCGACACGAGGTACACGGCCTCGTCGTCCGCGGCCAGCTCGTACAACCCGACGATCCCGGGATGGTTCAGGCGCGCCGCCACCCGCGCCTCGCGCTCGGCCCGCTCCGAGACCGGCTCGCCGTCCTCGCGCGCGATCACCTTCACGGCCACCTCGCGCTCGAGCTTCTCGTCGAACGCGAGCCAGACGACCCCGAACCCGCCGTGCCCGAGTCGCCGCTCGAGGACATAGCGATCGAGCACGCGCCGCCGCGGCGCGGATTCCGACAGCGCGAGAGTTTCGTCTCTGCGGGCTGCGGGCTGCGTTCTGTCTTCTATCGCTCGGGTCTGTGTCTCATCGAGCGCCTGGGTGCGTTCCACGTCCCATCCACCTTCTGGGGGCCCGGTCCCTTCCCTGCAAAAGGGACAGCCGACCCGGCCTTCATACTCTCGCAATAGCCTGGCAGGCCCCGATCCTGTCCACGAGCCTTAAACCTTGTCCTTCCTCGACGAACGCGAAGAGCGCCCGCGCCGAGCCTCATCCCGCCGCCCCCCACGGGGACCGAGCACCGACCGCCAGACCCTCATGGTCCGGCGCGCGGTCGCCGTCGGCGCCGGCGTGCTCGTGCTGGTCCTGCTGATCCTGGCGATCAAGGGCTGCCGCGATTCTGCGCGTAAGCAGGCATTCCGCGACTACTTCCGCGAGGTCAACGGCATCGTCGACCAGTCGAACCAGGAGAGCAAGGCGCTGTTCGGCCTGCTCACGAAGCCGGGTACGCAGAGCGCGGTGCAGCTCGCGTCGAACGTGAACGGCTATCGCGGCGAGGCTGCGCAGCTCGTCGATCGCGCCAAGTCACTCGACCACCCGGACGAGCTCACCCAGGCGCGCCAGTTCCTCGTCTACACGCTCGAGCTGCGCCGCGACGGCATCGCCGGCGTGGCCGAGCAGCTGCCCACCGCGCTCGGCGACGCGGGCCAGGAGGAGGCCAACAACAAGATCGCCGTGTACATGCGCAACTTCCTCGCGAGCGACGTCCTGTACACGGAGAAGGTCGTGCCCGCGATGCGCAAGCCGGCCAAGGCACAGGGCCTCGCCGACGAGCTGGACATCCCGAAGAGCCACTTCCTCACCGACCTCGGCTGGCTCTCCGCATCGACCGTCGCCGATCGCATCGATCGCATCCGCAGCGGCGGCTCCGGCGCCCAGCCTGCCACACCGGGTATCCACGGCACCGGGCTCGGAACCGTGACCGTCAAGCCGGGCGGTCAGACGCTCCAGCAGGGCTCCGCCGTCGACATCGCGTCGTCGCCCAACCTGTCGTTCGACGTGCAGGTCATGAACCAGGGCGAGAACGACGAGACCGACGTCCCGGTGAAGGTGTCGATCACCGGAGCCGGCAAGCCGCTCGTGGTCCAGTCGAAGCTTCCGTCGATCGCGGCGGGGCAGTCCAAGACCCTCTCGATTCCGCTCTCCGCCTCGCCTCCCACGGGCCGCCCGGTGACCATCACGGTGCAGATCCTGGGCGTGCCAGGTGAGAAGAATCTCGATAACAACAAGGGCACCTTCTCCGCTGTCTTCACGCAGTAGTCTCACCGGTCGATGCACGACCTGACCACCACTCAGGGCATCGTCGCCCTCGCAGCGGCGGGGGTCGCCGTCGTCGCCCTCCTGTTCGCGATCGTGCTCGCCGTGAAGCTCCGGCGGATGCGCAACTCGCAGCGTGCCGTGCTCGGCGACGGCAAGCGCGACCTCGTCTCTCACGCCGAGGAGATCCAGACCGCGTTCACGCAGATGCGCGACTGGGTGGAGGAGTCGATCGAGCACTTCGAGCGGCGGATGGGCGACGTCGAGGCGCGCGTGGACGGGTGCATCGCCTACAGCGCGCTCGTCCGCTACGACGCGTACAACGAGCTCTCGGGGCACCAGTCCAGCTCCGTGGCGCTGCTCGACTCGCGCAAGAGCGGCGTGGTGCTCAGCTCGATCGTGCATCGCGACCAGGCCCGGCTGTACGTCAAGCAGCTTCGCGACGGCGAGGCCCAGCTCGCGCTCTCGCCGGAGGAGCAGGAGGCCGTCGACCAGGCGCTCTCCCCGCAGCAGCCGGCCGCCAGCGCCTGACGCGTGCGCGTCGGCTTTCTCGGCCCGTCCGGCACGTACGCCGAGGAGGCGCTGAGAGCGTCCGCGCCGGGTCCCGTGGAGGAGGTCCCCTTCGCCACCGTCCACGAGACGGTGATGGCGGTGCAGTCCGGCGCGGTCGATCGTGCCGTGGTGCCGATCGAGAACTCGCTCGAGGGATCGGTGACCACGACGCTCGACGCGCTCACGAGCGAAGCCGACCACGTGCGGATCGTGGCGGAGGTCGTGCGGCCGATCAGCCACAGCCTGGTGGCGCGTCCCGGCGTAGCGATCGGCGAGGTGAGGCGCGTGCTCTCACATCCGCAGGCGCTGGCGCAGTGCCGGCGCTTCCTGCGGCAGGAGGTGGCGCAGGCGACGCTCGAGAGCACGGGGTCTACCGCCGAGGCGATCCGCACGGTTGCCGCGTCCGACGAGCCGCTGGCCGCACTCGGCACGCCGCTCGCGGCTGAGCTCTACGGGTGCGGCGTGCTGGCCGAGGCGGTCGAGGACGGCGCCGAGAACCTGACGCGGTTCGTCTGGCTCGCGCCCGAGGGCACGCCGTCGCACGAGACGCCGGCCGACAAGACGTCGATCGTGTTCTGGGGCTTCAACGACGAGTCGCCGGGCGCCCTGGTGCGACTGCTGGCCGAGCTCGCGGACCGCTCGATCAACCTCACGAAGATCGAGTCGCGGCCGCGGCGCGTGCGGCTCGGCCACTACATGTTCTTCGCGGATCTCGAGGGCGGGGCCGGCGATTCCGTCGTCTCCGAGGCGCTCGACGCCCTGCGTGGCCATGTGGAAACGCTCAAGATTCTGGGGAGCTACAGGGCCGCGAACCGCAGTTGACCGCCGGTGGTTGCAGGTACACTGGCCTCCGTGGCAGTCGTCCACGCGGCAGCTCTGCAAGGAGGAATGGGCGAAGCGGACCCAGCTCCCGCGCCCGCGCTGCCGGACGCCCGGACGCAGCGCGGGGGAGCAAACGGCCGGGTATTGGTGCTGAACGCGTCGTACGAGGCGATCAACGTCTGCACCGTCAGGCGCGCAGCGGTGCTCGTGCTCAAGCAACGCGCCGAGATCCTCGAGAACGGTGAGCGGGCGCTGCACGCGGAGACGTTCGAGATGCCGCGCCCGACGGTCATACGGCTGGTGACGTATGTCCGCGTTCCACGCGACGCGCACAGTCGCAAGATCACGCGCCGCGCGATCTTCGCGCGCGACCAGTGGGAGTGCCAGTACTGCGGGGCGTCGCATCCGCAGCTCACCGTCGACCACGTGATCCCGCGCTCGAAGGGCGGCGACTCCTCGTGGGACAACGTCGTGACCTGCTGCGCCCCGTGCAACCGCCGCAAGGGCGACCGGCTGCCCAAGCACGCGAACATGCACCCGAGGTCCAAGCCGGCGCCACCCTCCTCGACGATCTTCGTGCACGTGGCCGTGCCGAAGGTGCCCGAGGTGTGGCAGCAGTATCTGGCCGCCTGACCCGCCGCGGGCGCTCAGCCCGCCCGGCGGTAGCGGATGTGCGTGGCCAGCGGCGAATGCAGGACCTCGACGGGCTCGAACTCGAATGACTCCACGCCGTCGAAGATCCGCTCGCCGGAGCCGAGCACTACCGGCGCGACATCGAGCGTGAGCTCGTCGACGATCCCCGCGATGAGGGCCTGACGCACGGTCGCGGCGCCACCCGCGATGTCCACGCCGCCATCGCCGGCCGCCTCACGCGCTTGCCCGTAGGCAGCGTCGAAGCCGTCGGTGACGAAGAGGAAGGTCGTCCCGCCC
>JAICJV010000054.1 GCA_025928265.1 Thermoleophilaceae bacterium
CGTCAGCGGTCGGTGGTCAAGGGAAGTCCGGTGCGAAACCGGCGCGGTCCCGCCACTGTGACCGGGTGAGTCAGCCGCATTGAGCCACTGGGAAGACGTCGTCTCCCGGGAAGGCGCGGCGGGCTGGGAACACCCGGAAGCCAGGAGACCTGCCTCCGGCCGGCAGCCACGGATCCCTCGCGGAAGGGGAGGCTCTCAGAACAATGAAGACCCGCATCGGGACCCTCGCGGTCCTCACCGGAGCGCTCGCGCTCGTACCAGCAGGCGCGCAGGCTGCGCCGGCAAAGGTCAAGGTGCGCGTTGAAGGCGCCACCAAGACGATCTTCGAGGGCGCGGTCAAGACCGACGTCCACCCGGTCGACGGAGGCGACGGCAGCGGAGCGCACACCTGCGACGGGACCAACGGCGGCGCGAGTTCCATCCCGGGGCCGACCGCCACGGGCGCGCTGGATGACGCCGCGAAGCTCGGCAACTTCTCGTGGACCGGTTCGTTCGACCCGTCGTTCTCGGACTTCTCCGTCTCGAAGATCGGGCCGAACGCATCCACGTCCACGAAGTTCTGGGGCGTCGCGGTCCAGGGCCAGCAGCTCCAGGTCGGCGGCTGCCAGTTCAAGGTCTCGCCGGGCGAGGAGGTCCTCTGGGCCTACGACATGTTCGGCAAGAAGCACATCCTCGAGCTGCGCGGACCGCGGCGTGCCCGCGCGGGGAAGGCGTTCCGCGTCAAGGTCGTCGACGGCCAGGACGGCAAGCCGGTCCGCGGCGTGCGCGTGGGCGGCAAGAAGACGAACCGCAAGGGCATCGCGAAGCTGCGCTACCGCCACATCGGCACGAAGCGGCTGAAGGCGCGCAGGTCGGACTCTGTTCGCTCGAACCAGCTCCGCGTGAAGGTGCTGCGGCGCAGGTGAGCGCTCTGAGGGAGACCCGCGTGATCGCCGCGGCGGTAGTGGCCGCCGCGGCGCTCGCGCCCGCCGCGACCGCGCAGGCCGCCACGCCGAAGGTGCGGGAGCTCGTGGTGTTCCGCGACGGGAGCGCGAAGCAGAAGACGGTCACCGCGCGCAGCGCGACCGCGCGTGTGGGCCGCCGCCGCTGCGCCGTGGGAGCGAGGACGCCGCTCGCCGCGCTCATCCGCAGCCACATCGGCGGGCTCAAGCTGAAGGACTACGGCGCCTGCTCGCGCAGGACACGCGACGCCGCGGGTCTGTACGTCGCGGCGATCGGCAGGGACCGCGCGCGCGGCGCGAACGGCTGGGTCTACAAGGTGGGCAACAAACTCGCCAGCGCCGGCGCCGGCGATCCCGCGGGTCCGTTCGGGCGCGGCAAGATCCGCTCGGGCACGCGCGTCACTTGGCTCTACTGCCGGATGAACGCACGCACGGCGAGTTGCCAGCGGACGCTCGGGGTGAAGGCGGTGGGGGACGCGAGCGGGGTGAGCGTGACGGTGCGCTCGTACGACGATCGCGGCCGCTCGAAGCTCGTCGCCGGCGCGACGGTGCACGGCGGTGGCGCCACGGCCACAACCGACTCGAGCGGCGTGGCACACCTCGCCGCGGGCGTCACCCGCGTGTGGGCCGAGTCGCCGGGCACGGTGCGCTCCTTCGAGGAGCGGGTCGGCACGCCGTGATCCGCCGCGTGCTGATCGTGCTTGCAGCCGCGCTCGCGCTCGCGGGCTGCGGGTTCGGTCCCGGCGCGGCGAAGCAGGGCCCCGTCGAGTTGCGCGTCACGCGCGACTTCGGGCAGAAGGAGCTGTCGCCGCCCGTGCAGCGGGACAGGGTGCGCTCGAGCGACACCGTCATGCGGCTGCTCCAGGCATCGCACAAGGTCGCGACCGCGTACGGCGGCGGCTTCGTGCAGTCGATCGACGGACTCGCCGGCAACAAGTCGGCCGACCACGACTGGTTCTTCTACGTGAACGGGACCGAGTCGTCGGAGGGCGCCGCGGACCTCAAGCTGTCGCTCTCCGACGTCGTGCAGTGGGACTACCACCGCTGGAGCGCGACGATGCACATCCCCGCGATCGTGGGCGCGTACCCGGAGCCGTTCGTGCACGGCCAGGGCGGCTCGCGGCTTCCGACGCGCGTCGAATGTGCGGACGCGAACTCGACCGCCTGCAACGAGGTGAGCAACGCGCTCGATGCGCAGAAAGCGGTGGTCACGCAGGCGGTGCTCGGCTCGAGTACGGGCGAGAAGTCGCTGCGCGTGGTCGTGGGCCCCTGGAGCACGGTTGGTGAGACGGTGACCGGGCGGACGCTGCAGGGCGGTCCGGGGACGAGCGGTGTGTTCGCGCGCTTCACGCGCGGCGGCGCCCTGACGCTGCTGGACGGCTTCGGGCATGTCGTGCGTACCGCGCCGCCCGGCAGCGGCCTGGTGGCGGCGATGATCCCGGAGGGCGCGGGCGTCGTCTGGATCGTGACCGGCCAGGGCGAGGCGGGCACCGAGCGCGCCGCCAAGCTGCTCGATCCCGAAACGCTGCGCAACGCGTTCGCCGTCGCGGCCACGCCCAGCGGTCCCGTGAAGCTCCCCGTGGGCGGATTCTGAGATGGCGCTCGTGCCGGTCTACCGCCGCCTGCCGAGCCCGCTGCATTCGGCGCGGGCGAGTGTGGCGACGCTCTACTGCGCGTCACTGGCACTTGCGGCGCTGCTGTACGAGCACCCACTGGTGCTGGCGGTGCTCGCCGTCTCGGTGCTGCTGGCGGCGGCGGCGGCCGGGGTCTGGCGCGGACTCGTCGGGTCGCTGCGCCTGGTCGTGCCGTTCGCGCTCCTGATCGTGGTGGTGAACGTGCTCGTCTCGCAGCGCGGCCTGACGGTCGTGTTCCGCGGCGGCACGATCCTCGGCCATCGCCTCGACGTCACCGCGGAGTCGCTCGCGTGGGGCGGCATGAACGCGCTTCGCTTCACCGTGCTGATCCTCGCGTTCGGCGGGCTGTTCAGCGCGATCGTCGACCCCGACGAGCTGATGCGGGTGATGCGGCGGGTTTCGTATCGGTCGGCGCTGGCGGCGTCGCTGACCACGCGGCTCGTGCCGGTGCTCGCGCGCGACGCGTCGCGGATGGGCGACGCCGCGCGCTGCCGCCCCGCGCCTCCGGGACGACTCGAGGTCACGCGCGCCGCGCTGACCGGCGCGCTGGAACGGGCTGTGGACGTGGCGGCGGCGCTCGAGCTGCGCGGGTACGCGAGCGCGCGGCCGCCGCGGCGCTCGTCGCGGCCGTGGTCGCGACACGACTTCGCGGTTGCCGCATCGGCCCTGCTGATCGCCGCGCTTGCCATCGCGGGCCGCGCGGCGGGGCTCGCGGGCGCGTCGTTCGATCCCACCGTCACGCTCGAGACCGGCGCGGCCGAGCTGGCCCTGTGTGTGGCGTTCGCAGCCGCCGCGCTGCTCCCGTTCGCCGCGCCGCACGCCCGTCTGGGGGTGGCGCGTGGCTGACGCGGTGCTGAGCGCGCGCGGCTTCGGCTACTCGTATCCCGGCGCGGGGCGTCCCGCCCTGAGCGGCATCGACCTGGAGATCGGGGCCGGCTCGTTCACCGTGGTCGCGGGCGAGTCGGGCAGCGGGAAGTCGACGCTCTTGCGCGCCGCCTGCGGACTGGTGCCCCACTTCCATGGCGGCGAGGCGACCGGCGAGCTCGTGGTGGGCGGGCTCGACGTGCGCGAGAACGGGCCGGCCGAGCTTGCCACGGTCTGCGGGACCGTCCTGCAGGACCCCGAGTCGCAGGTGGTAATGAGCGGCGTGCGCGCCGAGCTGTCGCTGCCGCTCGAGCACCGCGGCGCGGCGCCCGCCACCGTCGCGCGTGCTGTGGAGGAGGCGGCGCTCGTGCTCGGCATCGCGCAGCTGCTCGATCGCCAGGCGGCCACGCTGTCGGGCGGCGAGCTGCAGCGGGTTGCGCTTGCAGCAGCGCTCGTGCACCGGCCCTCGCTGCTGGTGCTCGACGAGCCGATGTCGCAGCTCGACCCGGTGGCGGGCGAGGAGCTCGTGTGGCTGCTGCGACGGCTGAACGAGGAGTGGGGGACGGCGGTGCTGCTGGCCGAGCACCGGCTCGAGCGCTGCCTGCCCGCGGCCGACCGCGTGCTGGCGATCGACGGCGGGCGGATCGTGTGTGACGGCGCGCCAGGCGAGTTCCTCGAATGGGCGACGCGCGAGCGCGCCGGGCTCGCGACACCGGGCGCGCGGCTCTTCTCGCTCGCGGGTCTCAAGCCGCTGCCCGCGTCGGTGAAGGATGCGCGCGCGGGGCTGCGCTCAGCCGGGTTGCTGCCGCCGCCCGAGCAGCCGAGCGAGGAGCCGCGGCGACGGCGTCGCCGGGCCCGCCGTCCCGTGGCGGTGGAGGCGAAGGGCGTGTGGCACGAGCTGCGCGACGGACCCGCGATCCTCGCCGGGCTCGACCTGCGCATCGAGCCGGGAGAGCGCGTGGTGCTGATGGGGCGCAACGGCGCGGGCAAGAGCACGTTGCTGGGGCACCTGAAGGGGCTGATGCGGCCCACGCGCGGGCGGATCGAGCGCGGCGGCGAGGTGGCGCTGCTGCTCCAGAACCCCGGCGACTATCTCGTGCACGACCGCGTCGAGCAGGAGGCGGGCGCTGCGGCGATCGCGCGCGCCGGCCTCGGCGGCCGCGGCGATGCGCACCCGCGCGACCTCTCCGGGGGCGAGCGGCAGCGGCTGGCGCTCGAGCTCGTGCTCGACACTCCCGGCCCCGTCGCGCTCGCCTGCCTCGACGAGCCCACGCGTGGCATGGATCCCTCGTTGAAGATCGCGCTCGCGCGCCGGCTCCGCGACCTCGCAGCGGAAGGTGTCGCGGTGCTGGTGGCCACGCACGACACCGAGTTCGCGTCGGAGCTCGCCGACCGCGTGGTGCTGATGGGGCAGGGCGAGGTGATCGCCGACGGCCCGGCTCACGAGGTGCTGTCGGGCGGCTGGCACTTCGCGACCGAGGTCGCGCGCGTGCTGGGCGGCGCCGGCGGCGCGCTCACGCCCGAGCAGGGCGCGGCGCTGCTCGATCGGGAGCTGGTGGCGCGATGAGCTGGCAGCTGGCGTCGTCGGCGCTGCTCGCCCTGGTGGTCGCCGCGGGCTTCGTGTGGTTCGAGCGCTCGCGGCCGCCGGCGAAGGTCATCGCGCTGGTCGCGGCTCTGGCTGCCCTGGCCACGGTCGGCCGTATCGCGTTCGCGCCGATCCCCAACGTGAAGCCCACGACCGACATCGCACTGTTCGCGGGCTACGCGCTCGGTCCGATCCCGGGTTTCGCCGTGGGCTCGATCTCCGCGCTCGTCTCCAACATCTTCTTCGGACAGGGCCCCTGGACGCCGTGGCAGATGCTCGGCTGGGGCCTGTCCGGCGTGCTCGGCGGGGCGCTTGCCGCCGTCGCGGGCCGCAACCTCGGCCGCGTGCCGCTCGCCGTCGCGTGTGCGTTCGCCGGCCTCGTATTCGGCGCCCTCCTGGACCTCTACCAGTGGACCCAGGGCGGCACCCACACGCTGGCCGCGTATCTCACGTGGTCGGCCACATCGCTCCCCTACAACCTCGCTCACATCATGGGAAATATCGTGTTCTGTCTGCTCCTCGGTCCGACGTTCGTGCGCTCGCTGGAGCGCTTCCGCAGACGCTTCGAAGTGCGCTGGGCGCCTGTCGCCGCGGCGATGCTGCTGGCGCTCGTCCTCGTCGCACCGGGGTCGGCGCAGGCTGCCTCGGCCACGTCGCGGGCGGTCTCGTATCTGCAACACGCCCAGAACCCCGACGGCGGCTTCGGCGGTGCCCCGGGCGCCTCGTCCACGCAGCTGCACACGGGCTGGGTCGCGCTCGGCCTGGCCGCCGCCGGGCGCAATCCGGCGGACGTGCGGCGTGGCGGCAACAGCATCGTCGACTACGTGCGCGCCCACGCGAGCTCGCTGAACGACACGGGCGACCTCGAGCGCGCCATCCTCACGCTGCGCGCTGCCCACGTCTCGGTGCGGTCGTTCGCGGGGCGCGACCTCGTTGCGGACCTGCTGCGCCGTCGCTCACGCAACGGCTCGTGGTCGAACAACAACACATGGACCTCGTTCGGGATCCTCGCGCTGCGCGCGGCCGGTGGAGTGAGCGTGAGCCGGTCGGCGAGCTGGCTCGCGCGCAGGCAGAACCACGACGGCGGCTTCGGCTTCCAGCCGCGGGCGGCGAGCACGGCCGACGACACGGGCGCGGCGCTCCAGGCGCTCGGTGCGGCCGGACGGGGCGGCTCTAAGGCGGCACGGCAGGCCGTGGCATTCCTGCGCCGGTCGCAGCGCTCGGACGGCGGCTTCGGCCAGATGCGCACTCAGACCTCGAACTCGCAGTCGACCGCGTGGGCCGTGCAGGGCCTCGTGGCGGTCGGCCGCTCGCCCGGCAGGCGGGCGCTCGCCTACCTGCGCTCGCTCCAGTCCCGCGACGGCAGCATCCGCTATTCGAAGTCGAGCCGCCAGACGCCCGTGTGGACCACCGCGCAGGCGCTCGATGCGCTGAAGCTGAAGGCGTTCCCGCTGAAGCCGGCGGCCCGCAGGAAGCAGATCGCAGCCCGCAGCCCGCAGAAGGCGGCCGCCAGTCCGCAGGGTCCGGCCGCGGTGAAGAAGCGCAAGGCCCGGAGGCCGGCGCCGGTATCGACCACTCCGGCGCCCGTGGCCAACCCGACGCCGGCCGCGGTCGCGGCGCGGCAGGCCGCTCAGCGCACGGCGGTGTCACATGACAGCGGCGGCGGAGGCGGGTTCGCCTGGGGCGCGGCCGTTGCGGCCGGCTCGCTCGCGGCGGTGGCGGCCTTCGCGATCTGGCGGCTGGCCCGCCGCCGGGCGCTGCGCGGCGACGCCGCGAGCTGAGCGCTCCTAAGCAGCCGCCGCGCACTCGGCGCAGTGGCGCACATGCCGCCGCGCCGCCTTGCGCTCGGCGTCGCTCGCGCTTCTCAGAGCGGTCTGCGCCACGCCGCAGGCCATGAGGCGCGCCTCCGCGGCCTCGGCCAGTCCCATCCGCGCGCGCACGAGCAGCGACTTCACGCTCGGCACGGTGGTGTCGAGCACCTCGGCGATCTGCTGGTAGGGCAGGCCCTCCATCTCGCGGAGCATGAGAGCGGCCCGCTGTTGCTCGGGCAGCCGCTTCACGTCGATCACGATCTCCTTCAGGTGCTCGCGCCGCTCGACGGTCTCGATCGCAGTCGGCTCGGTGGCCTCGAAGACGTCCATCGACTCCACGCCGGCCGCGCTGTTGCGCCGCAGCTCGTTCAGACAGCGGTTGCGGGCGATCCTGTAGAGCCATGCCTTGGCGGCGATCGGCCGGTCGTCGGCGCGGATCGCGCGGTAGGCGTTGACGAAGACCTCCTGGAGCACGTCCTCCGCGTCCTCGCTCGAGCGCATCATGTTCCGGCAGAACGCGAGAAGGCGCGGCCGGTAGCGCTCGACCAGCACGTCGAAGGCGTCATCGCGGCCACGCCGGACGAGCGCGATGAGCTTCTCGTCGGCCGCGAAGCGGAGCAGGGGCGAACGCATCGTCGGGGCAGAGGGGAGCGCCCCGGCGTGGGCAGACACGGAGGTCACGTGAGCTGACCCTAGCGATATCTGCGCTTAGCGTCTGTTAAGAGCCCGACTGCGCTGTCAGTGCGCAAACTGCGTGCAATTTTCCCTGCAAGCCTGGCCCATCGGCCCGCTGCAGCAGTGTTGAGCGGTGCGTTCTGCAGCAGTCATTCGCGGCGCGATGCCGGCCATACACTCGCCACGTGCCCCCGGCCCTCGCAGCCCATGCCGTCGAGAAGCGCTATCGCAGCACCGCGGCGCTCCGTGGCGTGGATCTCGCCGTCGACGAGGGGCAGCTCGTGGGCCTCCTCGGACCGAACGGCGCGGGCAAGTCGACGCTCGTCAAGATCGCCTGCGGGCTCGTCCGCCCGAGCGGTGGGCGAGCGGAGATCTGCGGCCACCCAGCGGGGTCGCTCGCGGCACGGGCGCGGATCGGCTACCTGGCCGAGCTGTTCCGCTTTCCCGACTGGGCCCGTGCCGACGAGGTGCTCGAGCTCCACCAGAAGCTCGCCGGCTCGCGTGGCGGCGCAGCCGAACGCAGCGAGCTGCTCGAGCTGGTGGGCCTCGCCGACGCGCGCGACCGCCGCGTCGAGGCGATGTCGAAGGGGATGCAGCAGCGGCTCGGTCTGGCGCAGGCGCTCGTGGGCAACCCGCGCCTGCTCCTGCTCGACGAGCCCACCAGCGCGCTCGACCCCGTAGGCCGCCGAACCGTCCGCCAGCTGCTCGAGGAGCTGCGCCGGCGCGGCGTCTCGGTCCTCTTGAACTCGCACCTCTTGAGCGAGGTGGAGCTCGTATGCGATCGCGTGGCGATCATCGCGTCCGGCGCGCTCGTGGCCGAGGGCCGGCCCGCCGACCTCGTGAAGCCGCGCGGGGTGGAGGTGGAGACCGCGTCCGGCAAGCGCGTGATCGAGGGCGCGGGCCGCGACGACGCTCCGCGGATCGTGTCGGACCTCGTCGCAGCGGGCGAGCGTGTCTTCGGCGTGCGCGTGCTGTCCTCCACCCTCGAGGACGTCTACCTCGAGGCGGTCGGCGGCGAGACGTCGTGACCGGCGCGGTCGAGATCGCCCTCTACGCCTGGCGCGAGAGCCTGCGTCGCCGCGTCTTCTTCGTGGTGATCGTGCTCAGCCTGGCGTTCCTCGCCCTCTACGCGGTGGGCACGACCGCCGCGTTCAACGAGGTGAACAAGTTCGGCAGCAATCCGAACGACACCGACCCGTCGGTGGTCGCCGGATCGACCCTCCTCGGGCTGGCGATGTTCGCCACGCTGTTCCTGGGCACGGTCCTGGCCGTGTTCCTGACGCTCTCGGCGGTACGCGGCGACGCCGAGCGCGGGCTGCTCCAGCCGCTCGTGGTGCGGCCGCTCGGCCGCCCGTCACTGCTCGCCGGACGCTTCGTGGGCGCGGCCGCGGTGTGCGCGGTCTACGTCGGCCTGCTGTACGCGATCTCGCTCGTCATCACGCTGCTCGCCGGCGACTGGACGCCCGACCACATGATCGCGCCGGGGCTCGAGCTGATGGCGGCTGTCGTGGTGCTGGCGGGCGTGTCGCTGCTCGGGTCGGTGTTCCTCCCCACGACGGCCAACGGGATCGCGGTGTTCATGGTGTTCGGCGCCGGGCTCGTGGCGGGGTTGCTGGGGCAGATCGGCGACGCGATCCCCTCGCAGACGCTCCAGAACATCGGCAGCGCCGGCGCGATCGCGCTGCCGTTCGAGGCGCTCTACCAGGAGGCGCTCCACGCGCTCACGTCGGACACGAGCGGGCTCGCGAGCTTCGTGGTGAAGCTCGGCCCGTTCGGCGGCGCGCACCACTTCGGACCGGGCCTCGTCGCCTGGGTCTTCGCATACCTCGCGCTGCTCGCCGGGGCGGCCGTGTGGGGCTTCCACCGCAGAGACCTCTGACAGGATTGTTCCGAACAATCCTGTAGCCTGACCGCATGGCGGTCGCCGGTCGCGTGTTCATGCAGCTCTCCGAAGAGATCCTCTCGGGGCGCTACGAGGCGGGTGAGAAGCTGCCGACACAGCGCACGCTCGCTGCCGAGCTGGGGGTGACGATGACCGCGCTGCGCGAGGCGCTCAAGCGGCTCGAGCAGCTCGGTCTTGTCGAGGTGCGGCACGGCGACGCGATGCGCGTGACGGACTGGCGTGCGCGCGGCGGGCTCGACGTGATCACGCACGTGCTCTTCGCGGCGGGCGGCCTCGACCGCCACATGCTGCGCGACGTTCTCGAGGCCCGCCGGCTGCTGCTGGCCGAGTCGGCCCGGCTGGCGGCGGAGCGGGCCACCGAGGACCAGGCGGCGCGCCTGAAGGAGCTCGCCGCGAACCTGGCGGCCGCGCCGGACCAGGCGGCCGCGCAGGCGATCGACTGGGCGTTCTTCCATGACCTGGTCGAGACGGCAGGCAACGTCGTGCTGCTGCTCGTGATGAACTCGATCCGCGAGATCTACCTCCAGCGGGCGGAGCTGTTCGAGGCGGTCGTGAGCGGCCACGACGAGCTGGCACCGCTGTACGCGCGCGCTGCGAGCGCGATCGCGAACGGGCAGCAGAACGCGGCTGCGCGCGCCGTCGAGGAGATCACACGGCGCCAGCAGGACGCGCTGCTGGAGGCGCTCGGATGAGCGCGCTGCGCGCGATCACGCCGCGTGAGGCGTCGATCTTCGCGTGCGTGACCGACGCGCTGGTGGCGCCCGAACCGGTGCTGCCGCCGGTGCGCGAGACGGACGCGGTCCTCTTCTTCGACGACTGGCTGGCGCGCTCGCCGGTGCCGAACCGGATCGGGCTGCGCGCGCTGCTCTACGCGTTCGAGCTGTCGCCACTCCTCACCGGCGGTCGTACGCGCCTGCGCCGCCTCGACGCGGCGGGACGGGCGCGCTGGCTGCACGCGATCGAGCATGTCAGGCAGCCGCAGGTCCGGCTCGTCTGCAAGCTCGTGAAGGGCGCCGCTCAGCTCGCCTACTACGGCGACGACGGCGTGCTCGCGCGCTGCGGGTACGACGCCGACGCGAACCTGCGGCGGGGCCGCGAGCTGCGCCGAGCGGAAGGCCGGCCGTGACGGAGCGCCTGCGCGCGGACGCCTGCGTGATCGGCACCGGCGCCGGCGGTGCGCCCGTGGCGAAGGAGCTGGCCGAGGGCGGGATGAGCGTGGTGATGCTCGAGGAGGGACCGGGCTTCACCACCGACGACTTCGACGCGCGCCCGCGCAACATGATCTCCCGCATCTATCGCGACGCCGGCCAGGTGACGACGGTGGGCAACGTGCCGATCGTCCTCCCGCTCGGCCGCGGCGTGGGCGGGACGACGATGATCAACTCGGGCACCTGCTTCCGCACTCCGGCCCGGGTGCTCGAGATGTGGAGCGAGCGCTTCGGCCTCGACGAGCTGAATCCCGGCGAGCTCGATCCCTACTACAGCCGCGTGGAGCGCGAGATCGGCGTGTCACAGGTCACGCCCGAGCTGGCGGGCAACAACGCGGCGGTCGTCAAGCGCGGCGCCGACGCGCTCGGCTGGCACGGCGACTACCTGTTCCGCAACGCGCGCGGCTGCGTCGGGTCGGGAGTGTGCGCGTTCGGCTGCCCGACGAGCGCGAAGCAGCACATGGGGCTCACGTACGTGCCGCGCGCGGTTGCCGCGGGCGCGACGCTCAGGACCGACACGAAGGCGCGCCGGATCGTGATGCGCGGCGGCCGCGCCCGCGGCGTCGAGGCGGACGGATTGTCCGTGGACTGCGACCACGTCGTGGTCGCGTGCGGATCGATCTACACGCCGCTTTTCCTGCGCCGCCAGGGGCTCGGCCTCGACTCCGGCGAGCTCGGCCGCAACCTCGCGATCCATCCCGCCACCGGCGTGCGCGCGCTGTTCGCCGAGGAGATCGACATGGCGCGCGGCGTGCCGCAGTCGTACTACATCGACGAGTTCGCCGGCGAGGGGATCATGTTCGAGGGCGCGGCCGGGCCACCCGACTACGCGGCGATGTCGTTCCCGTTCGCGGGCGAGCGTCACCGCGAGCTGATGCTCCGCTACAAGAACATCGCGCAGTTCGGCCTGATGGTGTCCGACAGCTCGCGCGGGTTCGTTCGCGAGCGCTTCGGCCACGCCGAGATCCGCTACGACCTGAACGCCGAGGACACCGCCAGGTTCAAGCGCGGCGTCGAGCTGCTCGCGGAGCTGTACTGGGCGGCCGGCGCCGAGGTGGTCTACACCCCGGTGGAGGGCGTGGACGAGCTGCGCGACGGCGAGCTCGAGCCACTGCGTCGCCGCCGCGTTCGCCCGCGCGACTTCACGCTCATGGCGTTCCACCCGCTGGGAACCGCGCGAGCCGACGCCCGCCCGGATCGCGGGGTGGTGGACGCCGGCCTTCGGCTGCACGGCTGCCAGGGTGTGTACGTGGCCGACGGGAGCGTGGTCCCGAGCTCGCTGGGC
The DNA here is from genome assembly GCA_025928265.1 of Thermoleophilaceae bacterium. Lineage (GTDB taxonomy): Bacteria > Actinomycetota > Thermoleophilia > Solirubrobacterales > Thermoleophilaceae > JAICJV01. The sequence continues at coordinate 11,907 of JAICJV010000054.1, forward strand.
GTGAACCCGCAGCTCACGATCATGGCCCTCTCGACCCGCCTCGGGTACTCGCTGCTCGGCAAAGATGTCCCCCTCGAGGAGGCCAGCCGGCTCCGGCCGGGGGGCTTGGCCGGAACCGCCTGACCCGAGGGGTTACCCACGTTTTGCCCGCAAATCGAGGCCTTGTTCGGAGTGCACAGGATCGATGTGGGCTTTTGACGGCGAACCCGTGCGGCCGCCGCGGCGCCGCGCCGTAGGCTGGGGCGCGTGGAGACCCAAGAAGCGATACGCACCCGGCGCACGCACAAGGCCTACGCGCCCGAACCAGTCCAGCGCGAGGTGCTCGACGATCTCCTGTCGCTGGCCGCGTGGGCGCCGAACCACAACCTCACGAACCCGTGGCGGTTCCGCGTCCTCGGCCCGCGCGCGCTCGAGCGGCTGAAGGAGGCTGCCGGCCCCGAGGCCGCCACCAAGCTCGATCGCGCGCCCACGCTCGTGGTCGCATCGCAGCTCGTCGCCGACGACGCGGTGCAGGACCAGGAGGACCTCTGCGCCGCGGCGACGGCCGTCTACATCGTCCTGCTCGCCGCCCACGATCGCGGCCTCGGGGGCTACTGGCGCACGCCCGCCGTGCTGCGCAGCGACGAGGGCCGCGAGGCGGTCGGCGTGCGCGCGGACGAGCGCGTGCTCGGGCTGATCCACCTCGGCTACCCGCGCCAGGAGAAGCGCGCGCCGGAGCGTGCGCCGTCCGATGACTACGTAACGTATCTCGGGTGATCGCGCGGGAAGACGCCCTCGCGGCGTTCGAGGAGGACCGCTTCGACCTCGCCGTGATCGGCGGCGGGATCACGGGTGCGGGCGTCGCGCTGGACGCGGCGTCGCGTGGCTACAGCGTCGCGCTTCTCGAACGCGAGGACTGGGCCGCCGGCACGTCGAGCCGCTCGTCGAAGCTCGTGCACGGCGGGCTGCGCTACCTCCAGAACTTCGACCTCGGGCTCGTGCGCGAGGCCTTGCTCGAGCGGGCGCTCATGGTCAACCTCGCGCCGCACCTCGTGCGCCCCTTGCCGCTGCTCGTGCCCGGCTTCGAGGGCAAGCGTCCCGACCGGCTCATGGGCGTGGGCCTGAACATGTACGACGTGATGGCCACTGAGCGGCTGCGCCGGCGGCCGACCGAGGAGTGGAGCCCCGACCGCCATCGCATGATCTCGGCCGAGGAGGTGCGCGAGCTGCTGCCGGCCGTCGCGAAGCGCGACCCGACCGGCGCGTATCTCTTCTACGACTGCCAGACCGATGACGTTCGCCTGGTTCTCACCGTCCTGGGCGAGGCGGAGCGCTTCGGCGCCGTGATCGCGAACCGCTGCGAGGTGGTGTCGCTGCTCGAGGACGACGGGCGCGCGTGCGGCGTCGCGGTCGACGACCGGCTCGGCGGGCGCAGCTTCGAGATCCGCGCCGACAACGTGGTCAACGCGACCGGCGTGTGGGCCGACCGCATCAAGGGCGAGGAGCTCTACGCGGAGGAGGAGGTGCCGCACATCCGGCCGAGCCGCGGCACCCACATCACGCTGTCGCTGGAGCGCGTGCCGCTCGTGGCGGGGGCCATCGTGCCCGCGGGCGGCGGCCGCTCGATCTTCGCGCTGCCGTGGCTCGGCCGCGCGCTGATCGGGACGACCGACAACGACTACGAGGGGCCGCTCGAGCACATCCCGCCCGACCCGGCCGACATCGAGTACCTGCTCGACGCGTGCAACTCGTTCTTCGGCGAGGACCTCACGCCGGCCGACATCACCGGTGCCTACGCGGGCGTGCGGCCACTGATCTCGAGCGGCGACCCGAAGAAGTCAGTCGACATCTCGCGCCGGGCGGAGCTGTACGAGACGAGCTCCGGGCTCGTGACGATCACCGGCGGCAAGCTCACCACGTGGCGGCGGATGGCGAAGATGGCGGTCGACCGGATCGTCGAGCGCGAGGGACGCGATGCGCAGTGCCGGACACACGAGATCCCGCTCGGGCAGCCGGCGACCGACGACGACCTGCCCGCGGTCGACGGCGTTGACGACGACTCGCGCAGGTTGCTCGCGGGCCGCTACGGCTTCGCCGCGTTGAACGTCCTGCGGCTCGCGGAGGAGCGCCCGGAGCTGCGGCGCCGGATCGTGCCGGACCTGCCCGACCTCCTGGCCGAGGTCGTGGTCGCGGTTCGCGACGAGCAGGCGGTGAGCGTGGCCGATGTGCTGCTCCGGCGCACGCGCCTGGGTCTTCTCGAGGCGCGCGCCCTCGTCACCCCCGACAGCGAGCCGGCGCGCATCGTGGCCGAGACGATGGCGGCCGAGCTCGGGTGGGACGGAACGCGCGTCGAGGCTGAGCTCGAGGCGTGGCGCGAGGTTGCGTCGGCGGAGGGCATCGCCGTCCCGGCGACGGCGACGGTGTGAGGCTGCGGCTGCGCGACCGCGTCGTCGAGCTGCGCCCCGGCGCGCCGCTCGTCATGGGCATCGTGAACGCGAGCCCGGAGTCGTTTTCGGGCGGCGGCCGCGTCGGTGGAGTCGATGAGGGTCTTGCGCTGGGCGCCGACCTCGTCGATGTGGGCGGAGAGTCCGGGGTCACCGATCGCGAGCCGATCACCGCGGAGGAGGAGATCGAGCGCGTGGTGCCGGTCGTGAAGGGCCTGGTCGCGGCAGGCGCGACTGTGTCGGTCGACACGTGGAAGGAGCCGGTCGCGCGCGCGGTCATCGCTGCCGGGGCCGCGATGATCAACGACGTGAGCGGGCTGATCGAGCCGGGCGTGGCGGATGCATGTGCGGAGTCCGGCGCCGCGCTCGTGCTCATGCACACCCGCGTGCCGCCGAAGGTCAAGGGCTTCCCGCACTACGACAACGTCTTCACGGACGTCGTCGCGTTCCTGCGCGAGCGCATGGCGGTGGCGCGTGAGCGGGGCGTGGGCGAGGACCAGATCGTTCTCGACCCCGGCCCCGATTTCGCCAAGACGCCCGCCGAGACGGTCGAGGTGCTGAGCCGGATCCGCGACCTCCGCGACGAGCTTGCCCGCCCGGTGCTGCTCGCCGTCTCGCGAAAGGACTTCATCGGCGCGCTGCGCGACCGCTTCCCGCGGCACCGGCTGGCCGGCACGCTCGCGGCGATCGGCGAGGGCGTCGACGCCGGGGCGGCGATCCTGCGCGTGCACGACGTGGCGGAGGTGCGCGACTTCCTCGCCGTGCGCGCTGCGCTCCGCGGTGAGCGCGAGGTGCCCGCGGATCTGCGGCTCGATCCGGCGCTGCGACGCGAGCCCGTCCGGGGTCGTGTGGCATAGTTGCCCGCCGCAATGGCCGTTCTCGACCGCAAAGAGCTCGAGCAGAGCCCGCTGTCCGACCTTCACGCCATCGCGTCGGAGCTGGGGATCGAGGGCTTTCGCCTGCTGCGGCGGGAGAAGTTGATCGAGGCGATTCTCGGGAACGGTGGTGGCGGCGACGACGACGGCGACGGCGCTTCCGGGGAAGAGGAGCGTCCCAAGCGGCGTCGCTCTCGCGGAGGGCGCGGACGCAAGACGCAGGACTCCAAAGACGCAGACGCAGAGAAGCCCGGAAGGCCTCAGAAGGCTGAGAAGGCTGAGAAGGCTGAGAAGGCCGAGAAGGCTGAGGAGCCGGAGGAGTCCGATTCGGACGAGGACGCCGAGGTTCGCTCCGGCGTGCTCGACATCCTCCCCAACGGGAGCGGCTTCATGCGGCCGCAGCCGTTCGCGCACTCGAGCGAGGACGTGTACGTGTCGCCGGCGCAGATCCGGCGCTGCGAGCTTCGCTCCGGCGACGAGATCGAGGGCCCGGTCCGCGCGCCGCGCCGCAACGAGCGCCATCCGTCGCTCGTGCGCATCGACAAGGTCAACGGCGGCGAGGCCGAGGCGCGTGACGGCGAGCGCCGCCGCTTCGACGACCTCACCCCGGTGTTCGCGTCGCAGAAGATTCAGTCGCCCGACGGGCTCGACGCGGTCCCATTCGGCCGCGGCTCGCGTGTGGCGGTCGGCGGTCCGGTCGGCTCCGGGATCACCACGATGCTGCGCCGCATGGCGGGGGCCCTCACCGGCGGCGACATCGACGTGGTCGTCGTGCTCGCGGGCGCGCGCCCCGAGGAGGTCACGGAGTGGCGCCGTGCCGAGTCCGGCTTCGCCGTTGCCGGCGGTGCGTTCGACCGCCCGGTCGAGGAGCAGGCGCAGGCGGCCGAGATGGCCGTCGAGCGCGGCAAGCGCGCCGTCGAGCAGGGGCGCCACGCCGCGCTGGTGATCGATTCGCTCGACGCGCTGCCGCCGAGCGTGGCACGCCGCGTGTTCGGCGCCGCGCGTGCCACCGAGGAGGGCGGCACGCTCACGGTCGTGGCATCCACCGGCCTCGCCGGCGAGCCGATGCGCCTGGCCACCACGCGCATCATCCTCGAGCCGTCCGAGGGCGATCAGCCGAAGCTGGCGCCCGGCTCGGGCACGCTGCGCGCGGACCTTCTTTCCTGAGGGGCGTCGGCTAGGCCGCGGGGCGGTAGGCCACTTCGGCCCAGCTCGGCTCGGGCGACAGCTCGATGACCTCGAAGTCGCGGTCGGGCTGTGCATAGCCGAAGGTGTGGTTCTGGTCGTCGAAGACGATCTCGAGCTCGCCCTCCATCACGCGCTGGTCGAGCCAGGCGCCGCGGAATACGAGCCGCCGCAGCCAGTGCACGAGTGAGCGATCCGACGCACCCACGAGCCGTTGCCAGCACGCGTTCACGTGCTCGCCCAGGCTCGAGTGCGGCTCGTCGCCGACCTCGCCGTTCACCGCAAGGTTCACGAGGTCCTCGCGCTCGTCGTCGCCGAGCTGTCCCGGAACGAAATCGAGCTTGATCGCGGCCTGCTCCACGCGCTCGGCGAAGTCGCGCTCGTTGAACGTGAAGCGCAGCTCGCCGTACTCGAGCACGTAGTCCGAGCCGGACTCGTAATTTCCTCGCCTTGTGGTGTTCGGATCCATCTGCGGCAGTAGTCGTCCGCCCCGCCGCAAATCAGTAGCCCTGCACGCGAGGCGTCGGCATCGTATCCCCGTTTCCTTCTCAGGTAGCCCCTATGCAACGGGTCTTGCATTCCATCCGTTTGATATGGGGGCGAAGTCTCTTCGGGCTCGACTTACGTCTGTGTGAGCAGCGTCCTGATAGTCGAAGACGACCCCGCCACGGCCGCGTTCTTGGCCGACAATCTCGCCGCCGACGGCTTCTCCGTCGCCTGCGCGAGCGCGCCGGGCGAGGCGATCCGCGCCATCGAGTTCCGCCAGCCGGACCTGATCGTGCTCGACGTGATGCTGGACGGCGGCAGCGGCCTCGAGGTGCTCGACCGGCTTCGCTCCGCCGATGGCGCGAGCACCAAGCTCGACCCGGACGTGCCGGTGCTGGTGCTGTCCGGGCGGGGGAGCGAGGTCGAGCGGGTGCGCGGCTTCGCGCGCGGCGCGGACGACTATGTGGTGAAGCCCTTTTCCTACTCGGAGCTCGTGGCCCGCGTCCGCGCGCTGCTGCGGCGCGCGGAGGGCCGCGTGAGGCGCGGACCGGTAAGAGTCGGTGACCTGCTGGTCGATCCCTCCACGCGCGAGGTGCGGCTGGGCGACGAGCTGATCCATCTGTCGGCGAAGGAGTTCGCGCTGCTGCATGCGCTTGCCGCGGAGCCGACGCGCGTCGTTCCGAAGCAGGAGCTGCTGCGGGACGTGTGGGGCTATCGCTCGCCCGGCACGACGCGCACGGTCGACGCGCACGCCTGCCGGCTGCGCAAGAAGCTCGGCCGCGCCTGGGTGATGAACGTGCGCGGCGTGGGCTACCGGCTGCTGGAGGCGGCGTGAGCTGGGCGCTCGTGCTGCTTCTGCTCCTGGCGGTCGCGCGGCTGCGCCGCCGCCTCGAGCTGGTGGCGCGCGCGGAGCACGAGCTGCGCGGGCCGCTGGCTGCGGTGGCGCTGGCCGCCGAGTCGATCAGGCGGGGGAGGCAGGTGGACCTCGAGGCGGAGCTGCTCCGCGCCCGGCTCGCACTCGACGACCTGACCGCGGCGCGTCGCGGCAGGCGTGCGCATGCACCCCGCGCAGATCTTGAACGCGTTGTTCGCTCCTCGGCCGAGGCGTGGGGAGCGAGCCTCGACTGGCGGGCGGGCACGGTCAGCTCGGATGCGCGCGCGGCTCAGGCGGTCGGGAATCTCCTCGCCAACGCCGCCGAGCACGGCGACGGAGACGCGGTCGTGCGCGTGGAGATCGTCAACCGGAAGCGACCGCCGGTGGCCGTTCCGGTGCGCGTGGCCGAGCGCGGCCGCGGACTCGGCATCGCCGCGGCGGCGGCGCGGGACGCGGGTGGCAGGCTCGCCCTCGACTCCGACGATCGCGAGTTCCGGGCGACGCTCGACCTGCCGCTCAGGGGATGAACCCGCGGCGGCGGCGCGCGCTGCTGATGCTCGCGCTGGCGGTCGTAGCGGGCGGCATCGCCGCTTCGCGTGTGAGCGGCCGTGCCGCCGAGGTCGAGGCGCAGGTCGGATCGCTGGTGCCTGTGCTCGTGGCGCGCCAGGACGTGGCCGCGGGCAACCGAGTGAAGGCAGGCACGCTGGCCATCCGCCAGGTGCCCGAGCGCTTCGTTCCGGCCGACGCGCTGTCGGCGCCGGAGCAGGCGGTCGGCCGCCGCGCCGGCGCGCCGGTCGCCGCGGGCGGCTACCTGACCGCCGGCACGTTCGCGTCGGCCACGGGAAGCGCCGCGGGCGAGCCCGCGCCGCTGGCGCGCGGCCAGCGGGCAATCGAGATCCCGGTGGCGGGCGGGCAGGCGCTCGCCGACGCCGCACCGGGAACACGCGTCGATGTGCTCGTCACCACCGAGACTCGCAGCGGCGCCGGCCGCACCTTCCTCGCGCTCCAGGACGTCGAGCTGCTGGGCGTCCGCGCGGCCGGGGACTCACGCACGCAGGACGGCGCGGCCGCCCGTGCGACCGCGCTCGCCACGCTGCGCGTGAACCTGCGCCAGGCCGTCTACCTCACGGCGGCCCAGAGCTTCGCGCGCGAGGTGCGGTTGCTCGTCCGCGCGCCCGGCGACCGTCGCAGTGCTCCGGCGCTCGAGGTCGACAGCGGCGGGCTGGACTAGAGGCACGACCTCCGCGGGTCTGTTAGGCCGCGTGGTCGAATGACCGGCCCAGGCGCGTCAGCCAACTACGTAGGCGTATCGACACTACGCGCGCGCTATCGGGCGCCGGGCTTCCGACCCACCCGACTGACAGGACACGGCGGCGTTGCCCGGTGGCATCGAGGCCCGGGGTGACTTCTAGTGGGTCTCCCAAAGCGTCTGAGTACGTCGTCTAGCCACGCCGCATGCGTGAGCGTACGCGGCTGACTAGCTCCCAGACGAGGACTAAAACGAGTCCTGCCGCGGCCGCGAATTCAGCGTCGAGTAGAACGTCTGCGCGCGTGTTGCAGACCCATCCAGCCGGGCTGTCGCCGCAGTCCGCCCCGATGCGATCAAACGAGAGATATGCGCCCAGTAGCACTGTCACACATACCGCTGCTAGGACGAGCCGGAGGCGCGAGCCGCGGACGTTCCGAAGGCGACTCATCGCGCGCTAAGGGTAGTTGAAGTGGTAGACGCCGTGGTTGACAGGATACGCCCCGACACGCTTGGTGCCGTTGGCGAAGAAACATGCCTTGTCGGCGTCCATCTTGGACTGGCAGTAGCCCCACTCCTTGGCCGTGCTCGGCCGGCGCGTCGCCTGACCGTCGAGCAGAACGTGACCGGTCGCGGTCTTGCCGTGATTGGTGAGCCATTCGGCGAAGTAGGATCGCCCGTATCGGATCGCTCTGCCGTCGGCCGATCCGACAGCGAACTCCTTCCGGTCGCCGTCGTAGGCGAGGTCGTCGCGGTAGCTGTCGGGCAGGTTCGAGTTCCAGTTGCCGTGACAGTTGGCGGACGTCGTCCACAGGCAGCCCTTCTGCGAGCGCTTGGCAGTCCAGTCGGTTGCCCAGAGCTTGCGGACCGGCCAGCTCTCCGCTTCAAAGCCGCGGTCGTGATGGTTGTCGCCCTGGTAGTAGTGGATCGAAGCAGCGTTCGGCCAGCGCATCCCTATGTAGACGTGCTTGACGTAGGGGTAGTGCGTTTTTCTCTGTGTCCGGCCCCCCGTATTTCGGTCCACCTCTTCTGTCGTAGTTCTCGCAAGTGAGAGTTCGATTGGAGGGGATCGATGCCGAGAGCGAAGCGCTATAGCGCGGAGCAGATAGTCGCGAAGCTGCGTGAGCACGAGAAGCTGCAGGCGCAGGGGTTGACGATTCCGCAGGCGTGTAAGC
>JAICJV010000127.1 GCA_025928265.1 Thermoleophilaceae bacterium
CCAGGAACTCCTTGAACTTGTTGACCACGTCCTCCTGGTCCTCGACCTCGTGCTCGAACTCGATCGCGGACTCGGCGATCACGTCCTCGGCGGCGAAGATCGGCGCCTTGGTCCGCACCGCGAGCGCGAGGGCATCCGAGGGGCGTGAGTCGATCTCGACCTCGCGGCCGTCCATCCTCAGCGTGATCGACGCGTAGAAGGTGTTCTCGCGCAGCTCGGTGACGGCGACCTGGCTGCACGACACGTCGAGCCGCTCGAGCATGTCGTTGAGCAGGTCGTGGGTCATAGGCCGCGGCGTGTTCGCGCCCTGCAGCTTCATCAGGATCGCGGCGGCCTCCGGGTGACCGATCCAGATCGGCAGGAACTTGTTCCCGTCGCGCGTCTTCAGAAGCACGATCGGCTGCTTGCCGACCATGTCAAAGCTCACGCCGTAGATCACCATTTCCTGCATCTGCCTGCCCTGGGCTTTCCGGTCGAGGGTCTGTCTTGAAAGTCTAGACAGCCAGCGGGCTGCGTAGGCTCGCCCTCATATGAACACGGATATACGGATTGCGGTCTGCACAAACCGCTCTCCGCGTGCGATCGCTGACTGTCTCGCGGCGCTCGGGGCGCAGGCCGGCGCCGATTCGGTGGCGCTGGTGACAAGCGGTCTGAGGGAGCCGGAGGTGGCCGCGCATCGCGCCGCTTTCGCCGGCACCGTGCTCTCCGAGCCGCAGCCGGGTCTGTCCCGCGCGCGCAACCGCGCGCTCGAGTGGACCGATGCCGGAGTGCTCGCGTTCGTCGACGACGACGCCGTGGTGGAGGACGGCTGGTGGGACGCGCTACGGCGCCGCTGGTACGAAGCGCCGGACGACGTCGCGTGCATCGGAGGGCCGATCCGCCCGCTGTACTCGACCGAGCCGCCGCGCTGGTTCTCGGACGGAATCGCGCACACGCTCACGCTGCTCGACCGCGGCAGCGAGGTGCGCGACCTCGACCCGGACGAGGAGGCGGTCTACGGGGCGAACGTCTCGTTCCGCGTCGCGCCGCTGCGCGAGCTGGGCGGCTTCGACCCGGGACTCGGGCACTCCGGCAGCCGGATCTTCTTTGCCGAGGAGGACGAGGTGCAGCGCGCGCTCGTGCGCCGTGGCATGCGCGTGCGCTACGTGCCGGATGCCGCCGTGCGTCATGTGATCGGTGCCGAGCGCCTCACGCGCGCGTCCTTCGTCCGCCGGCGGTTCGCATTCGGCACCGTGCTCGGGATGCGCCGCGGCCGGTCGCGCGCGGCTGCGGCGCGACAGCTGCTCGTGTCGGCGCTGGGCGCGCTGGCCGCGACGTTGCTGCGGCGCCAGGCGCTCGCGATGGAGCGGGTCGTCCGCGCCGCCGAGAACGCGGGCGTGCTCTACGGCTCGACCAGGCCGCGCTTGATCGCGTAGCGCACGAGCTCCACGCGGTCGCGCATCCCGAGCTTCGACAGCACGTTCGCGCGGTGCGACTCCACCGTCTTCTCGGACACGCTCAGGATCTCGGCGATCTGACGGTTCGTGTACGCCTCGGCGATCAGCTTCACCACGTCGAGCTCGCGCGGAGTGAGCGGGTCCTCGTGGCAATCGGAGTCGAGGTCGAGGCCCGGCAGCGACGACACATAACGACCGCCGCCGGCCACCGAGCGCACCGCCTCGATCAGCTCGGCGTCGGCCTGGCGCTTGAGCACGTAGCCCGACGCGCCGGCGCGCAGCGCGTCGTGTACGTAACGCTCGTCGTCGTGCATCGAGAGCAGCAGCACGGCGGTGTTGGGGCAGTGGGCGCGGATCTCGCGCGCGGCCTGGATCCCGGTCATGCGCGGCATCGCCACGTCGAGGATCGCCACGTCGGGGCGGGCGCGCTGGGCGGCGGACACGGCATCCACGCCGTCGCCGGCTTCGGCCACCACGTTCATGCCGTCGTGGCGCTCGATCAGCATCTTCAGGCCCGACCGCACGATGCCGTGGTCGTCGGCAACGAGGATCCTCAGCACGTTGGCACCTTCATCACGAGTTGCGTGCCGGCACCCGGTCGCGAGTCGATCGACAGCTCGCCACCGATGAGGCGTGCGCGCTCGGTCATACCGTCGAGACCGAGCCCGCGGCGGCGCCCGCGCGTGTCGAAGCCGCAGCCGTCGTCGCTCACGCGCAGCTCGAGGTCCTCGCCGGATGTGTCGAGCTCGAGCTTCACGCTGTTCGCGCCGGCGTGACGAGCGATGTTCGCGAGGGCCTCCTGCGCGACGCGGTAGACCGCGATCTCGTGATCGGGCGAGAGGTCGGGCTCGCCGCGCGTCTCGAGGTCGGCCTGGATGCCGGTCTGGGCGGCGAAGCGGCGCACGTGGGTCGCGAGCGCCGGAAGCAGGCCGTGGTCGTCGAGAGCGGTGGGCCGCAGCTGGCGGGCGAGCTGGAGCAGTTCCTCCATCGCCTGGTTCACGAGCCGCTTGAGCTCGCCGAGCTCGTCCGACAGCTCGGGCGGCGCGGCGTGCGAGGCAGCCTCGAGCCGCAGCAGGATGGCGGTGAGCGCCTGGTTCACCTCGTCGTGCAGGTCACGCGCGAGGCGGCGGCGCTCCTCCTCCTGCGCGCGCAGCACGAGCCGGCCGCTCCGCCGGCGCTCGGCATCGACGCGCGCGAGGAGCATCTGGAACGAGCGCGCAAGGCGGGCGACCTCCTGCGTGCCCACGCCGCCGGGCGGCGCCTCGAACTCCGACGGCTGCGCGGGATCGACGGACTCGATCCGGTCGGTGAGCTCCTCGAGCGGGGAGAAGCGCCGGCGTACCATGAGGATGTTCACGAGCAGGACCAGGATGATCGTGAACGCCAGCAGCGCGAACTGGCTGCGCTGGTCCTTCAGGTCGAGGTTGAGGTTGGCCGCGGCGCTGGCGGCGAACAGCGTCGCCACCACGAGCAGCACGTTCACGGCCACTACCTGGCCGAGAAGCGAAGTCTGAGAGCGGGTGATCTTCATACCGAAGATGGGGTCTCCACCCCATATCGGCAGAAGCCGTTCGAACCGACACTCCATGACGTAGAGACTTCGGCGCCGAGAGCCCGGCCCCCCTCTCGAGCGAAAATGGGTCTTGGGTCAGTTCCGGGGCGCCTCACGGGCGCCCCGGACTCGTTTTGAGGTAGATCCCGAGCGGGTACCTCCAAATCCCATGCGTGTGATCGCTGCGCTGGCGGCCACCCTCGGTCTCGCGGTTCTCGCCGCGCCCGCGAGCGCCGCGACGACGTGCTCGTACCCGGCCTCGGCCTACAGCGGCGGAGCGCCGTCCGACGTGTCGAACCCGGGCCCGCAGCCGGTGAACGACCCCGTCTTCCCCGACCAGTGGGGGCTCAGCCAGATCCACGCACCTGCCGCGTGGGCACGCGGCGACCGCGGCGCGGGCGCCACCATCGCCGTCGTCGACACCGGTGTGGACCTGGTGCATCCGGACCTCGCCGCGAATCTCGCCGGCGGTGCGGACCTCACGCCGCCGGCCGACCAGGGCTGCCCCGGGCCCCAGGACGAGAACGGCCACGGCACCCACGTCGCGGGCATCGCGGCTGCGGTCTCGAACAACGGGATCGGCGGGGCGGGCACCGCGCCCGCCGCGACGATCATGCCGGTGCGCGTGCTGGGTGCCGACGGGTCCGGCGACGACCCGACGGTCATCGCCGGCATCAAGTACGCCGCCGACCACGGCGCGAAGGTGATCAACCTCAGCCTCGGCGGCACGCCGATCGTGGGTGAGGCGCCGCCGCTGAACGCCGCGGTCGCCGACGCGGTCAAGTACGCCTTCTCGAAGGGCGCAGTCGTCGTGGCAGCCGCGGGGAACGAGTCGATCCCGCTGTGCAGCTATCCGGCCGCCGCGGCCAACGCCATATGCGTGGGCGCCACCGACCGCCGCGGGCTGCCGAGCTACTACTCGAACTTCCCCCTGAGCCCGGAGCACGTGGTGGGCGTGCGAGCGCCCGGCGGCGTGGGCGACCCGCTCTTCTGCGAGGACAGCGAGGACATCTGGTCGACCGTGTGGCCGGGGGGCGATCCGTGCACCGGCGCCGGCGCGATGTCGGGCTACGACACCTTCGCCGGCACCTCGATGGCCGCGCCGTTCGTCTCGGGCGTGGCCGCGCTGCTCGCCGCGAAGGGACTGACGAACGGGCAGATCCTCGAGTGCATCCGGACGACCTCGTCGGGCGGCGGGAGCTACGACCCGGTGATGGGGTACGGGATCGTCGACGCGGACGCGGCCACCAGGAACTGCTCCGCGGCGAGGACGCCCAGCTTCGCGGGCACGGCCGGCGCAGGGAGCGCCCGCGAGATCCTCAAGGTCACCGCCCGCCGGACCAAGAAGCGGCGACGCGTCCGCGTGACCATCAAGAGCAGCAGGGCCGTGGTGGTCAAGCTGCGTGCCGTGGTCCGCAAGCGGACCGTGGCCAGGCGGACGGTGCGGCTCCGCAGGGCCGGCACGAAGCGGCTCGTGATGAGGCTTCGCAAGCACCGCCGGGGGAAGGTGCGGGTCCGCTGGAACGCTGCCGGAAGGCGAGGAGTGGCGAAGGTCCGCTGAAGGAACGTCCGGCGTCAGGGCGAACCTTCCGGCGATGGCGACTTACGAGGTATCCAGAACGCTGGTCAAGTCTCCGCCCGAGCTGTGGGCGGAGCTCGAGGGAGACCGTCTTGGCACGGCCGTCGGGGCGGTGAACGTACGGGCGGTGGAGCCCGAGCGGGAGCTTGCCTGGGAAGCCGACGGCGCGGCCGGGCTCGCTCGTCTCGAGCCTTCGAGCTGGGGCACCAAGGTCACGCTCACGGCGTGGGTCGAGGAGTTGGAGGCCCAGGTGGCCCGCAACGGCTTCTTCGGGCGCATCTTCAAGAAGCAGGCTCCCCCACCGCCGCCGGCTCCGGACGACATCGAGGAGCGGATGAACACGCTGCTCGACGACCTCGGGTCCGCGCATCGCAAGCCCTTTGTGAACGAATAGCGGCAGGGGGCGGGTAGGATCCCCGCCCGTATGAGCCGCCAGAAGAACCCCGAGACTTACGAAGAGAAGGTCGAGCAGCTCGACGAGCTGCGCCAGGCCGCCCAGGCCGGATCCGAGGCCGCCGTCGAGAAGCAGCACGAGCGCGGGAAGCTGACCGCGCGCGAGCGCATCGACAAGCTCCTCGACCCCGGCTCGTTCCAGGAGCTCGACACGTTCGTGCGCCACCGCACGCACGATTTCGAGATGGACAAGAACCGGCCCTGGGGCGACGCGGTCGTCACCGGCCACGGCACCATCGACGGCCGGCCGGTCTGCGTCTTCTCGCAGGACTTCACCGTGTTCGGCGGCTCGCTCGGCGAGGTGATGGGCGAGAAGATGGTGAAGGTGATGGACCTGGCGGCCAAGATCGGCTGCCCCGTCATCGGGATCAACGACTCCGGCGGCGCGCGCATCCAGGAGGGCGTCGTCTCGCTCGGCGCCTACGGCGACGTCTTCGTGCGCAACGTCAAGTGCTCGG
>JAICJV010000100.1 GCA_025928265.1 Thermoleophilaceae bacterium
CCCTATAGGGGCGGTAGATCGACAACGAACCCGCAAACACGCACACTTCCGCTCCGGACGACGAATGGCGGAAGGCTGCGAGGTCGACGTACGCCGGGTCTCGTCTATTGCGACAACGGCCACGGCGCGCCGGCTGGGGGCGCACGCTGTAACTGAGGGAGTACGAGGCCCGCCCAACGCTGGGCTCCGTCATCGGGGTCGGCCGCAATGGCGCGCAGCGTCTTCCCGATCTCCGGGTCGCCGCAGCGGATTAGCGCATGAAGGAGTTCCATCCTGAAATCCGGCAATGTCGCTTGTTCGTACACCCGCCGCAGATCGCCTATGAACGCCGGATCGGCAAGTTTCCCTACGGGTTGCGCCCAGCCGCGCTTCCAGAACTCGTCGACGTTTGGGTCGAGCATGTATGCGAACGCGAGTGGTCCGACGCGCGGGTCGCCTATCTCCGCTAGGTCGTGCAGGCGGGGACGCTTGCCATCGCGGACTTCGGCGGCGTACAGATCAGCGAGCTCGGGGTTCGGTCGCCGGTCTGGCCGGTTGATTTGGTTGCGGAGGAACGCTGCGAAATCGCGATACGCGCCGGCGCCCTCCTTTTCGAACTGCCACACCTCCCACGCCTCCCTTCCCGCGCGCGGGACGAGGAGGTCCTTGAAGACATCCATCGGCTCGCTGATCAGGAGGGCATCTCGCATCGGCACGTAGTAGGCAACAGCGGCGATCTCGTCGCCCTGTGGCGGTTTGTCACGCTCGGGGTCGATGAAGATGGCGTCGCCCGTCCAGATCCCGATCAGGAATGGGCCATCGTCGACCTCAGCAAGTCGCCTGATCCGGTCAGCGGACACGAAGCCATGGCGCCTGGTTTCGCCCCAATGCTGCACCTCCGGGCCCAGCGAACTCGCATGTGCGCCGTTCGAGGTCAGCAGGAATGCCCGATACGTCGGCGGAAGGCTCACGCCAAGCCGGTCTTCCGCGAGCCTTATGTCGTCCTCGGATGCCGGCTCACGCAGCAGCGACCCGGTCTCGACTACCTCCGGAGCGGGAAGGTCAAATCTGCTCATGTCGCGGCGCAAGCGTTCGTCCCAGAGTTGCACGAGGCGCGGAACTTCGGCGGCGTCGCTCATCACCCCCCTACCTTCAGCACGAAACGGTGAGGTCTTCACCGTCGAGCCGACCGCGGCGCTTCCTATCGTTCCTCGGCCATGGCCCAGGCCGAGTACCGCATCGCCTACACCGTGCGCCGCTCCGACCGCGCCCGCAACGCGCGGATCGTGGTGGACGCGGACGGGGTGGAGGTCGTGATCCCGCAGCGCATGGCGCTCAAGCACGTGGAGCCGTTCGTGCAGGAGAAGCGCGCCTGGATCGAGCGGACGCTGCGGCGGATCCAGGCGGCCGAGGAGAACGCCGGCATCCGGCTCGAGGACGGCGGGACGGTTCCGTACATGGGCCGTCAGCTGGTGTTGCGGGTGCTTGTCGAGCCCGGCCGCGTGCGCTCGCACGTTGCGCTGGGGCCCGGCGGCGTCCTGCACGTGAAGCTGGGCGAGCCCGGCCGCCGCCCGCTCCGCGATGCGCTCGAGGCGTGGTACCGCAAGCGCACGCGCGAGGAGATCGCGCCGCGGCTCGACGCCGCCTGCGTCCGCGCGGGCACGAGCTACAAGCGGCTGTCGGTGCGCGCCCAGCGCACGCGCTGGGCCAGTTGCTCGTCGAGCGGCGCGATGAGCTTCAACTGGCGGCTGCTGCTCGCGCCCGCGGAGGTCGTGGACTACGTGGTGGAGCACGAGGTCGCCCACCTCGAGGTGCTCGACCACTCGCAGCGCTTCTGGCGGCTCGTCGGCAAGCGCTGCCCGCGCTACCGCGAGCACGAGCGCTGGCTGCGCCGCCACGGCCCCGCGCTGCGCTTCTGACGATGGTCGTCCGCGGCTCGGCCTACTCCCTGCGCTACCTGACGCAGGACGACGCACCAGCGCTGTTCCAGCTCGGCAGCGACCCGGACGTCACGCGCTTCTTCTCGTGGGGCCCCTACCGCGAGCAGGCCGAGGCCGAGGCGTTCATCGCGTCGCTCGGTGAGCAGCGCGAGCGAGGCGAGCGGCTCGAATTCGGGATCTTCCGCAACGGCCGTCTGATCGGCATCACGGGGCTGAGCGACTTCTCGCAACGCGACCGGCGTGCGGTGATCGGCACCTGGCTGGGCCGCTCGCACTGGGGCAGTGGCGCGAACCGCGAGTCCAAGGCGCTCGTGCTCGCGATGGCCTTCCGCGCGCTCGGGCTGAACCGGGTCACCGCACTCGCGTCCCCACAGAACGTGCGCTCGATCGCCGCGCTCCAGCGGCTCGGATTCGTGCACGAGGGCGTGTTGCGTGGCTGGCACATTCACGCCGGCACGCCGCGCGATGTGGCGGTGCTGCGGATCCTGCGCGACGAATGGGAGCGCACCCCGCTGGCCGAAGTGCCCGTCGAGATCGAGGGGAGCTACTCCCAGCGGAAGTAGCGCACCGCCAGGAACAGCCCGATGGCGCACCAGCCGAGCAGAACGAGGATCGCCGGCACGTGGTGCTCGAGGCCCTTGCCGCTCACGAGTGCGCCGTAGAGGCCGTCGATGATGTGCTTGAGCGGCAGGGCGGAGGCGATCGCCGCGATCGCCCTCGGCAGGTGGTCGGTCGAGTAGAAGGTCCCCGAGATGAACAGCATCGGGAGGAAGATCGCGTTCACGTAGGCCGGTGCGCTGTCGAAGTTCGGGATCGCCTGGGCCATCGCGATCCCCAGCGAGGCGAACGCCGCGACTCCGATGACCGTGATCACCACCAGCTCGATCCAGTCCTGCGGCCACGGCACGCTGTAGAACACGTGCCCGAGGACGACGATGATCACGACCTGCAGGATCGCGTTCCAGATCGAGTTCGAGATGACACCGCCGAAGTACGACCCCATCGGCTCCGGCGTTCCGCGGATGCGCTTCAGGATCCCCTGCTCGCGGATGAAGACCAGGTTGTAGGTGAGCGAGACGAAGGTGGCGGACATGACCGCCATGCCGGCGATCCCGGGGACGAGCTGGTTCAGGTCGCTCTGCTTGAGCGAGAAGACGGTCGCGATCAGGATCAGGAAGAAGACCGGCAGCACGAACGTGAAGAACGCGGCGGTCGGATTGCGCCAGAACATGCGGCGCTGGAAGCGGAACTCGCGCCAGGCGAGCGTCGCGGTCGTGCTCACGTGGGCACGCTCTCCGGCGTGACTGCGGCGGACTCCTCCTCTGCGGTCAGCTCGAGGTAGACATCCTCGAGCGTCGGCCGCGACACGCTCAGGTTGCGCAGCCGGTCGCCGCGCGCGAGCGCCTCGGAGGTGATGCGGTGGAGCAGCTCGGTGGGGTCGTCGGTCTCGAGTTCGACGCGACCGCCGTCCCCGTCGTATGAGACGCGGTACGAGGCGCTCGCCGGGGTCAGCTCGGACGGCGGCCCGGCCGCGATGATCAGCCCGTTCTTGATGATCGCCACGCGGTCGGCCAGCTCCTGCGCCTCGTCGAGGTAGTGCGTGGTCAGGAGCACGGTCTTCTCGAGCTCCTTGAGCCGGCGGATCACGCTCCAGGCGGTGCGCCGGGCGGCCGGATCGAAGCCGGTCGTGGGCTCGTCGAGGAAGATCAGCTCGGGGTCGCCGACGAGCGCCAGTGCCAGGTCCAGCCGCCGCCGCTGGCCACCGGACAGCTGGCGGGCGCGCTTGTCCTCGGTGCCGTCGAGCCCCACAAGCGCGATCGTCTCGCGCACGTCGCGTGGGCTGGGATAGAAGCCGGCCACGTGCTCGACGGACTCGCGCACGGTCGCGTTGGGGTAGAAGCCCATCGTCTGGAGTACGACCCCCACGCGCTGCTTGAGTTCCATGCCGGCGTGGTCCGGGTCGAAGCCCAGCACGGACACCTCGCCGGCCGAGCGCTCGCGGTAGCCCTCGAGGATCTCGACGGTCGTGGTCTTGCCCGCGCCGTTCGGGCCGAGCAGGCCGAATACCTCGCCGCGCTTGACCTCGAACGAGATGCCGCGGACGGCCTCGAACCGGCCGTAGCTCTTGTGCAGTTCCCGTACCTCGATCGCGTTGGGCGGCACGCGTCGAGTCTACGCACCGGCTCCCGCGGCGCCACGGCCCTCACCGGCGGCAAAGCGGGCGGCGCCGCGCTGCGCGACCTCGAAGACCTCGAGCGCGGCGGCGCTCTCGAAGCGCAGTCCCTCCTCGAATGTCATGCCGATGCCCTCAAGCGCGGCGCGGCGGTCGGCAAGCATCGTCTCCTGCGGGAAGTTGGCCAGCGCCTCGGCCATCTCGAGCGCGCGGTCGAGGTGCCGGCCCGGCTGGACGACCTCGGTCAGCAGCCCCATCTCGAGTGCCTCGGCGGAGTGCACGAGGCGCCCGGTGAGGATCAGGTCGAGCGCCCGACCGAGGCCGATGATGCGCGGCAGCCGCTGGGTCCCGCCGTCGATGAGCGGCACGCCGAAGCGGCGCTCGGTGAACCCGAGCGTGGACCCCTCGGCTGCAATCCGGAGGTCGCACCACAGCGCCAGTTCCATCCCGCCCGCGAGGCACCAGCCGGAGATGGCCGCGATGGTCGGCTTCGAGGCGATCTTCCGGGTGAAGCCGAACGGCCCGTAGTCGCTCAGCAGTCGCGGCTCGAAGGTGTCGATCGCCTTGAGGTCCGCCCCGGCGCAGAACGCGACGCCACCGGCGCCGGTCACGACCAGCACGCGTGCGTCGTCATCGTCCTCGAAACGGTCGAACGCCTCCTGGAGCAGATCTGCAGTGGGCCCGTCGACCGCGTTGCGGCGCTCCTGCCGGTCGATGGTCAGGACCGCCGCGGCGCCCTGGCGTTCGTAGCTGACGGCCACCGGCCGCGCCGCCTGCTACCAGCCGACGCGCTGGCGCATCTTTGCGGCCTTGCGCGCGTTCTTCCGCTTGTCGAGCGAGCTCTGGATCATCGTGCCGAAGATCACGATCAGCACGAAGAACAGCAGCACGCCGAGGCAGAAGAAGGTGACCGCCTTGTCGTTCGTCTCGCCGGCGAGGCCCTCGCCGGCGCCGCCGCCCGTGCCGAAGCCGTCGGCGAGCGCGGGCGCGCTCAGGGCGAGCGACAGAAGAGTGGTGGCGAGGGCTGTGGTGGCGATCCGCCTGCGCATCGCGGCGCATCTTATCGGCGCAACTGGATAATGGTCCGCCATGGCAGACGAAGCCCGAAGCGACGACCCCCTGCTCTGTTACGTCGAGATCCCAAAGGGGTCGCGCAACAAGTACGAGTACGACGAGGAGCTGGACGCGATCGTGCTCGATCGGTTCCTGTTCTCGTCGATGGTCTATCCGACCGATTACGGCTACATCCCGCAGACGCACGCGGAGGACGGCGACCCGCACGACGCGATGGTGTGCGTCTCGGAGCCGACGTTCCCCGGCTGCGTGATCCCGGTCAAGCCGATCGCCCTGTTCCGGATGGAGGACGACAAGGGCATCGACGACAAGGTGCTCTGCGTCCCCCTCTCGGACCCGGCCTGGAACACGCTGGAGGAGCTCGACGACCTGCCCGAGCAGCTGCAGCAGGAGATCGCGCACTTCTTCTCGGTCTACAAGGACCTCGAGCAGAAGAAGGTGAAGGTGGACGGCTGGCACAGCCGCGAGGAGGCCGTCGAGGAGATCGAGAAGGCGCGCAAGCGCTGGCGTGAGAAGGGCGCGCAGCAGGAGTCCGACGCCAAGGAGCGCGCGAAGGACAGCCGCTAGTCTCGGCCGCCGTCAATGTCGGCGTTCGAGGCAATCATCCTCGGAATCGTGCAGGGTCTCACGGAGTTCCTGCCGATCTCGAGCACCGGTCACCTGCGGATCATTCCGGCGTTCGCCGGCTGGGACGACCCGGGCGCCGCGTTCACCGCGGTCATCCAGCTCGGCACGACCGCCGCGGTCCTCATCTACTTCAGGCGCGACCTGTGGCGGATCGCGCTCGCGTGGCTCGACAGCGTTCGCACGCGCGGGCGGCGGCGCGATCTCGACGCGCGGCTCGGCTGGTACATCGTGATCGGCACGATCCCGATCGGGATCTTCGGCCTGATCTTCAAGGACCAGATCGAGACCGGCGCGCGCGACCTGTACCTGATCGGGAGCGCGCTGATTGCGTTCGGCCTGATCATGCTGGCGGCGGACCGGTTCTCGAAGAAGACCCGGGACATCGCGGATATGAACGCGCACGACGGTGTGTTCGTGGGGGTGGCGCAGGCGCTGGCGCTCATCCCGGGCGTGTCGCGGTCGGGCGCGACGATCTCGGCCGGTCTCTTCCGAGAGCTGGGCCGCGAGGCCGCGGCGCGCTACTCGTTCCTCCTCTCGACGCCTGCGATCGTGATCAGCGCGCTGTTCGAGTCGCGCAAGTTCATCCGCGGCGACGACACCGGCGCGAGCGGGTTCGAGCTCGCGCTGGCCACGCTGTTCGCGTTCATCGTCGGCTACGTGTCGATCGCGTTCCTGCTGCGCTACCTGGCGCGCCACACGCTCAACATCTTCGTGGCGTACCGGATCGGGCTCGGGACGCTGGTGCTGGCCCTGACCGGCGCCGGGGCGATCTCCTAGCATTTGCCCTGACTTGGTCGCCGCTCGCAACTTCCTGATCGTCGCGCTCATCGCGCTCGGCTTCTGGGCGCTGCCCGGCGGCGCGCCGACGCTGAACGTGATCCTCGCGCTGCTCACCATGGGCTTCTTCGCGGCGATCGCGTTTCTCGGCTACCGCCTCTACCGCGAGCACCGCTTCACGATCGACTCGCTCGAGACCACACAGCGTGCCGTCCTCTACGGCTCGATCGCGCTCGCCATCCTCACCTTCGCGGCGTCGTCGCGTCTCCTGAACGGGGGCGCGGGCATCATCGTGTGGCTCGCGCTGCTCGGGATCGCGGCGTACGGCGTGTTCTGGGTCTTCCAGCGCTACAGCAGATACGAGTGAGCGGGGGGAAATGTTCGGTTCCGGCGGCCTGTTCGCCGCGGGTCCGGGCGCGGTGGGACCGGAACCTCCATTTCCCTAGGCGGGGGGAAATGTTCGGTTCCGGCGGCCTGTTCGCCGCGGGTCCGGGCGCGGTGGGACCGGAACCTCGATTTCCCTAGGGGAGCCTTGGGCCGAGCCGCACGGCCGCCGCGCCGGCCGCGAGCAGGAGCACCAGGCCGGCGATCGCGAATGAGGCTGTGATCTCGCGCTTCTCCGGCTTCGTGCCGAGCTGCGAGCCGAGCGTCTTGTAGATCGACTGGAGCTTGCCCTCGTCCTGGGCGCGGAAGGCGCGTCCCCCCGACGCCTCTGAGATCGCGCGCAGCGTCGCCGGGTCGGGCGGAGCCGGGAGCGGTGGGCCGAGCCCCGGGTTCGGGACGAGCGCGTCGGACGTGCCGAGCGCGATCGTGAAGATCGGGATCTTGAGGCGGCCGGCCTCGCGCGCGACGGCGACCGGGTCGCGGCCGATCGTCGTCTTGCCGTCGGAGAGCAGGACGATCGCGCTCGGCACCTTCTGGCCGCCCCGGTTCTGCTGTTGCAGCGTGCCGATCGCCACCTGGAGCGCTTCGCCGGTCGCGGTGCCGCCGTCGGCCACCTGGTTGTCGACCACCCGGCGCGCGTCGTCGTGGTTCGCCGACGGCGTCTGGACCGCGTCGGGCGCGTCCGAGTACGCGACCGCTCCCACGCGCACGGCCGGCGGGATCTGGTCGAGGAAGCTGCGCGCTGCGCTCTGGGCCGCGCGCAGCCGGTTGGGCTGGACGTCGGTGGCGAGCATCGAGCGCGAGTGGTCGGTGACGAGGACGATCGAGGCGCGCTCGACCGGGACCGCGATCGTCTTCTGCGGCTTGGCGAGCGCGAGCACGAGCGCGGCGGCGGCGAGTCCGGCGAGCAGTGGCGGCAGGTGACGCCGCCACGGCAACGACCCCGACGTGGCGGCGGCGAGCTTCAGCGACGGCAGCGCGGTGAAGCGGACGGCGTAGCGGCGGGCGCGACGGCGCGCCGCGTACTGCAGGAGCAGCGCGACCGGGATGACCAGCAGCCCGAGCAGCCAGAGCGGGTGCGCGAGGCTCACGACAGCCTCCGGCCCAGCTCGCGCAGCCAGTCGCCATCGGTCGACACCACGGCGTGCTCGATCTGGAGACGGCGCATCTCACGCGCCACCCGAGCGCGCTTCTCGGCCTCGATCGAAGCGAAGCGGCGGCGCAGCTTGGGGTGCGAGCTGTCGACCGTGATGTGCTCGCCGGTCTCGGGATCGACGACCGCGAGGCGCCCGACGTCGGGCAGGCTCATCTCGCGCGGGTCGCGGACCTCGATCGCGAACACGGAATGGTGGGCGCGCAGGGCGCCGAGCGGACGGGTCCAGCCGTCCTGGTCGCGGAAGTCGGAGATGATCGCGACGAGGCCGGGCTGCGTGGCCACGCGCCCAAGCCGGCGCAGCGCGCCCGCGAGCGCCTGCCGGTCGCCCTGGCCGTCGCGCGCCACGCCCTCCGCCAGCGCGCGGCGCAGCGACACGAGTCCCGGCTTGGACGCCCTTGGCGGATGCAGGTCCGGCTTCCCAGCGCCGAACTTCATGACCGCCACACGCCCGGCGCGGCGGATCGCGAGCCGGCCCACGACCAGCGCGGCGCCCTCGGCCACGTCCGACTTCAGCCGCGAACCGGTACCGAACGCCATCGACGGTGAGATGTCGACCACCACCCACGTGGTCAGCGTCCGCTCCGGCACGTGGACGCGGACGTACGGCTCGCCCGCGCGTGCGCTGGCGGCCGGGTCGAGCTGGCGGACGTCGTCGCCCACCTCGTAGGGGCGGAGCTGGGCGAGCTCGGTGCCCGCCCCCACGCCGGGCGCCTTCGTGTCGCCCGGCAGCGCGCCGCCGGCGCGCCTGGCCATCACGAGCTGGAGCCCGTCCACGATCTGCGGCGGGATCGGCCCCGGGCCCTGCCGCCCGGCCGGCGGTCGCAGGCGCGCGCCCGGGCTCATGCCGCGGCGTGCCTCAGATGGTCGGCGGGCGGCTCGGCCACGGTCGCCAGCACGCGGTCGAGGATCTGGTCGGCCGTGACGCCCTCGGCGAGCGCGTCGTAGGACAGCACGAGCCGGTGGCGCAGCACGTCGGGCGCCAGGTCGCGGACGTCGGCGGTGGCCACGTGGCCGCGGCCGCGGAGCAGCGCGAGCGCGCGTGCCGCCTGCACGATGCCGATGGGGCCGCGCGGACTCGCGCCGTAGTCGATGAAGCCGGCCACGTCGTCGAGGCCGTACTCGGCCGGCCGCCGCGTGGCGTCGGCGAGCGCCACGGCGTAGCCGATGATGTCGCGGTCCACAAGCACGCTGTGGGTCGCGGCCGCGAAGCGCTCGAGGTCCTCGAGCGAGAGCCGCTCGTGAACGTCGGCCTGCCGTCCGAGCGAGCGGCCGACCACCGCTGCCTCCTCGCCGACGCTCGGGTAGTCCACCACGACCTTCATCAGGAAGCGGTCGACCTGCGCCTCGGGGAGCGGGTAGGTGCCCTCGGCCTCGATCGGGTTCTGCGTGGCGAGCACGAGGAACGGGTGCGGCA
This sequence comes from Thermoleophilaceae bacterium, assembly GCA_025928265.1. GTDB lineage: Bacteria > Actinomycetota > Thermoleophilia > Solirubrobacterales > Thermoleophilaceae > JAICJV01. The sequence goes on from JAICJV010000100.1 coordinate 9,525, forward strand.
TCGGAAACGTCTCGCCGCCGATCGTGACCTGCTGCTCCTGCATCACCTCGAGCAGCGCCGACTGCACCTTCGCGGGCGCGCGGTTGAGCTCGTCGGCGAGCAGGAAGTTGCCGAACCCAGGGCCGAGCTCGGTCTCGAAGCGGCCGGTGTCGGGGCGGTAGATGCGGGTGCCCACGAG
>JAICJV010000001.1 GCA_025928265.1 Thermoleophilaceae bacterium
CGTGCGCCGCGGCGGGCAGCGGCTAACCGGAGTGCTCGAAGCCCTCGAGCGGGACGTCGCCCCCGCCCGAGTCCCGGAAGACGACTCCGGAACCTTCCCCGACGCCGCCTAGCCACGTCACGCGCGCCGCGGCGTCGATCGCCGCGCGACGATCGGGCGGGGCGGTGAACAGCAGCTCGTAGTCATCGCCCGCGGTGGCGGCGAACCTCGCGCCGGGAACGCCGCGCGCCAGCGGCAGCTGCGCGAGCTCGATCTCGATCCGCACGCCGCTGCTGTCGGCGAGGTGGCGGGCGTCGGTCGCAATCCCGTCGCTCACGTCGATCATCGCGGTGACGCCCGCGGCAGCCAGCGCGCGCCCTTCGGCGAGGCGCGGCTCCGGGCGGCGATGGCGGCGCGCGAGCGCCTCGTCGTGCACACCCTCGCGGAGCGCGATGAGGCCCGCGCCGGCGCCTCCGAGCTCGCCCGTCACACCCACGAGGTCGCCCGGCCGCGCGCCGCTGCGGTAGACCAGATCGTCCGGGTCGCCCGCCCACCCGGTCACGGCCACCGACACGTGGAGAGCCGGGGCCGACACCACGTCACCGCCCGCGATCACCGTGCCGCTGCGCTCCGCCAGCGTGCGCATCGCGCCGACCAGCTCGACGGCCTGCTGCTCGCCGAAGCCGTCCGGCAGGGCGAGCGACACGTACGCCTCGCCGGGCACCGCGCCCATCGCGGCGATGTCGGACAGCGCCGTGGCCAGCGCCTTGTGCCCGACGTCGCCGGGCGAGTGCGTCGAGCGCTCGAAGTGCACGCCGTCCACCACCGTGTCGATCGACGTGACCGCCACGCCGTCCGCGCGCACGACGGCGGCATCGTCGCCCGGCCCGGTGAGCACGCGCCCGCCCGGCTCGCCGAGCATCTCCCTCACGCGCGCAATCAGCGACAGCTCGCCCATCTCTAATAGATCCCCGGGACGCCGATCGCGAGCACCCAGCCCGACAACAGCAGCGTGGCGATCGTGAGCCGCCGGTCGAAGGCGAGCGCCGCCAGCGGCAGCAGCCACAGCAGGTACCACGGCACGAGCCAGGCCGAGCACAGCAGGATCGCGAGCGTGGCCCAGCCGGCCATGCGGATCGGGTCGGCGCCGCGCCACGTCCGCCACAGCGTCCACACGGCCACGGCGACGAACGCCGCCGCGAACGCCGCCCGAACCGGATCGCGGTCCACGCCCAGCACGTGCGCGACCTTGTACGGCAGCGACAGCCGCGACGAGCGCCCCTGGTTCGAGCTGAGCAGCGAGAACGCCTGGAACACGTCGGTGCCGAAGCCGATCAGCCCGAGCACCACCAGTCCGATCGCCGCGGCCACCGCGCCCGCCACCGCGCGCGACATGCGCGGCCGCGAGGCGAGGACGAGGTACGGGACCACGATCGCCGCCGACGCCTTGACGCCCGCCGCCAGCGTCGACCACCCGCCTGCCGCCGCAGGCCTGCGCAGCAGGAACGCGTAGACGCCGGCCATCGTCAGGAGCATCACGAGCGCCTCGTTGTGTGCGGCCGCCACCACGTGGGCGAGGACCAGCGGGCTCAGCCCCACGAGCAGCGCCGGCGCGCGCGGGTCGCGCCCGAGCCGCTCGGCACCCAGCCACACCAGCCGCACGATTCCGAGCGACGCCGCCGCGGCCACCACCTTCAGCACCCAGTACGCGCCCGCTACGCCGAGCGGCCCCAGCAGATACGTGGGCAGTGTGAAGAGCGGTCCGTAGACCGACACCGCGTCCTTGGATCCGGCGAACGCGAACACCGGGTCGGCGGGGATGTCGAGCGGCGAGTGCGTGTACGGGTCGAGCCCGTGCTCGGTGCCGAGGCGCGCGTACGCGATGTAGGAGAACACGTCCTGCGAGAGCAGCGGCGGCGCCAGCAGGAACAGCACGTGGAGGCCCACGACCGCCCACGCGGCGGTCCGGCGGCTGAGCTCGCCCGCTCGCCACACCACCAACACGTACAGCGCGAGCGCGACCCACAGCGCCGCGTAGAGCAACGGGCCGCTCATCCCCGTGCCGAGCACGCGCAGCGGCCCGAGCAGCCAGCCGGGGGAGCCGCCCGCGGTGGCGCCCACCACCGCCGCACCGGGCTCCGCCGGCAGGACGGCGATAAGGAGGTAGACGACGCAGAGGGCGGCGAGCGCCGCGTGCGCGACCCGCGGCCTAGTGGCCGTTGCCGCCGCCGCCGTTCCCGCGACCGCCGCCATTGCCATTGCCGTGGCCGGGGCTGTGCACGCTCGGCGGCCCCTGCGGCGGCGACGCGTAGAAGCGCGGGTCGTAGCCCTTGCCGCCGTTGCCGCCCGTACCCGTTCCGCCGCTCGTGGGCGGGGGCGGCGTGGTCGTGCCGGTCCCGGTGCCGGGCGAGCCGTAGTACTGACCGCTGCTCGACTTCTGCCCGTTCGCCGAGTGCTTGCCGTAGAACGACGACCACTGCACGGGCGTGCTCGGCGTCGGGAACGAGTTGCAGTCGGAGCCCTTGGCCTGGGTCATGTAGTCGTGCCAGATCTGCGCGGGGAAGGTGCCGCCCGCCACCTCGATGCCGTGCACGTTGCGCATCTCGACCTGCTTGTTCGGATAGCCGACCCAGACGGCGGATGCGAGGTTGGGCGTGTAGCCCACGAACCAGGCGTCGTTGTAGTTGTCGGTCGTTCCCGTCTTGCCGGCCGCGGGGCAGCCGATGTTGGCGTGCGTGCCCGTGCCCTTCTGCACGTTCTCCTCGAGGATCTTCGTGACCTCGTACGCCTGGCCGTCGGTCAGCACCCGCTTCTGCCTGGGCTTGCCGAGGTTGTCGACCTTGCCGTCCGGGAAGACGACCTTGCGGATGGCCTGCGGCTCCGAGCGGATTCCGCCCGCGGCAAGCGTGGCGTACGCGTTCGCCATCTCGAGCGGCGAGACGCCGAGGCGCAGGCCGCCGAGACCCTCGGCCGGGACCCCGTCGAGCTTGGTCTTGATGCCGAGCAGGTGTGCCGCCTGGGCGACCTTCTTCGGCCCGACGTCGACGTCGAGCTGCGCGTACACCGAGTTGTCCGACTTGAGCGTGGCGGTCACGAGGTTCATCGTGCCGCCGTACGTGTTGTCGTAGGTCTTCACGTTCCACACGCCGTAGCCCGGCACGAGCATGTGCAGCGGCTTGGACGTGTAGTAGGTGGTGCTCGGGTTGATGCCCTGGAGGATGGCCGCGGTGAGCACCATCGGCTTGAACGAAGAGCCCGGCTGCCGGTGTCCCTGCGCCGCCAGGTTGAACGCGCGGTCCTTGTAGGTGCCGGACGACGCCATCGCGCGGATGTAGCCGGTCTTCGGGTCGATCGAGACGATCGCGGAGCTCGGATCGGTCGAGTACGGCAGCTGGTTCTTGATCGCCTGGCGCGCGTAGTTCTGGAACTTCGGGTCGATCGTCGTGTAGACCTTGAGCCCGCCCTTGCGGTAGACGCTCGCGCCGTAGCGCTCGATGAGCAGGTCCTGCACGTAGTCGAAGAAGTACGGCTCGCGGCGCTCGGTGTAGAGGTGGCCCTGATGGAGCTTCAGCTTCCGCTCCATCGCCAGCTGTGCCTGCGCGGGTGTGATGTAGCCCGAGCTCTGCATCGCGCGGAGCACCTCGTTGCGGCGCTGGATCGCGGCCTCCGGGTTCAGCAGCGGGTTGTACTGCGATGGCGCCTGGGGCAGGCCCGCGAGCAGCGCCGACTCCGACAGCGTCAGGTCCTTGGCGTGCTTCGAGAAGTACGTCTCGGCCGCGGCCTCGATGCCGATTGCCGTGCGGCCGTTGACCGTGCCGTAGGGAACGTCGTTGAGGTACTCGCGCAGGATCCACTGCTTCGAGTGCTGGTTCTCGAGCTCGTCGGCCATCTTGGCCTCGCGGATCTTGCGCTTGAGGTCGCGCTTCGGGTCCTTGATGTAGAGCGCGCGCACGAGCTGCTGCGTGATCGTGGAGCCGCCCTGCACCGTCTTGCCCGAGGTGATGTTCTTGACGCCGGCGCGGACGATGCCCTCGAAGTCGACGCCGCCATGCTCGTAGAAGCGCTTGTCCTCGATCGCGACCGTCGCCTGTCGCACCGAGAGCGGCATGTCCCCCCACTGGATCGGCGTGCGGATCTGGTCCGACTGGACGTAGCCGAGGCGCGATCCGTCGGCCGCGTAGATCGACGAGAGGGCGCCCTTGTCGATCGGCTTGAGGTCCTTGATATCGGGCGCCGACGCGGCCACCGCGATCACCCAGCCCACGGCTGAGAGAACGCCTACGAGAACGATCGCCAGGAGCAGCAGGAACCCAAGCCCGACGCGCTTGCGCCCGCTGCCGCGTCCGCGGCGTTTACGTGCCTGTCGCTGGCGGTAGGTCATCGAGAGAGCAGCGGTGCGCCGAAGGCTTCCGGCCGGCGCCGTGCGCGCCTACTCCGCACCGACTGAGGATAGACCAGCACTTCTCAGTCTTTCCAGGCATGATGCCCGTAGTCCTGCTGCGATAGCCCCTCTCTCAGAGGAGTCTCGCGCCCAGGTGCCGGCGAGCAGCCGCACCGCGTCCTTGTCGATCTCCGCGATCGACACGTCCACGTCGCCGTCGGCACGCAACGCCGCGAGCGCGCGCAGCGCGTCGATCTCGCGCGGGATCCACACGGATGTCTCCACGCGCACGCGCGGGTCGACGATGGTGTGGTTCTCGACCGTGTTCTGGGCGAGTCGCTCGTTCGGGATGATGATGCGGCGCCCGTCGTCGGCGCGGATGTAGGTGTAGGTGAGGCGCACGTCCTCGACCACGCCCGACTCGCCCTCGAAGGTGACGAGGTCGCCGATGCGGATCGGCTGCGTGATGGCCAGCAGCAGGCCGGCGATCGCGTTGGCGAGTGTCTGGCGCGCCGCGAAGCCGACGACGATCCCGAGCACGGCCGACGACGCGAGCACGCCCGTGGCCACGCGCTTGGCCGACGGGAACTGCACCAGCGCGAGCATCACGCCGATCACGATGATCGCGACGTACACGAGCCGGCGCACGAGCCGCAGCCGGGTGCTCGCGGTCGGCGACAGCTGGCCGGGAATCACACCGGCGAGCTTGCTGCCGCGATGCTGGATCGCGCGGTCCACGATCTGCGCGAGGAGGAACGCCGCGACGAGCGTGATCACCGCGGTGATGAGGTTGCGGTGATCCGACCAGAATGAGGCCACGACCATGGGGCGGCAGGCTATACAGCGACCGCGGCTCGACGCCGCCGTGCGCGATGCGCTGATCGCGTTCGTCGTCAGCCGTGCGTTCGTGTGGGTGGTGGCGGTGCTCGCCGTCGCCGTGCTCGGCGCCGATGCGAGCAGTGCGTCCGCGTTCGGCCGTCCGGAGCTCACCCATCCGTTCGGCGAGCCGCTCGACACGCTGTTCTCGCCGCTCGCCCGCTGGGATTCAGTCTGGTACCTCGGCATCGCCCATGACGGCTACGCCGGGTCGAGCACGGCGTTCTTCCCGCTCTATCCGCTGCTGGTGCGCGCGCTGGCCGTGGGCGGGACACCGTGGGCGCTGCTCCTGTCCGCGTACGCGGTGTCGCTGGCCACGTTCGCCGGCGCGCTCGTGCTCGTGCGCCGGCTCGCCGAGCTCGAGCTGGGTGCGGACGCGGCGCGGCGCTGCGTCTTCCTGCTCGCGTTCTTCCCCGGCGCGCTGTGGTTCGGAGTCCCCTACTCGGAGGGCCTCTTCCTGCTCCTGTCGGTGGGCGCGCTGTATGCGGCTCGCACCGACCGGTGGGCATGGGCGGGCGCGTGCGCGGCGCTCGCGTCGGGCACGCGGAGCGCGGGGATCGTCCTGCTGGTGCCGCTCGCGATGATGGCCTGGCACCGGCGCGAGCGGTCCGTCGCGTGGCTCGCGCTTGCTCCCGCCGGCATCGCCGCCTACTCGGGCTACCTCGCGGCCAGCCACGGCGACGCGTTCGCCTACCTCCACCTCCAGGACGTCTGGTTCCGCTCGTTCGCCGGCCCGTTCGGCGCGATCGTCGACGGAACACGCGCCGCCTGGGACGGCGCGCTCCAGTTGCTCTCCGGCTCGCGGGAGCACGTCTACTTCACGGCCGCGGGTGGGGATCCGTTCATCGTGGCCGCGCACAACCTTGAGCTGTTCGGCTTCCTCGTGTTCGCGGTGATCGCCGCCGCCGGCGTGCTGCGTCGGCTCGCGTGGCCGTACGGCGCCTATGTGGTGGCCGCGCTGGCGCTGCCGCTGTCGTTTCCGGTCGGGCCGCAGCCGCTTATGTCGTTGCCGCGCTTCCTCGCGGTGCTCTTCCCGCTGTTCATGTGGATCGCGATGAAGCCGCGCGCGTCACGAGTCGCGTTCGGCATCTTCGTGCTGCTGCTCGGGGTCTTCACGGTCAGGTACGCCACGTGGCACTGGGTGGCATAACGGCCGTTCTAATCGATTCCTTCGGGACGCTGGTGGCGATGGAGCCGCCGGGGCCGCGGCTGCGCGACGAGCTCGCGCGGCGTGGGTTCGAGGTCTCGCCCGAGGTGGCCGAAGCCGGGTTTCGCGCCGAGATCGCCTATTACCTCGAGCATCACGTCGAGGGCCGCGACCAGGCGTCGCTCGACGAGCTGCGCGACCGCTGCGCCCGCGTGATGAGCGAGGCGCTCGGCAATCCGGCGGTCGACGTGCGCGCCGCCATGCTGTCCGCGATCCACTTCGAGCCGTTCCCGGACGCAGCGGGCGCACTCGGGCGGTTGCGCGCGGCCGGCCTGCGCCTGGTGGTGGCCTCGAACTGGGATTGCTCGCTCGGCGAGGTCCTGCGCGAGGCGGGGCTGCGCCACCTGGTCGACGGCGTCGCGACCTCCGCGGAGGCCGGCGCGCCGAAGCCGGACCGCCGGCTGTTCGACGCCGCACTCGAACTCGCCGGCGTGGCCGCCGACCGCGCGGTCTATGTGGGGGACTCCCCGGCGAACGACGTGGGCGGCGCCACAGCCGCCGGAATCCGCGCCGTGCTGCTGCGCCGCCACGGCCCGCGGCCCGACCGCGTGCCCGCCGACTCGGCTCCGGGACCCGAGCCGGCGGCGACGATCGCGACGCTCGACGAGCTGCCGCCCCTAGTCTTGGACGGGTGAGCTCGGACGCCGATACGCCGCGCCGGGAGTGGCCGCAGTGGCCGCTCTGGGCGCCGATCGCGGGGGCGCTGTTCGGGGTGAGCGCGGCGATCCTGATCATGGGCGTGGTGGCGGGCATCCTGCGCAGCTCCGGCGTTCACGTGACCGACAACTCGCCGGGATTCACGGCGGCATTCACATTCGTGCAGGACGTGAGCGTCGTGATCGCGAGCCTCGGCGTCGCCGCCATGACGATCCGGCCGCGCGCGTGGCAGTTCGGCTTTCGGCCGGCTCCGCTGCGTTTCGCGGCCGGCGTCGTCTTCATGGGGCTCGCCGCCTTCTACCTGTTCGCGCTCGTCTACAGCGCGATCGTGCAGCCCCACAACCCGCAGAAGATCGTCCAGGACCTCGGGGCCGATCGCAGCACGCTCCTGCTCGTGACGGGGGCGCTGATCGTCATCGCGGTCGCACCGGTCTGCGAGGAGCTCTTCTTCCGCGGCTTCGTGTTCCGCGTGCTGCGCATGCGCATGGGCTTCTGGGCCGCGGCGTTGATCGACGGCGTGCTGTTCGGGCTCGTGCACGGCGTGAACATCGTGCTGCCGGTGCTCGCGGTGCTGGGCGTGGTGCTGTGCTGGGTCTACGAGCGCACCGGCAGCCTGTTCGCGTCGATAGCGATCCACGCCTTCAACAACATGGTGTCCTACGGGGCCAGCACCGACCACGGCTGGGCGGCCGCTCTACCGGTCGGTCTCGCCGTGCTCGCGGGCTGTGTGCTGGTGCCGCGGCTGATGTCCACGCGCGCGCGCCCGCCCGCGCACGTGTAAGAACGGTAAGAACGCCGACATACGAGTCATAATGTCCTGGTGCCGGTGCGGACGTCCCGCGCCAGCCGAGAGATCGAAAGGATCCCCGACTTGCGCCGAATCGCCCCGCTGACCGCCGCTGCCCTCCTCGTCATGGCCCCGGCTGCCATGGCTCAGGTGCCGACGCCCACACAACCCGCGCCGCAGCTGCAGCGCGCCAAGCTCACGATCGGCGTGGTCGGCCTGCGCTACAAGCAGCGCACCTACGTCGTCGCGGGCACGAACGTCCGCGTGGCCGGCACGATGAACGCCGCCGGCGCGGGCGACGGCGTGACCATCGACCTGTTCCGCGGCAAGAAGCGCATCAGGAGCGCCAAGGCCGGCGTCAACAAGCAGGGCAAGTACAACGCCAAGCTGAAGGTGACGCACACCGGCCGCTATTCGGTGCGCGTGCGCCACAAGCAGGGCGTGAACGTCGCGGCCGGCTCATCGTCGCGGGCGCACTTCTCCGCCGTCACCTCGAAGCTGCACGAGGGTTCCCGCGGGCCGGTCGTGAAGCTGCTCCAGCGGCAGCTGCGGCGCCTTGCGTACGTGACCACGACCCGCGGCACCTACGACGCCTCGACGTCGCGCGCGGTGCTCGCCTACCGCAAGGTCAACCACATGTCGCGGATCACGAGTGTGAACCGCGCGATGATGGCCAAGCTGCTCACCGGGCGCGGCGGCTACCGGCTCCGCCACCCGAGCGCCGGCAAGCACGTCGAGGCCGACCTCTCGCGCCAGGTGCTCGTGCTGGCCGACCACGGCAGGCCCGAGCGGATCTACCCGATCTCCTCCGGCAAGCCGTCCACCCCGACGGTCGTGGGCTCGTTCCGGTTCTACCGCAAGGACCCGGGCTACAACTCCGAGGGGATGTACTACTCGAGCTACTTCATCCGCGGCTATGCCGTGCACGGCTACGCGTCGGTGCCGACGTATGCGGCGTCGCACGGCTGCCTGCGCACACCCATCGCGGTGGCGGTGTCGATCTACAACTGGATCGACGTCGGCGACCGGATCTTCGTCTACACGAAGGGCAAGGGCTCGACGCGGGTGATGCCGAACGCCGGGCCGTAGCCCGCTATAGGCCGCGCGTCGCGGCGTAGCGCGCCGCGAAGCCGATTCCCACGCCGAAGACGAGGAAGCCCAGCACCAGCAGCGCGATGTGGCGGCTCCAGCCGCTGTTGCCCGCGACCACGCCGTCGAACGGCGACACGAGCTTGTCGTTCGCACCGTCCACGGCACGACGGAACTCGCCGTGCTTGGGCTTGGCCGGCGCCTGGCGGGAGGCGGGGGCGGTCGTGTCGTCACCGGCAGCGATCCGCGCGACGGTGGTCTTCGACCCGTGGCGCGCCTGGTCGGCCGCGAACATGGCGAACGACAGCAGCAGAATCAGCGAGCAGACAACCGAGATGAGGCGGAGAAGTGCGGACATGGCTGACTCCTGTCCCTGGTTATCGGCAGCCCGCGCGTGATCTTCACCTCTGACAGCGCGGATATGGTTCGCGCCCGATGTCGCTGCTGGCCGATCCGCCCATGCTCTTCGCCGACGGAGAGGGGTATGCGCGGGCGCTGCCCGAGTCGGCGCAGGGCCGGATGGCGACGCTAGCCGGGGTGCTCACGATCGGAGTCTTCTGGGCTGCGGGTGCGGCGCTGTGGTTCGATCACCCGAGCGTCCGGCCGCTGCGACGGTCGCTCGGCTACCGCAGCGGGCGCGAGTTCATGCTGCGCTTCCCGCTGCCCGACCGCGGCCGTCGCGGGCGCCGCGGCGACCGGCGCGAGGACGCCCTCGCCATCGCCGGCCTCGCCCTCTACCCGTTCTGGTGGTGGCTCGGCTGGGATCACGGGCGGCGCGCGCGGCCGTGAGCGCGCGCGACGACCTCATCCGCGAGCTGCGCGAGCACGCTCTCGTGATCGGCGAGGTCACGCTCACGAGCGGCAAGAAGGCCCAGTACCTGATCGACGCCAAGCGCGCGATCCTGCTCCCTGAGGGGTTCGCGGCGCTCGGTGCGCTGGTCGCCGAAGAGGCGCGCCGCGTGGGCGCCACGGCCGTCGGCGGGATCACGATGGGCGCGGACCCGATCGCCTGCTCCGCCCTCGCCGGCGGCGCCCACGTGAAGGCCTTCTTCGTGCGCAAGGAGCGCAAGGAGCACGGGCTCGCGCGCTGGATCGAGGGCCCGCCACTCGAGCCGGGCGAGCGCTGCCTGGTGGTCGAGGACGTGGTCACTACCGGCGGCTCCACCATCAAGGCCATCGACCGCGTGCGTGAGGAGGGCCACGAGGTGGTGGGAGTGCTGGCGATCCTCGACCGGCTCGAGGGCGGGTCGGACGCGGTGCAGAAGGCCGCTGGGGACGCCCCGTACGTCGCGCTCACGACGATCGAGGACATCTATCCCGACCGTCCGAGGGATTAGGGATAAGGGATCAGGGATTTGCCGCCGATCAGGTATCGGTGCGCAAGTTCGGTCTACAGCACGTCGGGATCCTCATCGTGGCGCTGGTGGTCGCTGTCGTACTGCCGTCGTACCGGTCGTCTGGCCGGACGGCGCCGGCGCAGCCGACCCATGTCTATGACGTCGCCGGGTGCGGGCCGGTCAGGACGGACGTGACCAGGCTCTCGCAGCCGCAGGTGAACAGGATGATCGTGTGCCTGCTCAATTTCGAGCGCAGCCGCCACGGGCTGACCGCGTTCACCGAGGTGCCGACGCTCGACGTCTCGTCCCGGCGGCAGTCCGACGACATGGTCCGCCGCCGCTACTTCGAGCACGTCTCACCCGACGGCGCGACGCCCGAGGCGCGCATAGTGGCCGCGGGCTACTCGGTGCGGCCTGGCGGGATGACCGGCGAGAACATCGCCTGGGGCGAGGGGATCAAGGGAACGGCCGCGGAGATCGTCGACGCCTGGATGCACTCACCCGGCCACCGCGAAAACATCCTGCGCCCACAGTTCAGCGAGGTGGGCGTGGGCCTCACGGTCGGCAACCCACCGGGCGACATCAAGGTCCACCACAGCTCCGCGACGTACACGACCGACTTCGGAGGCTGAATCTGATCCCTAATCGCCCTCGCCGCGGCGAACGCGGTAGAGCGGCAACTGCTCGGACACTCCCTTGAGCTTCCGCCGCCCGGCAAACGACCAGCGGAACGAATCGCCGGCCTCCTCCTTCACGCCCTTGGTCGTGAGCACCGCACCCGGGCGCGCGACACCTGTCACCCGGCTCGCCACGTTCACCGGCCGCCCGTACCAGTCGCCGGCGCGGCCGATCGCCTCGCCGCGCGCGATGCCGGCGCGCAGCTGAGGGAAGTCCTCGCCCTCGTCGTCGGCCGCGCGGATCAGGTCGATCATCGCGTTCACGAGCGGCTCGGTCTCCTCTGACACGAGCATCGCGGCGTCACCGATCGTCTTCACGAGCTGCACGGGCGGCTCGGCGATGTCGGACGCGATCCGCTCGAGCCGGCCCGCCACACGACCGACCTCGTCGGGCGGCACGTTCTCGCCCATCTTCGTGAAGTCCACGAGGTCGGCGAACGCGACGGTGATCGTGTCCGAGCCGGGCAGCTCGCCGGACACCACCTGCGCGCGGTCCACAACCTCGCTTCGCACGATTTCGCGCAGCTGTGTGCGGAACACGTAGTCGAACTGCTTGCCCAGCAGCGGCGCCAGCTCGCGCGCGGCCGTGGCGAAGCGCAGGCCGAGGTCGCGCTCGTTGTCGCCGGGCTTCAGCAGCGACTCCGCGGCCAGCGCCGCCACGGCGCGGGCGATGCGCTGCATGCCCTGGCCGATGATCCGCGCGACCTCCTCGACGCCCTCCGGCTCGAGCCCCGCGTCGATGAACACCTTCAGGTCCTTGGCCGCCTCGATGTCGGCCTCGCTGAACATCTTCGCGTCCTCCTGCGGCTGCGGCAGGCCGAGCGCGCGCCACTGCTGGCGCAGGAACTCGACCGGCACGTCGACCTTCTCGATCACGTCCCGCTCGGTGTACTCGCAGTCGCCGCCGAGCTCGTGCTCCACGGGCACGAGTGCCAGACGATCCTCCTTGACCGCCTCACGCAGCGTGTCGGGCTCGACGCCGGCCTCGTGAAGCTGGTCGAGCAGGTCCTTGCGCGCGTCGCGCTCCTCGCCGTCTAGCCCCTCGAGGAGGCCCTCCTTCTCCCAGTCCATCAGCCGTCTCCGCGCAGGAGGTCGCGAAAGTCCGCGTCGGTCACGTCGGCAGGCTCGGTGGTGTCGATGAAGTCGGACAGGGTCTTGACGAACAGGCGGGGATCGTCGCGGTGCGGGAAGTGGCCCGCTCCGGGGAACACCTCGAAGCGGCTTCCCGGGATCATTTCGTGTGCGGCGCGTCCGTGCTCCACCGGGATGATGCGGTCGCGCTCGCCCCACATGAGCATGACCGGCATGCGCTCGGCGAGGTAGAGGCGGTCGCTCGCGTTCACGCGTTGCCCGCTCGGCTCGATGACGCTGCGCAGCGAGTGCACGAACGCCCCGCGCGCCTCGCGGTCGCCGAGCGACGAGAAGCCGCGCCACAGCTCGTCGATGTCGGGACCGGCGCGCATGCCGAGGCGGCGCAGCAGGCCGCCGAGCGACGCCCCGGTGTCGATCACCCGATTTGCCGCCAGGACCGGTAGCACCCACTCGGACCCGGGCAGCGTCGCGGCGCGCAACAGGAGGTGCACCTCGCGGCCGAGCCCGCCGCTCGACTCCAGGACCAGGCGGTCGCAACGCTCGGGGAACTGGTACGCCATCTGCATCGCGACGCCGCCGCCGAGCGAGTGGCCGACGATCGTGCCCTTGCCGTGCCCGAGCGCGGTCAGTAGGTCGCGGACGCCGCTCGCGTACGCGCCGAGCGAATAGTCGCCGCGCGGCTTCGCGGACTCACCGTGCCCGAGCAGGTCCGGCGCGACGACGGTGTAGCGCTCGGCCAGCTGCTCGATAACGTCGTTCCAGGTGTCCGAACTGCCCGCTATGCCATGCAGCAGAACGAGCAGTGGGCCCCAGCCCGCCTGCTGGTAGCTGACCGAGTGGCCGTGGAGGGTGATCTCCTCGTGTTCCATGGTCTCTCAGGTACTCGCGACCCGTAGGGTATTAACCGACTGACTGATCGTTCAGTAATGGCCACAGCGCCGAAATCACAGCCAACGCGCAAGCGCCTGAGCGCCGAGGATCGCCGCGCCGCGATTCTCGATGCGGCGCTCGAGGTGTTCTCGCGGCGCGGCTACAACGGCTCATCGATCGACGAGATCGCGGGCGCGGCGGGGATCTCGAAAGCGCTCATATACGAGCACTTCCCCTCCAAGCGAGAACTTCATGTGTCGCTCCTCGAGCGCCACACGCAGGACATCTTCATGCGTCTCGCGCAGACCGCCGACACCAAGGATCCCGGCGAGGTGCGGCTGCGCAACGGCGTGAACGCGTTCCTCGAATGGGCCGAGACGCACCGCGACGCGTTCCGGCTGCTGTTCCGCGACACGTTCGAGCCGGAGGTCGCCGGCGTGCTCGACCGGCTCCAGAACCAGGCGACCGGCGCGATCGCCGCGCTGATGGCGTCGGAGCCCGCGCTCCGGTCGGGCGGCAACGACGCCGAGATGGCGCTGGCGATCGAGGCGATGGCGCAGCAGCTTTCCGGCGGCGTGCAGTCGCTCGCGATCTGGTGGCAGGCGCACCCGGACATCGAGCGCGCCTGGCTCGTGGATCGCGTGATGGATTACGCGTGGGTCGGGCTGAAACGCGTACGCAACGCCATGTAGGCGACCCGCGGCTCAGCGCTGGTGGAACTCGAACAGCTCTACGAGGTTTCCGGACGGGTCCTCGGCCAGCGCCTGGTCGCCGCCGACGCCCTCGATGATCTCGCTGCGGAAGCTGACGCCGGCCGCGCGCAGGCGCTCGACCTCCGCCTTCAGGTCGCCGACCGGTAGCGAGATGCGGTTCCAGCCGCCGGGCTCGGGCGAGCTGCCGTCGGCCAGAATCTGACCGCCGCCGCCTCGTCCGCTGGGCGCGCTCAGCATCAGGCGCAGGTCGTCGCGCCGGAGCATCGCGAAGGTGGGTGCGGGGTGCATCTCCACCTCGAAGCCGAGCAGGCCGCCGTAGAACGCGATCGCATCGTCGACGTCGGTGACGATGTAGCGCACGTTCGCCACGGGCGCAGCGTACTCCGTTGGCCGCTGCCGCACCGTAACCTCCCCAACATGCAACGCGCCGGAACTCCTCCGCGTTCGCTGCCGCGGGGGCCGCACAAGCTGCCGCGCGACGACGTGCTCGCATCGCAGCGCCAGCGGATGATCGATGCGATGGCCGAGGTCGTGGCGGACAAGGGCTACGCGGCCACGACGGTCGGCGACGTGGTGGCCGGCGCGGGCGTGTCGCGCAAGACGTTCTACGAGCACTTCCGCGACAAGGAGGACTGCTTCCTCGCCGCGTTCGACAGCGGCGTGGACGCGCTGCTCGAAGCGATCGCCGCCGCGCAGCCGGACGAGCCCACGCGCATGAGCCTCGTCCGCGCCCGCGTGCGCGCGTACCTCGTCACGCTCGCGGCGCGGCCGGAGTTCGCGTGCGCGTTCCTGATCGAGGTGTTCGCCGCGGGTCCCCGCGCGCTCGAGCGGCGCCAGCGCGTGCATGCGCGTTTCGAGCAGTTCCTCTCGAGCCTGCACGCCGAGGCGCGTCGCGAGTTCCCGGGACTCGAGCCGGTCGGGAACACGGTGTGGGTCGCGGCGGTCGGCGCGCTGAACGAGGTGGTCACGCAGCACGTGCGCGACGGTCGCGCCGCTCAGCTGCCGGAGCTCGAGGACCAGCTCGTGGAGATCCAGGCGGCGCTGCTCGGCGTGCCGCGGGACGGGGATCGGTGAGCAGAAGCCGCTTCATGCCGGAGCCGCCGGTGGAGCTCCCGCCCGGGCGGATCGTGCACGTTCCGGGCCGCGGCGAGTTCTTCGTCCGCGACAGCGGCGGCCAGGGCCCGCCGATCCTGCTGCTGCACGGCTGGATGTTCCAGAGCGACCTGAACTGGTTCCGGATCTACGCGCCGCTGATCGACGCCGGCTACCGCGTGCTGGCGATCGACCATCGCGGCCACGGTCGCGGCCTCCGCACGCCGGCGCCGTTTCGCCTGACCGACTGCGCCGCCGACGCTGCCGCGCTTATCGAACGGCTGGGCTGCGGCCCGCTCACCGTGGTCGGCTACTCGATGGGAGGGCCGATCGCGCAGCTCATGACGCGCGACCACCCGGACACCGTCCGCGCGCTCGTGCTGTGCGCGACCGCGCCCGACTGGACCGAGCGTCACATGCGCCGCCTGTGGAGATCGATGGCGGCGCTCCGCCTCGCGCTCAACCTGTTCCCCACGAGCGCGTGGCGCGGAGTGCTTCGCGCCGCCGGCCTGAAGGACAGCCCGACGACCACGTGGATCGCCGCGGAGCTCTCGCGCGGCAGCTCGCGCGACATCGCCGAGGCAGGACGCGAGCTCGGTCGCTTCGACAGCAGGCCGTGGGTGGCCGCACTGGACGCACCCGCCGCGGTGGTCGTCACCGCCCACGATCGCTCGGTGCCGCCGCGCAAGCAGCGCGAGCTCGCCGGCCTGCTCGGCGCCCGCCGCTTCGAGGACGCGGGCGACCACGATGCCGTCGTCGCGCACGGACCCCGGTTCGCAGCGATCCTGCTCGAAGCGCTCGCCGCCGTATCGCAGGAAACGGCCGCACGCGCCGCCTGACGGCCTTAGAGTCCGCGCATGTCCACCACGAACCGCCACCCCGTGATGGACCCCGAGAGCGCACTCGGCTTCCTCGCCCAGGCGAGCGGAGTGCTCGCGGGCTCGCTGCACTACGAAGACACGCTGACCGAGGTCGTGAGCATGGCGGTCCCGGATGTGGCCGACTGGTGCGCGATCGACATCGTCGAGCCGGACGGATCGCTGCGGCAGATCACGAGCACGCATCCGGACGCCGAGCAGGAGGAGCTGCTCATGGAGCTCCGGCGGCGCTATCGCGAGGAGAAGGGCGGAACGGCCGGCGCCGCCTACTCGATCCTCACCGGCGAGGCGACGCTCGCCGAGGACGTGCGCGACCAGGCCGAGATCGCGCTGGCCCCGGGCGAGCAGGAGCGCTACCGCCGGCTCGGCCCGCAGTCGTACATGATCGTTCCGCTCGTCGCGCGCGGCCGGACCATCGGCGCGCTCACGCTGCTGTCGACTCGCCCCGGCCGTCACTACACCGAGATCGACCTCGACTTCGCTCAGCACCTCGGCCGGCGCTTCGCGCTCGCGATCGACAACGCGCGTCTCTACGACGAGGCCGAGAGCTCGCGCGCCATCCTCGACACGCTGTTCAGTTCGGTGCCGGTCGGGCTCGCGATCCTGGACAACGAGCTGCGCTGCGTGCGTGCCAATGCCGCGCTCAGCGCCGTCGCTCGCCGCGACCCGACCGAGTGCGTCGGCTGTCCGCTCGACGTCCTCCTCGGTGAGCGCGGCGCCGAGCTCGAGCCCCTCTGCCGCCGCGTGCTCGAGACGGGCGAGCCGCTCCTCGATCACGACGTTGCCTGGAGTCCGCGTCACTACGTCGTCTCGTGCACTCCCGTCCGCACGAGCGACGAGGCCCCCATCGCGGGCGTCGGGCTCGTGACGATCGACGTGACCGAGCGGCGGCGGCTGCTCGAACGCGAGCGCACGGCCGCGCGGCGCTCCGCGTTCCTCGCGCGCGCGGGCGAGATCCTGGAGTCGACGCTCGACCTCGACATCACGCTGCGCAACGTCGCACGGATCGCCGTGCCGGACATCGCCGACTGGTGCGCGATCCACCTGCTCGAGGACAACGGGCAGATCCGGCTCGCCGCCATCGCGCACGCCGAGCCCGCGCGCGAGCAGTTCGCGTGGGAGATCGACGAGCGCTGGCCGGCCCAGCCGGATGCCCGCGGTGGCGTGCCCGGAGTGATCCGCACGGGCCAGGGCCAGGCCGGCTCGACGGTGACCGACGCGCAGCTCCAGCATGCGGCGATCGACGACGACCACCTCGAGCACCTGCGCGCACTCGGCGCCGGGTCGTACGTGATCGCGCCGCTGCGCGCCGCCGGGCGCATCTTCGGCGCCGTCACGTTCGTCGCGGACGCGACGCATCGAGCGCTGAATCCCGAGGACGTCGACCTGGCCGAGGAGATCGCGCGCCGCGCCGGCCTCGCGATCGAGAACGCGCGGCTCTACACCGAGCGCACCCGGATCGCGCACACGCTTCAGGCCGAGCTGCTGCCCACGCGCCTGCCCGACCTTCCCGGCGCGTCCGTGGCCGTCCGCTACCGCGCGGCCGGCGAGCTCAACGAGGTGGGCGGCGACTTCTATGACGTCTTCGAGCGAAGCGACGGCACCTGGGCGTTGGTGATCGGCGACGTGTCGGGCAAGGGCGCCGAGGCGGCCGCGGTCACCGCGCTGGCGCGTCACACCGTACGGACCGCGTCGCTGCAGCCGGCCACGGCGAGGGGCCTGCTCGAGACGCTCAACGATGCCCTCCTCACGCAGCGCGCCGGCTCCGAGTTCTGCACGGTCTGCATCGCGACGCTCGACCCGCCCGGCCCCGGTGGCGCCACGCTGCGACTGGCACTCGGCGGTCATCCGCCCGCGCTGGTGCTCCGCGCCTCGGGCGAGGTCGAGCCACACGGAGCGCCGGGCACGCTGATCGGCGTGTTCGGTGACCCGAGCCTCGAGGAGACGGCGGTGGAGCTCGGCCCGGGCGACGTGTTGCTGCTCTACACGGACGGCGTGACGGAGGCCGGCCCGGCGGGCGCCGAGATCGGCGAAGAGGGCCTGGAGCGGCTTCTCGCCGAGGGCCGCGGGCACACGCCCGAGCAGATCGTGGCGGCGGTGGAACGCGCGGCCGTCGAGATCCAGGACGGCCAGCCGCGCGACGACATCGCGCTGATCGCCCTGCGCATCGACGACTGACGCTAAAGGCGCCTTCCGGGCGCGCCGAGTAGGGGAGGGATGCCGGACGCCCTCCACGCGCAGGCACTCGACCTGTTCTCGTCGGGCCAGACCGCCGATGCGGTGACGCTGCTGCGGCGCTCGATCGGTGAGACCGTGGACCTCGACGCGTTCAACGACCTGGCCGTGATGCTGGCGGGCAGTGGCGACGGGGACGCCGCGCGCGAGCTGCTGATGGCGCTCCGGCACGTCGACCCGGATCACGACGGGGCGGTCGAGAACCTGGCCGCGCTACGCGTCGAGGCCGCACCGCCGGCCGGTGCGATGGACGACGCGCGTGCGCGCTTCCTCCAGGTCCTCGCCGACGCTCAGCAGGTGCGGCTCGCGGACAACCTCGACCATCTCTTCCATCCCAGCGGGCACCCGATCCCCGACCCGAGCGAGGCAGGCGCTCGCATCGCCGAGCAGCTCGCCGTGCTCGACCGCTGCGGCGCGGTCTGGCGCGGGCTCGGCGACGACAACAGCCGTGAGCTCCTGCTGCGCTACCTCGCCTACCGCGCGCTCGGCCCCGTGCACGTGCGGCTCGAGCTCGATCCGGTCGAGTACCGCGGAGCAGTGATCCAGCTCACCGTCCGGTGCCAGGCGCAGGCCGACGTGCTGTCGATGCGCGGGATGCCGCTCGAATGGCAGCTGCACCTCTACGACCTGTCGGCCGCCGGCTATCCGATGCAGGTGATCGGGAACCCGCTGCCGCTCGCCTCCACCTTCCTCTTCTCCCAGTACGCCTATCGCGACGAGCAGGTCCTCGCGCGGCCGAGGCCCGGCGACGTCGCGCTCGACGTGGGCGGCTGCTGGGGCGAGACGGCGCTGTGGCTGTCGCACGTCGTCGGGCCCGGCGGTCGCGTCCACGCGTTCGAGCCGACGCCGTCGAACCGCAAGGTGTTCGCCAAGAACCTCGAGCTGAACCCGATGCCGGCGTCGCGCGTGACGATCTGGGACGCGCCCCTCTCGGACAGCGCCGGCGAGCGCCTCTTCGTGCGCGACGAGATCGCTGCCGGGGCGACGATGCGGACCGAGACGAGCGCCGAGACGTCGTGCGAGCTCGTGACCGACACGATCGACGCGATGGTGGGGCGCGGCGACCTTCCGCGCGTGGACTTCATCAAGATCGACGTGGAGGGCGCCGACCTCGGCGTGCTCCAGGGCGCGGCGGAGACAATCAGGTCGTTCCGCCCGCGACTGGCGCTCGCCGCATACCACCGGCCCGAGGACCTGGCGACGCTGCCGGGCTACGTCGAGTCGCTGGGCGTGCCGTACCGCTGGTACATGCAGTGCTCGACCATGACCGAGGTCGACACCGTGCTGTTCGGCGTGCCCGTCGAATAGGTTGCGGGCCATGGCCGCGCGCCGTGGCATCTTCGTAGCACCGTTCGACGAGCTCAGCGAACCCGCGCTCGTGGCCGAGCTCGCGGCCGCCGCGGAGGCACGCGGCTGGGACGGCTTCTTCGTCTGGGACCACATTCGCTACTCGGCCCCCACGCGCGCGGTCGCGGATCCGTGGGTCACGCTCGCGGCAATCGCGACGGCCACGCAGCGCGTGAAGATCGGTCCGCTCGTCACGCCGCTGGCGCGCCGCCGTGTGCACAAGCTCGCGCGCGAGACCGTCACGCTCGACCGCCTCTCGCGCGGCCGGCTCGTGTTCGGCGCCGGGCTCGGCAGCGACCGCCACGGCGAGCTCGGACCGTTCGGCGAGGTGGAGGACCCGCGCGAGCGGGCGCGCCTGCTCGACGACGGCCTCGACCAGCTGGCGGCGTACTGGGGCGGCGAGTTCGAGCCTTCGCCCGTGCAGCGGCCGCGGATCCCGGTGTGGGTTGCCGCGCGCTACCCCAACCGCCGCCCGGTGCGGCGCGCCGCGCGCTGGGATGGGCTGTTCCCGATCGACCTCACCGGCCCCGACGCGCTCGCCGAGCTGGTGGGCGAGGTGCGCGAGCTGCGCCGCGACGAGAGCGGCCCGTTCGACTTCGTCGTCGACCACGACCCGGGCGAGGATGCCGCGCCGTGGGAGCAGGCCGGTGCCACGTGGTGCCTGACGCAGTTCGGCCAGTCGCCGCGCGAGGCCGACGTGCGCGCGGCGATCGACGCGGGCCCGTAGGTCCCAGGTCGCTAAGAGGACGCCGGTGGCAAGCCCGCTGGCCATGGGATACCGTCAATGAGGATGGCGGCGGATGACCCCCTGACGACCGTGATCCAGGCGTTCGAGGAGTTCGAGTTCGGCCAGACGGACCTCGAGGACTACTTCAACCGCTGGTGGCACCCCGACGCCGTGATCGAGTCGGCCGACGGCGTCCCGATCGCCGGTCGCTACGAGGGCCTGGAGGGCTACCGCCGCTGGTTCGAGGACTCCTACGGCCCGTACTACGACGTCCGCCGCCACGTGGACTCGGTCAAGACCGAGGGCAGCACCGTGGTCATGCTGCTCACTATCAGCGGGCGCTCGCGCGAGGACGGCCTCGAGCTGGAGGTGCGGATCGGCAGCACATACGAGGTCGAGGACGGCCGCATCAAGCGGTTGAACGTGTACGTCGGCCACGAGCGAGCGCTCCTGGCCGGCGGGACCGCGTAGCGCCCGCCGGCGTCAGGCGAACGCCCGCACGCCGGTGACCGCGTGCCCGATCACGAGTGTGTGCACCTCGCTGGTGCCCTCGTACGTGAGCACCGACTCGAGGTTGTTGGCGTGGCGCATGACGGGGTACTCGGAGCTGATCCCGTTGGCGCCGAGAATGGTTCGCGCCTCGCGGGCGATGGTCAGCGCCTCGCGGACGTTGTTGAGCTTGCCGAAGCTCACCTGCTCCGGAGTGATCTCGCCCGCGTCCTTCAGCCGGCCGAGCTGCAACGCGACGAGCGCGGCCTTGTTCAGCTCGAGCGTCATGTTCGCCAGCTTCTCCTGGGTGAGCTGGAAGCCGGCGATCGGCTTGCCGAAGGCGACGCGCGACTTCGCGTACTCGATCGCGGTCTCGAGGCAGGTGCGCGCCGCGCCGACCGCGCCCCAGACGATCCCGTAGCGCGCCTCGCTGAGGCACGACAGCGGGCCGCCGAGGCCGCGCGCCCCTGGGAGCATGGCCGACTCCGGCAGCCGGCAGTCCTCGAGGATCAGCTCGGAGGTGATCGACGCACGCAGCGAGAGCTTGCGGTGGATGTCCTGCGTCGAGAAGCCGGGCGTGCCGCGCGGGACGACGAAGCCGCGCACGCCGTCGTCGGTGCGCGCCCACACGACCGCCACGTCGGCCAGGCCGCCGTTCGTGATCCACATCTTGGTGCCGTTCAGGATCCAGTCGCCGCCGTCGCGGCGCGCGGCTGTCTTCATCGCCGCCGGGTCGCTGCCGGCATCCGGCTCGGTGAGGCCGAAGCAGCCGATCGCGTCGCCCGCGGCCATCCGCGGCAGCCACTCCTGCTTCTGCTCCTCCGACCCGTACTTCCAGATCGGGAACATCGCCAGCGAGCCCTGCACCGAGACGAAGCTGCGCAGGCCGCTGTCGACGGCCTCGAGCTCGCGGCACGCGACGCCGTAGCTCACGGCGCTGGCGCCGGCGCAGCCGTAGCCCTCGAGGTGCATCCCCAGGAGGCCGAGCCGCCCGAGCTCCGGGCCCAGCTCGCGCGGCAGGTAGCCCTCCATGTACCACTCCTCGATCTCGGGGAGCACACGGTCGGCGGCGAAGCGCTGGATCGTCTCGGCGAGCATGAGCTGCTCGTGGTCGAGCATCCGGTTGACGCCGAGGAAGTCGGCGGCGCTGACGGCGGGCGCGGCCGTTGTCGCGGTCATGGGAAGGCCTCCTGCTTCGACTTTTGAGCGGCGGGCCGCAGCGATAGGTCGTACACGTCGGTCCGGCGGTCGGCACGCGGGCGGATCAGCGGGTCGCGGACCTGCGCCGCCTGGGCGGCCGCGAGGTCGATCGTGGCCACGTCGAGCGCCGGCTGGCTGCCGGGCAGCGGGCCCGTGGCAACCTTGCCGAACGGGTCGGCGATGAGCGACGACCCGAGGAACTCCAGGTCGCCGTTCGACCCGGCCTGCGACGCGCACGCGATGAAGACCTGGCTCAGGTTGGCCTGCACGACAGCGCCGAGCGCCTGCGGCGCGAGCCCGTGGGCGTCCCAGCGCTCGCGGTCGAATCCGGTCACCCACGCGGTGGGAACGCAGATCAGCTCGGCGCCCTCGAGCGCGAGCAGGCGGACGGTCTCGACGAAGCGCAGGTCGTAGCAGACGCACAGCCCCACGGTGCCGAACGGCAGCTCCGCCACCGGCAGCCCGAGGTCGCCGGGCTCGAAAGCGAGCTTCTCCTGGCGGAAGAGGTGCAGCTTGCGGTAGTGGAGCAGCGGCCCGTCGGGACCCACGATCACGGCGGTGTTGTAGAGCCGGTCGCCGTCGCGCTCGCAGAACCCGCCCGCCACGTAGCCGCCGGCGTCGGCGGCCACGTCCGTCCACGCCTCGACCGTCGGCCCGTCGAGCGGCTCCGCCACGTCCGGCAGCCGCTCGCGGCCGGCGACGTAACCCGGCACGATCAGCTCGGGGAGTACCACCAGCTGCGCGCCGCGGCCGAACGCCTCGCGCGCGGTCGCCACGCTGAGCGCGCGATTCTCCTCCGCGGCGTACGGCCGCCCGGTGACCTGCGCCAGCGCGATCGCGAGCTCGCGCGTCACGACTCGCCTGCGGGCAGCACGCCCGCGATCTCGAGCATCCGCACGTCGGCCGGGCACGGGCCGCCGACGCTGACGATCGCCTCGCCGCGGTCCGCCCTCACGCGGTGTTCCACGGCCGGCGGCACCTGGATCGCCTGGCCGGCCTCGAACTCGCGGATGAACCCGTGCGTGAGGTCCTCGACGGTCCCTCGCCCGGAGAGGATGTAGATCGTGTCCTCGGACTCCATGTGCGCGTGGGGCACGTTCTCCTCACCCGGCTGCATGCTCACGTAGTTCATGTTCGCGTTGCGGGCCCCGGCGCCGAGCCAGACGACGAGCCGCGCGTCGCTCGCGATCATCGGCAGCATGACGTCCGGGCGGTCGCGGTGGAAGAGCCTGATGCCGGTGTCGTCGCCGGCGGGAGCGCCGGCGGGCGCGCCGTCGTACAGCGCGGGGTCCGGTGGCGACGGGCCCCCGATCAGCTCGAGCCCCTGGGGCCCGGCCTCGAAGACGTACTCGCTGCCCGGCGCGACGTGCACCATCGCGCCCTCGGTGAGGTCGTGCCGGGCGACGCGCCCGCCGCCGGCGATGACGTAGTAGACGGCCTCGCCGGCATGGTGCTGAGGTCGCGTGCGCGCGCCCGCGCCGAGTGAGACGAGGTGCATCGAGCGCATCTGCGCGCCCACGCCCGGCCAGACGAGCGCCCGGGCGCTGCCGTGACCATCGACGAGATCGAGCACGCGGCCCTCCGGGCCCAGGACCTGGATGCCCTCGGCGGCGTTCATCGCGGCCCCCGCTTCATGACGGTGTACGCATCGCCGCTCTCGCGGCGCGGCACGATGATCGCGAGGAAGCGCGCGCCCGCGGGTCCCGCGCGCAGGCCGTGCGCGACGTTGGGCGCGACCACCGACCACTCGCCCGGGCCGAGGCGCTCGGTCCGCCCGTCGACGGTGAACTCGACCTGTCCGGCGTCGATCAGCGTGATCTGCTCCTGGGGATGGTTGTGGGTCGGGAAGACCGCGCCCGGCTCGAACTCGTAGCGGGTGACGGTCGCGCCCTCGCTGTCGAACGCGCGCCGCCGCACGCCCGGCCACGGCTCGTCTGCGGCGATCGCGTCGAAGCGTCCCGTGCTCATTCGTCGAGGAACGCGACCACGCGGCAGGGCGACGCCTCGCCGCCCTCGATCGGGATCGGGAAGGCGCCGATGAGGCAGCGCCGGTTGAGTGCCTGCTCGATGTCGCCGCCCATGTTCTCCACGTGCGTGACGCCCGCCCGGAACGGCACCTTGTGCATCACGAAGATGTCCTCGGGCGGAAACTCGTCGTCGACGCTGCGGCCGATCTTCTTCTCGTAGGCGCGCGCGGCGTCGGCGCGCTTGTAGCGGATGCTTGTGTTCATCGGGTGGTCGCCCGAGGCGCAGTCGAAGCCGGTCCAGGCGAACTGCATCTCCGCGACCCACTCGGCGAACTCGCGGTCGCCGCCGGGGTGGCGCAGGAAGTAGCGCTCCTCGTCCTCCTCCGGGCGGCCATTGAAGAAGCGGTGGTAGCCAGTGTGGTAGATCAGGATGTCGCCCTTCTGCACCTCCATGCGGTCGGTGATGTGGTGCGGCTTGATCACCGACCAGTCCTCGACCTCGTCCGAGATGTCGACGATCACGCCCGGGCGGCAGAGCTGGTCGATCGGAACCGAGGCGATGTCGGCTCCGCCCGAGATGATGTGCATCTCGCCGTCGTAGTGGGTGCCCGCGTGAAGCGGCGTCTCGAGGTACTGCGAGACGATCCCGTTGGTGGCGTGGCGCTGGAAGTACGACAGCTTCGGCGACGGGTAACCGACCCATCCCGGCGTGTGGATCGAGAACTTGTGCGTCAGGTCGATGGGCTTCATCCGGTTCTCTCGAGCTCCTTTGGGTGTTCGGCGGCCCCCGCCATCCGAAGGACCCGCTCCGGGGTGAGCGGTAGTGCGGTGGCGTCGCTGCCCAGCGCGTCCGACAGGGCGTTGGCGATGACGGCGCCCGCCGCTGCGGTTCCGCCCTCGCCCGCGCCCTTCACGCCGAGCGGGTTGAGCGGCGTGGGGGCGTCCTCGGTCACGAGGACCCGCACGGGTGGCACCTCGCCGGCGGTGGGCAGCAGATAGTCCATGAACGAGCCGGCCACGAGCTGCCCGCTCGCGTCGTAGGCGAACTCCTCGAGCAGCGCTCCTCCCAGCCCCTGCGCGACGCCACCCACGATCTGGCCCTCGACCAGCTTCGGATTGATCGCGCGGCCCACGTCGTAGGTGACGGCGTAGCGGTGGATCTCCATGCCGCCCGTGTCGGTGTCGACCTCGAGCGCCACGCAGTGCAGGCCGTACGGGAACGCCATGTCCGGCGAGTCGAAGTGAGCCTCCTCCTCGAGGTCCGGCTCGCCCGCCAGATCGGCGAGCGGGACGCCGACCGCGGGCGCGCCGCGGGCGACCACGCGGTCGCCGCTGATGGTGAGATCGTCCGGCGACACCTCGAGCCGCTCCGCCGCGAGCTCGAGCAGCCGCCCTCGCAGCACGTCCGCGGCGCGCGCCACCGCGCTGCCGCCGAGCATCGACGCGCGGCTGCCGAACGAGCCCATCCCCTCCGGCACCGTGTCGGTGTCGCCGTGCCGGACCGTGACGTCGTCGTAGCTCACGCCCAGCGTCTCGGCGCACACCTGCGCCAGGACCGTGTCCACCCCCTGGCCGACGGAAGCGGATCCGACATGCACCACCGTCTCACCGTCAGCGTCGAGGCCCACGCGCGCGTACTCCCAGCGCGCGATACCGCTCTTCTCGACGAAGTAGCCGACTCCCAGCCCACGCCGGCGCCCGTGACTCGCCCCCTCGGCGCGCCAGCGCAGCATCTCGTCGTAGCCGAACGTGCGCAGGCCCTTGTCGAGGAGCAGCCCGTAGTCGCCGCTGTCGAACACGACCGGGTGGCCGTCGGTGTGCGTGCCGACCTCGTACGGCATGGCGTCGGCGGCGATCAGGTTCTGCCGGCGCAGGTCGGCGGGGTCGCGCCCGAGCCGGCGCGCCGCGATGTCGATCATGCGCTCGCGCACGAAGTTGGCCTCGTAGCGCCCCGGGGCGCGGTAGGTGCCCGCCGGTGTCTTGTTGGTGAGCACCTGGCGCGCGGTGCAGTCGTAGGCGTCCCAGCGGTAGGGACCGGGGAGCAGCGCGGCGGTCATGCCGGGAACGACCGAGCCGTGGGTGCGGACGTACGCGCCGGTGTTCATCACGAAGCGGTCGCGCATGGCGAGCAGCGTGCCGTCGGCGCGCAGCGCGACCTCCACGTCGTGGACCTGCTCGCGCGAGTGGTTGAGCGCGCGCAGGTTCTCCTCGCGGTCCTCCGTCCACGCGACGGGCCGGCGCAGGCGCGCGGCGCACCACGGCACGATGAAGTCCTCGGGGTAGAACTCGCCGCGGCCGCCGAAGCCGCCGCCCACGTCGAGCTCGATGAACCGGACCTGCTCCTCGCCGAGGCCGAGCATGCGGGCGAGTATCCGGCGGTTGGTGTGGACGACCTTGGCCGCGCCCCACACCGTCAGCCGGCCGCTGCCCGGATCGAGCTCGGCGAGCAGGCCGCGCGGCTCGAGCGGCACGGCCCCGTGGCGCTGGCAGCTCAACCGCTCGCGTACGACCACGTCGGCCTCGGCGAACGCCGCATCGGCGTCGCCCCAGGCGATGTGGATCTCGCCCGCGAGGTTGGATTCGAGCGTGTCGTGCAGGCGGGTGGTGTCCGCATCGGCCGCCGTCCACGGATCGAGCACGGGCTCGAGCGGCTCGTACTCGACGTCGATCGACGACAGCGCGTCCTCGGCCGCGTAGCGCGAGCTGGCGATCACGGCGGCGACCGGCTCGCCGGAGTAGCGCACGACGCCGTCGGCGAACGGCGGCTGTAGCGCGAGCTCCATTCCCGGCAGCGGATACATGCGCATCGGGATGCGCGGGAGCGGCTGCGGGAGGTCGCGGCTCGTGACCACGTCCACCACGTGCGGATCCGCCTGAGCCGTGCTCGCGTCGATCGCCGTGATGCGCGCGTGCGCGTGCGGGCTCCTCAATACGGCGAGGTGCAGCGCGTCCGGTCGCTGCAGGTCGTCCACGAAGCAGCTCCGGCCGGTGAGCAGCGGCAGATCCTCCTTGCGCGGCAGCGAGCGCCCGATGACAGCGGCGCCGTCCGCCGGCGCGTCCCGCGCCACGGCGTGCGTGGCGCGAGCTACCACTTGTACCTGATCTCGAACCGCACCCCCCGGCGGCGCCGCCTGCCGGCCGCGACCAGGCCGAGCACGACCGCCGCTGCAGCCACGCCGGCGCCCGCCGCCGCCGGAACGCGGCTCGTGGCGGCGTCCGGCTCGGCGGCGGGGCTCGGAGCAGCCTTGCGCGGCGGCGAGGAGGGTCGCGACGCCGGTTCGGGCTCCGGATGGGCAGAGGAGGGCGCCGGGCGCGACGCGCGCTCGGCGAGGCTCTTCTCGAGAGTCTGGGCGAGGTCGCGCAGGAGTCGCTCCGCCTCCGGCCGCGCGGACTCCTCCGACACGCCGGGTGCTGCGACGCGGCCGTCGAGCGAGACGGCGACCTCGGCCGAGTCGCCCGAGCCGGAGACGCTGCCGCGCAGCGTCCCGGTGGCAAAGCCCGGGCCGGCGGCCTCACGCACGCGCAGCCGGCAGCTGGCGCGGCGGCCGTCCTCGTCGATGTCGAGCGGCTTGAGGACACCGATGCAGTCGATCGCGCCAGCGCCGATCTGCGGCCGCAGCGCGCCCTGCAGAGTCGCGTCGCCGTTGACGCGCTCGAGCGCGGACCCGGGGAGGCACGCGGCCAGCGCGCCCAGGTCGGTCAGCTCCGCCCACACGCGATCGGCCGGCGCGGCGACCCTGAAGTTCGTCTCGACGATCATTCGCTCACTCCCCCGGTGCCAAAAGTATAATGTTGGACTTTAGCGCGTAGGGCGACTTCCGGGGAGAGAAATGAAGCTTCAGAACGAGTTCACCGTTCACGTCCCGCTCGAGCGGGCCTGGGAGACGCTCCTCGACATCGAACGCGTCGCCGGATTCCTCCCCGGCGCGAAGATCGAGCCGGCCTCCGACGACGGCGTCTTCCACGGCTCGATGAAGGTCAAGGTCGGCCCGATGACCGTCAACTACCAGGGCACCGCGAAGCTGGCGTCCGTCGACGAGCAGGCGCACGTGGCCGACATCGAGGTCCGCGCGAAGGAGGCGAAGGGCCAGGGCACGGCCGCCGCGGTCATCCGCAACAGCCTGGTGCACGAGAACGGCGCCACGCGCGTGATCGCGGAGACCGACCTCCAGGTGACGGGCCGCCAGGCGCAGTTCGGCCGGGCGATCATGCAGGACGTTGCCAGCCGGATGCTGGGCGACTTCGCGAAGCGCTTCGAGGCATACCTGGCCGAGGGCGACGGCGCTGCGGCGCCGGCTGCCGCAAACGGATCGCCAGGCACCGGGGCGCCCGCCGCGCCGGGCCCGGCTCCCAGCGCCCCGGAGCCGGAGGACGCCCTCGACCTCGGGAACGTGCTCGGCCAGACCCCGATCGTGCGCTACGGCATCCCCGTGGCCGCCGCGCTCGTGCTGCTGCTCGTATTCGCGCTCGCCGCACGCGGCCGCCGCCGCGGGCTCAGCGTGAACTTCGGGATTCAGCTCTAGCGCGGGCCGCACATCGCCAGCGCCGTGAGGGCGTAGACGCGCGACGCGCGCAGCAGGTCCGCCTTGCGGACCGCGAACGTGCCGGCGCCCGCGACCCCCGGCGGGCCGTAGGTCAGCGACGGGATTCCCGCCTCGTTGAACACGTTGTGATCGCGCCACATGCTGCACTCCGGCGGCGTAGCGATCTCCGTGTCGGCGTCGAACTCGAAGCGATGCGCGGCGTCGAGCGCGTCCGAGAGCGGCTCGATGCCCTCGGCCTCCCAGCCGGGCCGGTCGACGAACTGCTCGACCGTGCCCTCGAGCCCGAGCTCGTCGAGCAGCGCGCGAAGCTCGTGCCGGATCGCGCCGCCGTCCTGTCCCGGAACGGTGCGGATGTCGAGGTAGAGCATGCAGACCTCGGGGTTCTGGAGGACGAGCCACGGCTGACCGGCGCGGATCGCCGAGACGTTCACCCGCGGCACCACGGTCCCGCCCGGCGACTCGTAGGTGTGGCGCCGCTCGTACTCGAGCGCCCAGTCCTCGAGCCGGGCGATGAGCGGCATCGCTCGGACGATCGCGTTCGGGTGCTCCCCCGGCGCGTAGGGCCGGCTGACGTACGGCGTGTAGAGCACCGGCCCGCCGTACACCGTGATCTTGTAGAAGGCCTTGCCCGCCTCGATCCAGCCCTTGCGGAAGGCCGTGGCCTCGGCGCACACGCAGAAGCCGGCGCGCGGGCTGTGGTTCACGAGGTAGCGCGCGCCCACCTCCTTGCTCAGGTAGCGCTTGCCCTGGAACTCGTCGACCGGCTCCTGGCCGATCTCGCCCGCGACCATCGTCAGGTAGATGCTCCCGTCGAGCTTCACGCCCGCGTCGCGGATCGCCTTCGCCGCCAGCATCCACGCCGCCATCGGGCCCTTGTCGTTCACCACCGGGTTGCCGATCAGGAGGTCGCCGTCCTCGCGCCCGAGGTGGTAGTCGCGGTTCCCGGGGTCGCGCCAGATCAGGTGGTCGTCGCGGCGCATCCAGGTGTCGATATGGCTGTTGAAGGCCAGCGCCGGCCCGGTGCCGGAGCCGGGGACCTCCGCGAACACGTTGAAGCGGTCCTCGAACATCCCCACGCGGCGCGGCGCGAAGCCCTCGTCGGCCAGCCACCGGTAGATGAGCTCGGCGCTCTCGCCCTCCCCGCCGGGCGGCGCCTCGACGCTCGTCACATGCAGCGCCAGCTCGACGAGATCACGCTCCTCGATCCGCGCGAGGACGGCGTCCGCTGCGGCCTGGTCGATCATGCCGTGGCTCCCCTCTCGAAGACGTGCGGCCGCGTGTGGTCGTCGGGCCAGAAGCGCGCGTCCCATTCCCGCGAGAGCTCGACGAAGCGCGGCGCCTCGCGCTGCATCGCGCGCAGGACCTCCGCCTCGTCGAGCGTGAGCACCTCGCCACCGCGCACCACGACCCGGCCATCCACGACCACCGTGTGCACGAGATTGCCGGTGCCGGAGTAGACGAGGTTCGCCACGATGTTGTCCTCGTGCCACGGGATCATCTCGGGGCGCATCAGGTCGAGCACGATCAGGTCCGCGCGCTTGCCCTCCTCGAGCGATCCGATCTCGTCCTCGAGCAGCATCGCGCGCGCCGATCCGATCGTGGCGAGCTCGAGCGCCTGGTAGGGCGAGACGAGCGTCCAGTCGAGCCGCGCCTCCTTGTGCCCCGTGGCCGCCAGGTGGACCTCGCGGAACATGTCGAGGAAGCAGGCCGCGGCCGGTCCGTCGGTGCCGAGGCCGACCGTCGCGCCCGCGCCGATCAGCTCCGGGAAGCGGCCCTTGGAGAACGCACCGTAGGCGCCCTTCATGCTCGCGCTGGGACAGTGGATGGCCGCGGCGCCAGTGTCCATCAGGAGCTGCACCTCGTCGTCCGACAGCCACGCCATGTGGGTGCCGACGAAGCGGCGCCCGAGGATGCCGAGCGAGGCGAAGCGCTCGATCGGCCGCGAGCCGAACCGCAGCCCGTGGGCCTCGATGTCCTCGCGGTCCACGTTCGAGTGCGTGACGATGCCGACGCCGAAGCGCTCGGCGAGCTCCATCGCCCCCACGCACAGCTCGTCGGAGGACGAGGTCACCTGGATCGGGCACGGCCAGGCGCGCACCCGGCCGCCGGCCGCGCCGTCGAAGCGCGCCATGAACGCCTCGGCGTGCTCGAGGTTCTCACGCGTGACGCGGTCCGAGCGGCTCAGGAACTCCGCGAGGTCGTCCTGCACGTCGGCCATCGCGCGCGCCAGCACCGCGCGCATCCCCGACGCCTCCACGCCCGCGACGGCGGCCTCCTCCAGCTCCTGGTAGGTGCCGCAGTCGAGGAACGCGGTGGTCCCCGTCTTGAGCATCTCGATGCTCGTGAACTGCGTGCCGAGGTAGTAGTTGTCCGGGTTGAGGCCGCGCGAGGTCACGTAGAACTTCTTCTGGATCCAGGGCGTGAACGACAGGTCGTTCACGAGCCCGCGCGCGAAGGCGCCGAACAGGTGCATGTGCGTGTTCACGAGGCCCGGCATCACGAGCTGCTCGCGCGCGTCGATCGTCTCGCGCGGGGCGAAGCGCGCACGCAGCTCGGCCGTCGGGCCGACGGCGGCGATGCGTCCCCCGTCGATCGCCACCGCGCCGTCCATCAGCAGGTCGTCCGGCCCCGTCATCGGGAGCACGACCGCGTTCTCCACGAGCAGCTCGACCGCCGTGCGTTCCGCCGTGTCAGCCACCGCTCACCTCCGCGCCGGTGTGAAGGGTCGACTCGAGCCGGCTCTCGGCCATCAGCCGCCCGCCGTAGAACACGAGCCTGCGCGGCGGCACGAGCCGCAGCGCCTCGCGCACGGTGGGCGCGTCGATGACCACGAGGTCGGCGCGGTCGCCCGGCTCGACGCCGTAGCCGTCGAGCCTCATCGCGCGCGCCGCGTTGTAGGTGATCATGTCGAACACCGTCTCGAGCTCGGGCAGGTAGGTGAGCTGCGCGACGTGCGCCGTGTACTGCCCCACCTCGATCTGGTCGGGCTTGCCGAACGGGTAGTACGGGTCGTTCACGTCGTCCTGGGCGGAGAGCACGTTGACGCCCGCGTCGAGCAGCTCGCGCACGCGCGTGATCCCGCGGCGGACCAGGCCGCGGTCGCCGCGCCCGTCGAGGACCAGGCTGATCTGCGTGTTCGACATGATCGAGATCCCGGCGTCGCGCACGTAGCCGATGACGCGCGCAGCATGGTTGTCGTCGTAGGCCGCGAGCGCGCCGCAGTGGCTGGCGCTGACGCGGCCCTGGTAGCCCTCCTCGATCGTGCGCACCGCGAGGTACTCGAGGCTGCGCGAGTACGGGTCGTCGGTGTCGTCCGCGAGCATGTGGACGTCCCTGCCCGTGCGCTTGGCGAGGTCGAAGCAGAAGTCGATGTGCTCCTCGACGTGGCGGTCGAGCCGCTCGTACCAGGGCAGGCCGCCGACCACGTCGCAGCCCAGGTCCATCGCCTCCTCCATGAGCTTGTCGCAGCCGGGATCGCGAATGATCGCCTCCTGCGGGAACGCGACGACCTCGAAGGTGATCATGCCCTCGAAGCGGCGCTTGAGCTCGAGCAGGCCCTGCACCGGCACGAGCCCGCCCACGGTGTCGACGTCCGCGAACCCGCGGATGGCCGTGGTGCCGTTCACGATCGCGGCCTCCACGACGGGCGCCGCGCGGTCGGCGATCTCCTCGACGGTGTAGGACCGCTTGTGGTCCCAGGTGATCTCGATCGCCTCCTGGAGCGTCTGCGACTCGTTCTGGCGCATGACGTCGCCGAGCATGCACTTGTCGAGGTGCTGGTGGGCGTTCACGAGGCCCGGCACGAGCAGCCCTCCGCCGCCGTCGTGCTCGCGGTCGGCCGAGTCGGCGATCTCGGGCTCGACTGCGGCGATGCGGTCACCGTCGACGGCGACGTCGAACGAGCCCTCGCGGCCGCGCAGGCGGACGTTACGGATGATCTGCTTCAAGAGCTGCTCACTCCTTGTGGTCGGTCGATGACTTCGAGGATCGCGTCGGGGCGCAGCGGCAGGCGCGACAGCACGGCGTCGTCGCCGAGCGCGTCCGCGACGGCGTTCGCGATCGCCGCGCCGGAGCCGACGATCCCGCCCTCCCCGGCGGCCTTTGCTCCGAGCGGATTGCCGGTCGAGTGATCCCAGTGCGGCAGGTTGAGCTGGATGGTCTGGACGCGCGGCACCTCGGTCGCGGTCGGCATCAGGTAGTCCATGAACGACGTGGCGAGCGGCTGGCCCTGGGGGTCGTAGGCGAGCTCCTCGAAGAGCGTCCCGCCCACGCCCTGTGCCGCGCCGCCCACGAGCTGGCCGTCCACCAGCTGCGGGTTCACCGCCTGGCCGATGTCCTGGCACACGACCATGCGGAGGACCGCCACCGCGCCGGTCTCCGCGTCGACCTCGACCTCGGCCAGGCATGCGCCCATGTCGAACGTCGGCAGCGGCTTCTCGAAGCGGTGCTCGCCGGTGCACCCCAGCTCCCGGATCGGGATGCCGCGCCCGGGGTTGCCGCGCGGCTGCACGACCGCACCGGGGGCGACCTCGAGGTCGTCCTCGGCGATCTCGAGCCGCTCGGCCGCGGCGGTCAGCGCCTTGCGCTTGAGGTCCTCGACCGCGCCCACCACCGCGCCGCCGCCGACGATCGTGGTGCGGCTGGCGTACGCGCCGAACCCCTGCGGCACGAGATCGGTGTCGCGGTGGCTTATCTCGACCTCGTCGAGCCGCACGCCGAGCGCGTCGGCCACAACCTGCGCCAGCGCCGTGCGCACGCCCTGGCCGAGCGAGGCGATGCCCACGTGCGCGACCCAGCCCGCCGCCTCGCGGGGCTCGACCCACGCGTACTCGTACTTGCCGAACGCGGTCTCCTCGACGTACGCGGCGGTTCCCACACCCGCGAGGCGGCCGTGCTCGCGGCGGGTGCGCGCATCATCGCGGAGGCGCGCGTAGGCGGCGCCATCGACGAGCGCGTCCACGACCTGCGGGAAGTCGCCGTTGTCGTAGACGACCGCCGGCGAGACGCCGGTCAGCTCCATCCGGTAGGGCATCGCGTCGACCTGCACCAGGTTGCGGCGGCGGAGCTCCGCCGGGTCGCTCCCGAGCGCCTGTGCCAGGCGGTCCACCATCCGCTCGCGGAAGAACGCCGCCTCGTACTGGCACGGCGCGCGGTAGGTCCCGGACGGGGTCTTGTTCGTCAGGACGCTGCGCGCCTCGATCTGGAAGCCCTCCCACACGTACGGCCCGGCAAGGTGGTGGACCAGCACCCACGGGAGGAGGAGCGTGCCGTGGGTGCGGGCGTAGGAACCCTGGTCCACCAGACACGACGCGCGGAAGCCCAGCAGGCGACCGTCCGCCGTCGCGCCGATCTCGAAGTCGCACCACGTCTCGCGCGAGTGGTTGATCGCCACGAAGTGCTCGCGCCTGTCCTCGACCCACTTGACGGGCCGTCCCAGCTGCATGGCCAGCCACGGGATCAGGAAGTCCTCCGGGTAGAACTCGCCGCGCGCGCCGAAGCCGCCGCCCACGTCCGGCTCGACGAAGCGGATCCGCTCCTCGGGAATCCCGAGGAAGCCGGCGAGCAGCGTCCGGTTGAAGTGCTTGACCTTCGTCGGCCCCCACACCGTGAGGCGGCCGCCGGCGGCGTCGTAGTCGGCCAGCAGGCCGCGCGTCTCGATCGGGATCGCCGCATGGCGCTGCACGCGCAGGCGGTCGCGCACGACCGTGTCGGCCTCGCCAAGCAGCTCGCCGGCGTCGCGCCCCCACGTCGAATGGAGCACGTTGACCACGTTGCCGGTGAGCGCGCCGTCGTGCAGCGCGGGGGCGCCGGGCTCGGCGGCCGCGGGCCCGTCCATCAGCGGCGGCAGCTCCTCGAGCTCCACCTCCACCTCGGCGGCGGCGTCCTCGGCCGCGTACGGGTCGTCCGCGAGCACCACGGCGATCGGCTCGCCCACATAGCGGACGCGGTCGCGCGCGAGCGGCGGCTGGGTGACGGGCACCGCCTCGTCGGTGGGCATCATCCGCACGGGGATGCGCAGATCCGGGATGTCGGCGGCGGTGATGACCGCGGCCACGCCCGGGCGGCGCGCCGCGCCGGCGCGCACGGCCACGATCCGGCCGTGGGCCACCTCGCTGCGCACGATGCGCGCCACGAGCTGGCGGCCGCGGCCGAGGTCGTCCACGAACCGGCCGGTGCCGGTCAGGAACGGGCCGTCCTCGACCCGCGGCACCGACTCGCCGACGTAGGTCACGCCTCTCCCGCCGCCAGTGCCTGGATCGTCTCCGGCATGATCGGCAGCGCCGCGATCTCGCGCCCGGGGGCGCCGAGCGCGTCGGCCACCGCGTTCGCGACAGTCCCGGCCGTGGCGATGATGCCGCCCTCGCCGCCACCCTTGACCCCGGCCAGCGGGTCCTCGCGGCTGGTGGTGCCGAGCTCGACGAGCTGGACCTCCATTGGCGGCATCTCGGCAGCGGTCGGCATCGCGTAGTCCATGAAGCTGGTGGACAGCGGCTGGCCGTCCGGGCCGTACGAGAACTCCTCGAAGAGCGCGCCCGCGAGGCCCTGGACCGCCGCGCCCTGCACCTGGCCCTCCAGCGTCTGCGGGTTGACCGCCTTGCCGACCTCGTAGGCGATCGCGTAGCGCTCGAGCGCGACTCCGCCGGACTCGCGATCGACGGCGACGACGCCCACGTTGGCGCCCGCGAGGATGTGCGAGCCGCCCTCGGGCTCGTAGCGGTAGTGGCCCTCCACGCCGAGCTCGCCGAGCGGCACCTCGAGCTTCCGGCGGCCCTCGCGCACGCGCGCCACGCCGCCCTCGATCTTCACGAGCTCGGGCGGCGCCTCGAAGTGGTCGGCGGCCGCCGTGCGCGCGGCCTCGTGCAGCTCGCGGATCGCGCCCGTGATCGCATACCCGCCCCACACGGTGGCCCGGCTCGAGAATGCGCCCTGGCCCTCCGGCACGGTGGCGGTGTCCTGGTAGCGCACCGCCACGCGCTCGATCGGCACCTCGAGCAGATCGGCCGCCACCTGGGAGAGCACGGTCTCCACGCCCTGCCCCACCGA
Source organism: Thermoleophilaceae bacterium (assembly GCA_025928265.1). GTDB lineage: Bacteria > Actinomycetota > Thermoleophilia > Solirubrobacterales > Thermoleophilaceae > JAICJV01. The sequence continues at coordinate 35,189 of JAICJV010000001.1, forward strand.
CGCGACGCCGACATGGGCGGTGAACGTGCCGTCGGCCTCGGCCACGATGCGCGCCTGCTCGAAGACCCCCGGGTTGCCCATCTCGATGAAGGCGGACACACCCAGGCCGGCACATTCGCCGCGTCCCCGGCGGGCGTCCACCTCGGCGCGGAGCTTCTTGTAGCCCACGCGCCGGAGCAGCCCCTCGAAGACGCGCGGGAAGTCGCCCTCGTCGTAGAGCACCGGCTTGCCCGTGTCGACGTCGGGCAGGCCGCTGTCGTACGGCATGTCCTTCGGCGTCACCAGGTTGCGGCGGCGCATCTCCGCGGGGTCGAGGCCGATCTCCCGCGCGACGAGGTCGACCATCCGCTCGCGCACGAACGTCGGCTCGTACTGCCCCGGGCCGCGGTAGGTGCCGGACGGCGTCTTGTTGCTGAGCACGGTCCCCGCCTCCGCGTAGTACGCCTTCCAGCGGTAGGGGCCGGGGATGTGGTTGAGCATCAGCATCGGCAACAGGACGCTGCCGTGCGTGCGCGCGTACGCGCCCTGGTTCCACCACGCGCGCGCCCGGAACCCCAGCAGCTCGCCGTCGTCGGCGGCGCCGTACTCGACCTCCCACTCCTGCTCGCGCGAGTGGTTGAGGGCGAGCAGGTTCTCGCGGCGGTCCTCGACCCACTTCACGGGGCGGCGCAGCTCGATCGCGAGCCACGGGATCACGTAGTCCTCCGGGTAGAACTCGCCGCGGGCGCCGAAGCCCCCGCCCACGTCGCCCTCGATGCAGCGGATCCGCTCCTCCGGCATCTCGAGCATGCCCGCGAGGATCTTGCGGTTGAAGTGCTTGACCTTCGCCGCCCCCCACACCGTGAGGCCGGCCTCGTCGTCCCACTCCGCGAGCAGGCAGCGCATCTCCATCGGCACCGCGCCGTGCCGCGCGACGCGGAAGCGCTGCTTGACGCGCACCGGCGCGGCCTGGAGCAGCCCGTCGAGGTCGTCGCCGTGGCTCACCTCGACGCGGTCGATGACGTTGGTCCCGACCTCGGGAATCAGCAGCGACGCATCCGGCTCGGCGGCGTCGAGCGCGTCGAGGACGGGGGGAAGCGGCTCGATGTCGAGCAGGACGTCGTCGGCGGCGTCCTCGGCCAGGTACGCGCTCGTGGCCACCACCACGGCCACGGGGTCGCCCACGTAGCGCACGCGATCGCGGGCGAGCGGCGCCTGGAGCGCCCGCTCGGCGTTAGGAGTCGGGAACAGGCGGATCGGCACGTCCACCTCCGGCAGGTCGGCGGCGGTGATCACCCGGACCACGCCCGGGCGCGCCTCGGCAGCGGAGGTATCCACCCCGCGCACGATTCCGTGGCTCACGTGGCTGCGAACGACGTGGGCGTGGAGCTGGCCCGCCCGGTCGAGGTCGTCGGCGTACCTGCCGGTCCCGGTCAGCAGCCTTCGGTCCTCGACTCGCGGGACCGACCGGCCCACGTAAGCCTGCGTCCGCGTCGCCACCGGCTACCACCTCTCCTTCGCGTCCCTCAAAGGCGCCGACTTGGTGATTGGTCAATCGTAATACGTTTGCGGAGTGCGGGCGCCCGAGCGCTCGGGCCTGCCCGGGCGCACGCCCCCCGGGCGCAGTATCGAAGGCGCGCCCCGAGTGATCATCGGGAGAACGCGCCAGTCGCTAGCGGGTTTTCCCGTCCTCCAGCGCCCGCCGCACGACCTCCGGCGTCACCGGCAGCTCGTTCAGCTCGACGCCCAGAGCGTCCGCCACCGCGTTGGCGATCGCCGCCGGCGGACCCAGCGTGCCCCCTTCGCCCACGCCCTTGGCGCCGTTCACCGAGTCGGGCGACGGGATCTCGAGGTGCTCGAGTTCGACCGCGGGAAGGTCCGTGGCCGTCGGGACGAGGTAGTCCATCAGCGACGCCGTCACGAGCTGGCCCTGCGGGTCGTAGACGAGCGACTCGAACAGGGCGCCGCCGATGCCCTGCGCGATCGCACCGTGTGCCTGACCGTCGACGATCGCGGGATTGATGATCGTCCCGCAGTCCTCCGCCACCACGTAGCGCAGCACCCGCACGTCGCCCGTGTCGGGCGTGACCTCGACCTTGCAGACGTGCGTGGCGTAGGGATAGACCGTCCGAGGCGGGTCGAACGACGCGTTCACGTCGAAGCGCGCGGTGTCGCCGGCGGCCAGCTCGGCGATCGCGACGCCGCGGCTGGGCGAGCCGCGGACGCTCACCCGCCCGGGGACGATCTCGAGATCGCCAGCCGCCGCCTCGAGCCGGTCGGCCGCGGCCTGCAGCAACCTGGCCCGGAGCTCGTCCGCCGCCGCCGCGACTGCGCCGCCGCCGCTCACCGCGCTGCGGCTGGCGAACGTCCCCGTGCCGTCGCCGGGCCCCGCACTCGTGTCGGAGCGCGCCACGGTCACCTCCTCGACGTCCACACCCAGGGCCGCCGCCGCGAGCTGCGCGAAGGTGGTGGCCACGCCCTGGCCGATCGCGGGCAGCGTCGTCCAGACGGTGACCCGCCCCTCGTCGTCGAGCCGCATCCAGGCGCTGTCGTGCCCCGCGATGCCCACCATGCCGCGGCCGTGGAACACCTGCGAGCCCATGCCGGTGTACTCGACGTAGCACGCGATGCCGAGCCCGAGCACGCGCCCGTCGGCGCGCGCCGCGCGCTGCTCCTCGCGAAAGCCGTCGTAGCCGATCGCGGCCAGGGCGCGCTCGAGCGCCTGTCCGTAGTCGCCGCTGTCGTAGCGCTGGTGGGAGACCGTCGTGTAGGGAAGCTCGTCGGGCGTGAGGAGGTTGCGCCGCCGGACCTCGCCGCGGTCGATCGTGAGCTCGGCTGCGATCAGGTCCATGAGCCGCTCGTGCACGAACGCCGACACGGGCAGGCCGACACCGCGGTAGGCACCCTCGGGCCCCTTGGTCGTGCAGACCGCGCGCGTGCGCGCGCGGTAGTTCTCCAGGCGGTACGGGCCGGGGATCATCGCGGGGGTGCCGAGTGCCTCGAGGATGTGGCCGTGCGGGTAGACGCCGTACGCCCCCATGTCGCACACCACGTCGGCGTCGATCGCCAGGAGACGCCCCTCGGCATCGGCGGCCGCGCGCACGCTCACCACCTGGTTGCGCGCGTGGCTCGAGGCCAGCAGGTTCTCGCTGCGGTCCTCGAGCCACTTGACGGGACGGCCGAGCTCGAGCGCGAGCCACGCCGTGAGGATCTCCTCCGGGTAGGCGTGCGCCTTCTGGCCGAACCCGCCGCCCACGTCCATCGTGGCCACGCTCACGCGCTCGCGCGGGAGGCCCAGCAGCTCGGCGACGACGCCCGCCAGCCGGTGCGGGATCTGCGTGGAGGCCCAGACGCGCACGCCGCCGTCGCCGTCGGGCGCGGCGACCGCGCCGCGGTTCTCCATCGGCGTGGCCGAGTAGCGCGGCGAGCGGAACGTGCGCTCCACGACGGCCGCGGCGCGGTCGAACGCAGCGTCAACGTCACCCGCCGCCAGGGTCGAGTCGAACAGCACGTTCGTGCTGTGGTCGTGCAGCGGCTCGGCGTCGACCGCCTCGAGCACGTCCACGACCGCCGGCAGCGCTTCGAGGTCGGCGTCCACGAGGTCGGCGCCGTCCTCGGCGGCGTAGGGGCTCTCACCGACGACCACCGCCAGCGGCTCGCCGACGAAGCGGACGGCCGCGCCCGCGAGCAGGGGCCGCGGCGGCGACCAGGCCTCCGGGTTCTCGATCGGCGGATGGAGCGGGCCCAGCGGGATGTCGGCGGCGCCGAACGCCGCCACCACTCCCGGCGTCGCGCGTGCCGCGCTCAGGTCGACCCCGCGCACGCTCGCGTGCGCCAGCGCGCTGCGGAAGAATCGCGCGTGCACCATCCGGTCGAGCTCGATGTCGTCCACGAACTCGGCGCGACCGGTCAGGAGCGGCCGGTCCTCGACGCGCAGCATGCGCCGGCCGATTGGGCCCGCGTCGGACGTCGCGTTTCCCGAGCTGCGCATGCTCATAGGTATAATGTCGGACCTTACTCCGCCCGTCGAGGCTCAGCGCAGATTCCCACACCGCGCCGAAAAGATCACGAGACGCCCCCACCTGCGGACACGCTTCCCCGGCAGATCGGGCGCCGCGTGCCGCGAGTCGAGGACGACGCACTCCTTCGCGGCGCCGCGCGCTTCCTCGACGACCTGACGCCGGACGGGACGCTGCACCTGGCGTTCGCCCGCAGTTCGTACGCGCACGCGCAGATAGACGGCGTCGACGTGAGCGGGGCGGCCGCCATGCCCGGCGTGGAGCTCGCGTTCGGGCCGGACGACCTCGGCGGCGTCCCGCCGCTCGTGCCCGAGCTTGCGCGACCCGGCGCGGCGCGCGTGGAGCGGCCGGTGCTGGCGGGCCGGCGCGCGCGCTTCGTGGGTGAGCCGCTGGCCGCGGCGGTCGCGACCACGCCGTACCTCGCCGAGGATGCCGCCGAGGCGATCACCGTCGACTACCGGCCGCTTGCGGCGATCGCGACCATCGACGACGCGCTCGACGACGCGCTGCCGGCGCTGCACGGCGAGGACAACGTCATCTTCCGCGAAGAGCGCGAGGAGGGCGACGTGGACGCCGCGTGCGCCGAGGCCGCGGTGGTGGTGGAGCGCACGTTCCGCAACCCGCGCTACAGCGCCGCCCCGATGGAGAATCGCGGCGTGCTGGGCGTCCCCGACGGCGACGGGCTCGTGCTGTGGTCGGGGACCCAGATCCCGCACATCCTCGAGGAGACGCTCGCCGCGCTGCTCGGGCTCAAGGGCCGCGTGCGCGTGCGCTGCCCCGACATCGGCGGTGGCTTCGGCCAGAAGGCGCACGTCTTCCCCGAGGAGATCGCCGTCGCCTGGGCCGCGCTGCGGCTCGGCCGGCCCGTGAAGTGGGTCGAGGACCGGCGCGAGAACCTGATCGGCTCTGCGCACGCCCGCGAGCAGCGCGTGCGCGCACGCGCCGCGGCCGACCGCGACGGCCGGCTGCTCGCGCTGGACGCCGACGTCTACTGCGACGTGGGCGCGTACGGGATCTTCCCGTGGGGCCAGCTGCTCGAGTCGCTCGGCACGCCGGCCATCCTGCCCGGCCCGTATGACCTGCGCAACTACCGCTACTCGACCCACTCGCTCGCCACCAACAAGGCGCCGCAGGGCGCCTACCGCGGCGTCGGGCTGCCGGTGGCGGCCTTCGTCCACGAGCGGATGATGGACGTGCTGGCCGCCGAGCTCGGCATCGACCGCGCGGAGATCCGGCGCCGCAACTACGTGCCGCGCGAGAGCTTCCCCTACGGGACCGTGAGCGGCCTGCGCTACGACAGCGGCAACTACGCAGGCGCGCTCGACGCCGCGCTCGAGGCGGTCGGCTACGACGGCTTCGCAGCCGAGCGCGAACGCGCGAGGAGCGAGGGCCGGCGACTCGGCATCGGGATCGCCTCCTACGTGGAATGGACCGGCACGAACTCCGAGACCTACCGCCTGCGCGGGATGACGAACGTCCGCGGCTTCGACGCCGGCCGCGTCGCCGTGAACGCCGACGGCAGCGTCTCGGTGTGGACGAGCTGTCCCGCGATCGGCCAGGGCGTGGCCACCACCTTCGCGCAGGTCGTCGCCGAGCATCTCGGCGTCCCGTTCGAGACCGTGCGGACCCAGCTCGTGGACACGGCGGAGTCGCCACCGGGCAGCGGCAGCTTCGCGAGCCGCAGCGCGATCAGTGCGGGCGGCGCGCTGATCTCCGTCTCCACGCAGCTGCGCGAACGCATCCTCGCCACCGCGGCAGGCGTCCTCGAGGCCAATCCGCGCGACGTGACGATCGAGGACGGCCGCGTGGGCGTGCGCGGATCGCCGGCAGCATCGCTGTCGCTGGCGGAGGTGGCTGCCGCCGCCGAACCCGGGCACCTCGACATCGGCGAGCCCTACGACCCGCCCGAGACGGCCTACCCGTACGCGACCCACGCGTGCGTGGTCGAGGTCGACGACGACACGGGCGACGTGCGCATCGTGCGCTACGTCGTGGCCGAGGACTGCGGCCCCGAGATCAACCCGATCGTGGTCGACGGCCAGGTTCACGGCGCCACGGCCCAGGGCATCGGCGGCGCGCTGTATGAGGCGCTGCGCTACGGCGACGACGGCCAGGCCGTCACCGCGAGCTTCATGGACTACCTGGTCCCGACCGCGTGCGAGATGCCGGCGATGACCGTGCGCCACCTGGAGACACCCGCGCCCGACGTGCGCGGCGGCGTGAAGGGAGTCGGCGAGGGCGGGACGCTGGCACCACCCGGCGCGCTGGCGAACGCCGTGTCCGATGCGCTCGGCACCGAGATCAACGAGCTGCCGATCCAGCCCGGGCTGGTGCTCGGCGCGCGCCGCGGTCGGCGCTAGTGCCGTGGTTCCTTGATTCGCGCGCACCTTCTCGGTGTCTGGACGCGCCCGGCCACTCGAGAAGCTGAAGCCGAATTAATGACTCACGACACTAGGCGCCGGCCAGCGCGCCGATCACCCACGAGGGCGTGATCGGCGTGTGGTTCGCCGACACGCCGAGCGGCCGCAGCGCGTCGTTCACGGCCGCGACGATCGCGGCGGGCGAGTTCACGGCGCCGCCCTCGCCCATCCCCTTGAACCCGCCCGGCACGTAGGGGCTCGGCGACTCGAGGTGGCGTACCTCCACGGGCGGCAGCTCCGCCGCGGTGGGCACCAGGTAGTCCATGAAGCTGCCGGCCACGAGGTTGCCAGCGTCGTCGTAGGCGAGGTGCTCGAAGAGCGCGCCGCCGATGCCCTGGGCCACCCCGCCCGTCACCTGGCCCTCGACGATCATCGGGTTGACGACGGTTCCGCAGTCCTCGGACACGACGTAGCGCAACACGTGCACCGCCCCGGTCTCGGCATCCAGCTCGACCAGCGCGGCGTGCGCCGAGCTGGCGAACGTGCCGGGGTCGGGCGGCATGAACCGCCGCGTGACCTCGAGGCCCGGCTCCTCGCCGTCGGGAAGCAGGTCGGGCTCGAACGCGGCGCGGCGCGCCACTTCGCGGAAGCCCACGCCGCGCGACGGAGTGCCGCGGACGCTGACGCGGCCGCCCGACAGCTCGAGGTCGCCCGCGTCCGCCTCCAGCATGTCGGCCGCCAGGCGCAGCACCTTCGCGCGGATGTCCCGCGCAGCCATGATCGTGGCGCCACCCGAGCAGATCGTGCTGCGGCTGGCCCAGGTCCCCAGGCCGTACGGCACGACCGACGTGTCGCCCCAGACCACCTGCACGTCGGCCGGATCGATGCCGAGCTCGTCGGCGGCGATCTGCGCGAACGTGGTCTCGTGGCCCTGGCCGTGGTTGTGCAGCCCCACCGCCACGCGCACGCGCCCGTCCGGCTCGACGCGCATCGACGCGCTGTCGTAGCCGAGCGTGATCTCGAGCTTGCGTGAGGCGAGCGCCTGCGGCCCGTACGCGGACTGCTCGATCGCCAGCGCCACGCCCACTCCCCGGTGCACGCCGCGGGCGCGCAGCTCCTCGTTCTCGGCGCGCGCCCGCTTCCAGTCGATCGCCTCCTCGAGCAGGTCGAGCATGCGGGCGTAGTCGCCGCTCTCGAGCCGCAGCCCGACCGCGGTCGTGTGCGGGAACTCGCGGATCAGGTTGCGCCGCCGGATCTCGATCGGGTCGATCCCGAGCCGCGCCGCCAGCTCGTCCATCGCGCGCTCCATGCCCATGCACGCGATCACCCGCCCGACGCCCCGGTACGGGCCCATCGGAGCTTTGTTCGTGACCACCGCGCGCACGCGGCGCGCATACGCGGGGATGTCGTACGGCCCGGTCACGTTCTCCGACGCCTGGCCCGAGTCGAGCGACGCGCTGTACGGCCACGGCGCATAGGCGCCGTTCGCCGCCGCGATCTCGCTTGCCACCGCGTGCACGCGCCCGTCGGCATCGGCGGCCACGCGGATGCGGTGGAGCTGCTCGCGCCCGTGCGTGGTGGCGTGCAGGTCCTCGCCGCGGTCGCAGATCCAGCGGACCGGGCGCCGCACCAGCCGCGAGGCGGCGGCGATCGCGACGTCCTCGGGATAGAGGACGACCTTCGAGCCGAAGCCGCCGCCCATGTCGGGCGACACCACGCGCACCTTCGTCTCGGCCAGGCCCAGGTGCTTGGCAAGGCCGGTACGCGCGATGTGCGGAACCTGCGTCGAGAGCCACGCGGTGAGCTCCCCGGTGGCCTGGTCGAAGCTGGCCACCGCCACGCGCGTCTCCATCGCCACCGCGCAGTAGCGCTGCTGGCGGATCTCCAGCTCCACGATCTCGTGCGCGCCCGCGAACGCGCCGTCCACGTCGCCGGTCGTGGTCTCGAACTTGTTGAAGAGGTTGTCCGGCACCTCGTCGTGCACGACGGGCGCGCCGTCGGCCAGCGCGTCGTCGATCGACAGGACCGGCGGCAGGTCGCGGTAGTGCACGTCCACGAGCTGCGCGGCGTCCTCCGCGCGGTAGCGGCTGTCCGCCACGACCAGCGCAACCGCCTCACCGGCGAGCCGCACCTTTCCCGTCGCGAGCACCGGCATGTCGCACTCGGAGTAGCCCGGTCCTCCGTTTCGCGCGCGGATCGGCGACGCGATGCCCTCGAGGTCCGAGGCCACGATCACCGCCACCACGCCCGGCATCGCGCGCGCGGCCTCCACGTCGATCGCCTCGATCTCCGCGTGCGCGCGTGTGCTGCGCGCGAACGCGGCCTCGAGCAGGCCGGCGGGGCGGACGTCGCTCACGTAGCGCCCGCGACCTGTGAGCAGGCGCGCATCCTCGCTGCGCAGCACGCGAGCGCCCAGCGCTCGCGGCGCCGCGGTGCCCGGTGCGTGCTGCATCAGCCTTCGCCCCGGCTGTACGGCAGCGTCAGCTTGGTGGGCATGTGCGCTCGCGTGATGGCGCCGGCCAGCACCACGAGCGCGAGCAGGTACGGGAGCGAGCGCCACAGCTGGTCGGGCAGGTCGATGTGCGGCGACGCCGCGGCCAGAACGACGCCGCACAGCGCCACGGCTCCGGAGAGTGCAATGGCCACCGGTCGTGGCCGGCCCTGGCGCCAGCGCGTGACCTGGTAGATCGCGATTGCCGCAGCGATCCCAGCCAGCACCGCCCAGACCTGCGACGGCACCTGGCTCTCGTCGGCCAGCCGGAGCTGAAGCGCGTCGGCGCCACCGAGCGCGAAGCATGCGCCGAGCACGCCGAGCGGGCGCCAGCGCCCGAAGATGACCGCCACGAGCGCGAGGAAGCCGCGGCCCGCCGTCATCTCCTGGTGGAAGATGCCCACCTGGACGATCGCCAGGTTCGCTCCGCCGAGGCCGGACATCCCGCCCGCGGCGAGGACGCCCATCCAGCGCACCCGCTTGACGCTGATGCCCGCCGTGTCGACGGCGGCGGGAAGCTCGCCTGCCGCGCGGACCGCCAGCCCCCACTTCGTCCGGTACAGGAGGAACCACACCACGAAGACCGAGACGAACGCCAGGTACAGGATCCAGTCGTGATTGAACAGCGCCGACCCGAACCCGCCGGGGATACTCGAAAGGCCCGGGATCGAGAGGGACCCGACCGTGGGCACGACGATCTGGGCCTTGTTGCCGAAGATCTGGTCGAAGAGGTAGCTCGTCAGCCCGATCGCAGCCAGGTTGATACCGACTCCCGTGACGATCTGGTCGGCCTTCGCCTCGACCGTGAGCAGCGCCATGATCGCCGCGAACAAGAGCCCCGCGGCAACCGAGGCGAGGACGCCGAGGAACAGGCTGTCGGCCTTCCAGGTGACGTAGTAGGAGAAGAAGGCGCCCGCGAGCATGTAGCCCTCGAGGCCGACGTTCAGCACGCCCACCCGCTCGGAGATCAGCTCGCCGACTGCCGCGAGGAGGATGGGCGTGGTGAGCACCAGTGCGGCCGCGAGCCACGCGGTGTCGAAGGGCCCGATGCCGACGGTCGCGATCGCGCTCATCGTGCTGCCGGCTCCAGCTCAGCCTTCGGAGCGGTCTGCGAGCGTGACTTCGGGCCGCGTTTCGCGCGCCCGCGGCGGCGCACCATGTAGAGCAGCGTCGTCGCTCCGAGCACCAGGATGATCATCAGGCCCTGGATGAAGTCGACGAGCGACGACGAGATGCCGACGGTCCCCTCCATCACCCCGCCGCCCTGTTCGAGCGCCGCGAACAGGAGCGCCGCGGGCACGGCGGCGAGCGGTGAGTTGCGCGCCAGCAGCGCCACGGCGATCCCGGTGAACCCGTAGTTGGCGCCGAAGTCCTCACCCATCTGCGGCGTGCTGCCCGCGACCACGAGCGACGAGCCCGCGAGCCCCGCGAGCGCACCCGACAGGAGAATCGCGCGGGAGCCCACGCGCTCGGGCGAGATGCCCGCGTGGCGTGCGACGCCCTCGCCGGCGCCGACCAGGCGCGAGCGGAATCCGAACAGCGTGCGGGCGAGCAGGAACGCGATGGCCAGTGCCGCGATCGGCACCAGGACGATGTCCCAGTGCAGGTCGGTGTTCGTGATCAGCTCCGGCCAGCGCGAGGAGTCGGGCAGCGACGGCGTGAGCGGGAGCGGGGTGGTCTTGTCGTGGAACGGCTCCCGAACCCACCAGGCGAGGATCTGCGCCGCCACGAGGTTGAGCAGCAGCGTCGAGAGGATCTCGTTCACGCCGCGCTTCGCCCACAGCCACGCGGCGATGCCCGCGTACAGCGCGCCGCCCACCATTCCCGCGATCAGCACGAGCGGCAGGTGGATCACGATCGGCACGTGGATCTTGAGCGCGACGATCGACACGAACAGGCCGCCGACCAGGATCTGACCCGGGAAGCCGACGTGGAAGCGGCCGGCCTTGAACACGACGATCCAGCCGAGCGCCACGAGTGTGAGCGGCACCATCTTCGCGAGCGTGCCGGCGACGTTGAGGTTGCTGCCGAAGGCGCCGTCGACGAACGCCGAGGCGCCGCGGCTGAACGACACCCCGGACGCCACCACGAAGAGCATGGCCACGAGCAGCGCGGCGATCGCGACCGCCACCGACAGCAGGAAGTCCGTGCCGGTACCGGAGAGGCGGGCCCGGACGGTGTTGATCATGGGGCGCCGTCCTCGGCGCCGCCCATGAGCAGCCCGACGCGCTCGGGGTCGGCCTGGCCGCCTTCGAGCACCTCCAGGAAGCGGCCGCCGACCATCACCGCGAAGCGGTCGGCCATGGTGAAGATCTCGTCGAGCTCGTAGGAGATGAGCAGGATGGCGGTGCCCTCCTTCTTCCGCTCGTTGAGCTGCCCGTAGACGAACTCGATCGCTCCCACGTCGAGCCCGCGGGTCGGCTGAAACGCGATCACGAGCCGCGGGTCGCGGCTCAGCTCGCGCGCGAGGACGAGCTTCTGCTGGTTGCCACCCGAGAGCTGCCGCGCCGGGAGGCTCACGCCTGCGGTGCGCACCTGGTAGTGGCGGATGAGCTCGTCGGCGTGCTTGCGCGAGGCGTTGAAGTCGATCACGCCGCGCTTGGAGTAGCGCGGGCTCTGGTACTCCTTCATCAGCAGGTTGTCGAGGACGCTGAGCTCCAGCGCGATGCCCTCGTGATGGCGATCCTCCGGGACGATCGCCCCGCCGGCCGCGGTGAACACCTGCGGGCTGCAGTCGTCGATGCGCTCGCCGTGGAGCCAGATCTCGCCGCTGTCGGTGGTCACCAGCCCGAGCAGCGCCTGGACGAGCTCGTCCTGGCCGTTGCCCGCGACGCCCGCGACGCCGAAGACCTCGCCCGCGCGCACCTGGAAGGCGATGTCGTCGAGCATGCGCCGCCCGTCCTCGTCGGCGACCGAGAGCCCCTTGACCTCGAGCACCGGCTTGCCGGGCTCGACGATCGGGCGCTCGACGCGCAGCGTGACCGTGCGGCCCACCATCATCTTGGCCAGGCTCGGCTTGTCGGTGTCGGCGATGTTGACGGTGTCCACGACGCGCCCGTCGCGCAGCACGGTGCAACGGTCGACGAGCCCGAACAGCTCGTCGAGCTTGTGCGTGATGAAGATGATCGAGCGGCCGTCGTCGGCCATCGAGCGCAAAAAGCGCGAGAGCTCGTGCCACTCGGTGGGGGTCAGTGCCGCGGTGGGCTCGTCGAGGATCAGGAGGTCCGCGCCGCGGTAGAGGAGCTTGACGATCTCCACCCGCTGACGCGCGCCGACGGTGAGGTCCTCCACCACCGCGCCCGGATCCACGTCGAGCCGGAACCGCCGCGAGATCTCGCCCACGTCGCGCTCGACGTCCTTCACGCGCGAGAGGCCCGGCAGGAGCGACGGCGCCAGCGCAATGTTCTCGGCAACCGTCATGTCCGGGACGAGCATGAAGTGCTGGTGCACCATGCCGATGCCGAGCTCGAGCGCCTGCTGCGGGCTCGAGATGTCGACGGTCGACCCGTTCACCTCGATCTCGCCGCCGTCCGGCTTGTAGAGGCCGTAGACGATGTTCATCAGCGTCGACTTGCCGGCGCCGTTCTCGCCGAGCAGGCCGAGGATCTCGCCCTTGCGCACGTCGAGCGAGACCGCGTCGTTGGCGAGGACGCCGGGGAAGCGCTTGGTGATGCCCGTCAGCCGCAGTGCGGCGCCGCCCTCTGGGTGCAGCGCCGCGCCGGCGGTCTCAGGCTGGACGCGCGACGGTTCCATCCTCAGCCGCCGCCGTCCGGACGGCACGAGCCGGAAGGCCCCGCGGAGATCATCCGCGGGACCTTCAACTTGCGCGATGCACTGGGACTGGCGATCACGTGGCTCGTACCTCGCGGGTCAGGCTCAGCCGGTCTTGCCCGCATTCTGCACGGGACCGTCGAAGCCCTCCTGGTACGGGTAGTCGGGACGCGGGTTGATCGCGTTGGCCGGCAGCTTGATCGCGCCGCTGTTGACCTTGTCGATCGTGTCCTTCGTGACCTTCGCGATGTCCGCCTTGGCCTGGTACTTCGGGCAGAGCTTGAGCGTCTGCAGCTTGGGATCCTGGAGGTCCAGGAACACCGCGCCCGGCTTCAGCGTGCCCTTGACGTAGCGGTCGAGCATCAGCTGCGTCGCCGCCATGTTGTTCACGACCTCGGTGCCGACGATGTTGTCGTACGACGTGCAGTCCGGGATCGTGAGCTTGAACATCGCCGGATCCTTGCCCGACGCCTTGCCGGCCGCGTACGACCCGGCGATGCCGGCGTCGAGGAACGGGAAGATCACGTCGGCGTTGTCGGTGATCATCGCTGCCGTGGCGGCCTTCGCCTTCGCGACGTCGTTGAAGTCGCCGGTGATGTTCTTGAGCACCTTGATGCTCGGATCGACGCTCTTGACACCGGCCTCAAAGCCGTTGGCGCCGTGCACGGTCGGCGGGATCTCCGCGCCGCCCACGTAGCCGACCACCTTCGACTTGGTCATGGTCGCCGCGATGACGCCGCCGACGTACGCCGGGGCGCCCCAGTCGTTCGCGAAGCCGGTCACGTTCTTGTGGTACTTCTGCGTGTAGCCCGCGACGTTGACGAAGTACTTGTCCGGGAACTTGTCGGCCGTGACGTCGAAGATCGGGCCGAAGCTGGCGCTGACGCCGAGCACGACGTCGTTGATCGGCGCGAGCGTGTTCACCGCGTCCGTGCGCTGCTGGTCGGTTGCCTTGTTCTCCAGCGTCGCGGTCAGCTTCAGGTTGGGATGCTGCTTCTCCGCGGCGAGGATGCCCTCATACGCTGCCTGGTTGAACGACTTGTCGTTCTTCGGGCCGATCAGCGCGGCACCAATCTTCACCTCCTTGGTGGTGCTCCCCCCACTGGTGCTGCTGCCGTTGCTGCTGTTGTCGTTGCTGCTCCCGCATGCCGCGATGACAAGCGCAGCGGCAAGCACGAACAGGGCGACGAGCAACGAGCGTATGCGTCCCCCAGCAATCGTCATGAGTCCTCTCCTCGCGTCGATCCCCGCGGCACGGGAAGCCCCCACTGGGCGTCCGTCGGGCCGTCAGGGAAGCTGTACCACGAAAGTCCTACAAATGCCAAATTGCGATTCTTTAAGCGGGTCGTAGCCGACCTCCAGCCCCCGCATCGAGTATCCCGACGCCCCGCGTGCACTGTCTACGGGGCACTCCCGCTAGCGGGGAGGGTTTTCCCGCTGTGGCCCACCGACGCGTCGCCCAGCCCGAAGAGTCGCGCGGCGTTGCGGCTGCGGATGAGCTCGAGCACCTCGTCCGGCAGATCGGCCTCCGCGAGCGTGTCGACGGTGCGCAGCGGGTCCCAGAAGGGGTAGTCGGAGCCGAACATGACGTGATCGGGCCCGAGGAACTCGAGCGCCGATCGAAGCGCCGGCGGCCAGACGCAGACGCAGTCGGTGTACACCCGCGCGAGCGCCTCGCTCGGGGCCTCGCTGAGCCGCCCCGTCCCGCCCGGCGCCCGCTCCGCCTCGTAGTCGATCCGCCCCACGAGCTGCGGGAGCAGGCTGCCGGTGTGGCTGAGCACCAGCTTGAGATCCGGCAGCCGCTCGAACACGCCGCCGAGGACGAGCCGGAGGATCGCCGACGTGGTGTCCACGAGGAAGCCCAGCGTCGGGATGAGCGCGTAGGCGTCGAGCTGCCGCGCGACGAGCGGGTAGGTGGGGTGGATGTGGATCGGCACGCCCAGCGCCGCCGCGGCCGCGAAGACGACCTCGAAGCGCGGCTCGTCGAGCGCGGCGCCCGCGGCGTTCGAGTAGATCATCGCCCCCACCGCGCCCGCCGCGACCGCGCGCTCGAGCTCGCCGGCGGCCTGCTCGGGCGCCTGCAGCGGCAGCGCCGCCATCACCGCGAGCCGGTCCGGGTGGCTGCGCGCGAGGTCCACCAGCTCGTCGTTCACCGCTCGCGCGATCGCGGGGCCGTCGCGCTCGGGGAACCAGTCGAGCCCGGGGACGTTGGTGCCGAGCACGGCCAGGTCGATGCCCTGTGCGTCCATGTCGCGCAGGCGCAGCCCGAGGTCGCCCATCGCGGGCAGCATCGGGTGGACGTTGCCGGCGCCGTACTCGATCACGCGCTTGCCGTCGTCGCCGGATATGCGCGGCAGCTCGCTGCGCGCGGCGAGCGCGTCGGCGAGCGTCGCCGGGAAGTAGTGGGTGTGCGTGTCGATCACCATCAGCGGAACTCCACGAACGGCCTGCGGACACGCGTGAGGTGCGAGTTGCACCAGCGCATGAACGCGGCACGCAGCGCCTCGCCGGCGCTGTCGCCGTACACACCGGTCGCGACCAGTCCGTCCAGCACACGCTCCTCGTCCGCGCTGAGCTCGACCTCGACCGTGGTGGTCGCAGGAGCCGGGCGGTAGCTCGGCACGTAGTCGGGGTCGCGCTCGAGTGCGCGCGAGGCGAGCACCGGCACGTCGGCCAGCTCGTCGCTCTTCACCTGGCTCGCCATCCGTCCCCAGCGCTCCTCTGCCGCGTCCACGAGCCGCTCGGTGTCGGGCGAGCGGGAGTAGATCTCGAGCCTGATCGGGGTGAACGTGAAGTTGTTGATGCCGACGAGGTCGCCGAGCCCGCAGATCACCGCCGCCGCGAGGACGTCGAACATCGCCACGAGGTCGATGCGGTCGCCGCGCTGGGCCGGATTCCACTTGAAGCGGCGCCGGCCGCTGTCGTCGATCGTCGTGGCCATCCAGAGGTTGAACGAGTCGTGCACGTCGTCGGGTGTGAGGCGGTACTCGCGGATGGCCTCGGCGAGCGAGTCCTGGCAGTTCGCGTGCACCGGCATGTCCCAGCCGAGCTCGTCCAGCACGCGGTTGCAGCGATGGCCGACGATGTCTAGCTCGCACGTGTCGGCGATCTCGAGGATGCCGAACATCGGGCGCCCGCGCGGCGCGTTCGTCCAGATGAACTCGCCCCTGCGCGGGTCGAACGACTGGAAGCTGCGCGTGAAGCCGCAGTCGAGGAACTCCTTGTGGTCGTGCAGGTTGAACGCGTTGAAGTCGACGCACGTGCCGCCCTCGACCTGCTCGATGCGCAGCACCTCGCCGCGCATCACCGGAACGGCCTTGCCGGTCACCGGCTCGAGCGTGGTCTCCCAGCGCTTCTCGCCGTATGCGGGGAACGGCGACTCGAGCACGTCCAGCTCGGGAGTGCCACCGACGTACGCCGGTGCGCCCGCCAGCCGGTCGTTCACGTGCGTGAGCAGCACGCTGCGCAGAACCTCGGCGCGCGTCGAGCCGTGACCGCCGTCAGCCGCCACGCGATCGACGAAGCCGGCCTGCGTCTCGTGCAGCTCGACAAGCGCCACGGACTCAGAGGTCCATCAGGGCCTTGCGCTGGGCGCCGTCGATCGGGATGTGCGCGCCGTTCACGAAGCTCGCGCGCGGCGACGCCACGAACGCCACCACGTTCGCGACCTCCTGCGGCTCGCAGATCCGCCCGAGCGGAATGCTGCTCACGGCCAGCTCGTGCGCGCGCGCCTGGTCAACCTTCTTGTCGCGCGCGAAGGCCTTCTCGAGCCCGTCCCAGCGGTCCGTGTTGACCGGCCCCGGGTTCACCGTGTTCACGCGGATGCCGTAGCGGCCGTACTGCTCCGCGGCGGAGGATGCGAAGTTGATGTCAGCGGCGTTCGCCGCGCCCGCGGTCACCTCCCAGTAGCTCGGCTTGAGGCCGTCGTTGCCCACGACGAGGACGATGCTGCCGCTGCCACGCTCGCGCATGTGCGGCAGCACGGCGGTGCAGGAGCGGACGTAGCCCATGAGCTTCAGGCTGAGGCTCACGCTCCAGTGCTCCTCGGTGAGCTCCTCGATGAGGCCGCCCGGCGAGGACCCCGCGCAGGTCACGAGGATGTCGATGTGGCCGAGCGCGTCGATCACCTCCGACACCACGCGCTCGACGTCGGCCGGGTCGCTCATGTCTCCCGCGACCGGCACCACCTTCCGGCCGGCCGCCTCCGACAGCTCGCGCGCGGCCTGCTCGAGGCCCTCGGCGTTGCGCGCGTTGATCGCGACGTCGCAGCCCTCCTCGGCGAGGGTCTGCGCGGTGGCGCGCCCGATCCCCTTGCTCGCTCCGGTCACCAGCACCGTCGACCCCTGCAAACCGAGATCCACCTTCGCCCTCCTCAAACGCTCGATGTCACGGCGGGAATAGGTCGTACGTTATACGAATGGCGCCTGAGAGGCCAATTCGAGCAGCGCGTCCTCCTCGTGCGCGCGGCCGAGCAGCTGGAGCCCCACGGGCAGGCCGTCCGCGTCGCTGCCGCATGGCACCGAGATCGCCGGCTGGCCGGTGAGGGAGGCGAGCGCCGTATAGGTCGGCTGGAGCGACTCGACCGCACGCTCGCGGCCGCGGAAGAGCACCCGTTCGGCGCCGGCGGGCGACGCGGTGACGGGCACCGTCGGCAGCGCGAGGGCATCGATGCGACTCGACTCGAACAGCTCGCGCATGTGCGCACAGAGCGACGCGCGCACGCGCTTGGCATCGAGGTAGGCGTCGCGTGGCACCTCGGTTCCGGCCAGCAGCGCAGCGCGGATCGGGGGGCTGACGCCGTCGCCGCCGGCCGCCCACGCCGCGCTCGCCTCGACCACGATTGCCAGTACCGACGCCGCGACCGCCAGGGCCAGGTCGGGCGCGCGGACGTCGACGAACTCGATGCCCGGCATCCGCGCGAGAGCCTGCTCGACCGCCCCGCCCACGGCGGGATCAGCTGCAGCACAAGCTTGCCGATCGACCCCTACACGCCCGGCGACCTCTTCACGCGCGTGCGCGCGCGAGGGTCGGCGCGAGGGCGGCTTCAGCACGTCCCACGCGGCCGCCACCGTTGCGACGTCAGCCGCCATCAGGCCCACCGTGTCCTGCGTCCACGCGAGCTGCGCCACCCCGTCGCGCGTGATCGCGCCGCGCGTGGGCTTGAGACCGACGACGCCGCAGTGCGCCGCCGGGCAGCGGATCGACCCGTTCGTGTCGGTGCCGAGCGCGAGCGGCGCGATACCCGCGGCCACGGCGGCCGCCGAGCCGCCGCTCGAGCCGCCGGTGATGCGCTCCGGGTCACGCGGGTTGCGCGCCTGCGGCGTGATCATCCCGTAGGCGAGCTCGTGCGTGGCCGACTTGCCGATCACGATCGCGCCCGCTGCGCGCAGCGCATCCACCACCGGCGCGTTGCGGTCGGGCGTATGGTGGCCCGCTCGCGGTGAGCCCATGCGCGTCGGCACGCCCGCCACGTCGATCACGTCCTTCACGGCCAGCGGGAGGCCGTGCAGCCGGCTGCGGGGCCCGACGGCGCGCAGCTCGTCCTCGGCCGCGGCTGCCTGGTCGAGTGCCAGCTCGGGGGTGAGCTCGGCGAACGCGCCGATGCGGGGCTGGAGCGCCTCCGCGCGCTCGAGCGCCGCGCGCGTCAGATCGACCACGCCGACCTCGCCCGCGTCGAGCGCGCGGCGCGCGGCATGCGCGTCCGCCAGCAGCTCGGTCACGGACACGGTTCGGGCGCGAGCTCCGGCTCGGTGTCGCGATCCTCATCGAGCAGCACGTCGCGCAGCGTCCGGGCGGCGCGCTCGAGCATGCGCCGGTATTGCGCCAGCGCCTGCTCGGCGGCGGCTTCGTCGTCGCTCATCGCTCCACCAGCCTGACCACCTCCGACCGCAGCACCTTGCCCATCTCGTTCGTCGGAAGCCGCTCGACCACCACGACGCGCTTCGGCCGCTTGTACGGGGCGAGCCGATCGCGCACGAACTCGAGCACCGCCTCCTCCACGATCTCCTCACCGCCGTTCCCGACGACCGCGGCCACCACCTCCTCGCCCCAGCGCTCGGACGGGACGCCGACGACCACCGCACGGGCGACCGGGTCGAAGTCCTCGAGCACCAGCTCGATCTCGCGCGGGTAGACGTTCATGCCGCCGCTGATGATCAGCTCCTTTGCGCGCCCGGTGATCGACACGTAGCCGTCGGCCGGATCGACGTTGCCGATGTCGCCGGTGCGGAACCAGCCGCCGGGGTAGAACGAGTCCGCGACCGCGGTCTCATCGCCCGCGTAGCCGCCGAAGACCTGCGGGCCCCGCACCACGATCTCGCCGTCGTCTCCGTCGGGCAGCTCGTCACCGGCGTCACCCACCACGCGCATCTCGATGCCCGGCAGCGGAATGCCGACGGTGCCGGGCCGGCGCGGCCCGCCGTACGGGTTGGACACATCGAGCCCGCTCTCGGTGGTGCCATAGCGCTCGAGCGGGATCTGCCCGAGCGTCCGCTCCACCCGCGCCGCGAGCGCGGGCGACAGCGGCGCCGATCCGGACACCACGAGCCGGAGCGAGCTCAGGTCCGTGCCGCCGATCCCGTCCCAGGCGGTGAGCCGCTCGTAGATCGCGGGCACGCCGAGGAGGATCGTGCCGCCCTCGCTCGCGATCGTGCGGCAGATCCACTCGGGGTCGAACTTGCCCGCGATCACGGCGCGGCAGCCCGACAGCAGCGTCGCGTGGACGCCGCTCAGGCCGTGCTGGTGAAAGAGCGGCAGCGAGTGCACGAGCACGTCGCCGGCCGTCCAGCGCCACGCGAACATGGCCGCGCGGATCGAGGCCAGCACGTTCGCGTGGGTGAGCGGGACCGCCTTCGGGCGGCCGGTCGTGCCCGACGTGTACGCGAGCAGCGCCGCCTGATCCCCGTCCACGGACTCGGCGGCGAGCGGCTCGAACTCGGCGGTCGCGGTCTCGACATCCACAACCCCCTGGAGGGCGGGCAGCTCGTCCGCCAGCTCCGCGAGGATCGCACGCGCCTGGCCGGCGGCGACCGCGATCACGGCGCCGCTGTCGGATGCGAGGTGGTGCAGCTCGCCGCGCGTGTAACTCGGGTTGGCGAGCACGACGGTGGCGCCCGCGCGCAGCACGCCCAGGTACGCCTCGACCATCGCGATCGAGCTGGGCGCGGAGAACAGCACCCGGTCGCCCGCCGCGACGCCGTGCTCGCGCAGCAGCGCGGCGAAGCGGCCCGCCGCCGCGTCCAGCTCGCCATGCGTGCGCGCGCTGCCGTCCACGTCGAGCGCGGGCCGTTCCGGAGCGGCGGCAGCCATCGCGTGGAATGCCTCCGGCAGCGAGCCGCGCGAGAGGCGCGCGATCAGGTCGTGGGGCTCGACCGCGCAGCCGAGGTGGCGCCGCCAGGCCGCCACGCTGCGCTCGTGAAGGTCGCTCACAGGCCCACCACCGACCCCGACCACGAGTCGCGGTTCCCGCGCCGCTCCTCGTCGAGTGCGGCCAGCACGCCGCTCGCGGTGCGCACCACCGACTTCGCACGTGCGACCGCGCCCGCGTCGAGCTTCGAAAGTTCAGCCGCCAGCGCGAGCGCGGCGGCACCCGGATCGGCCTCGACCCGGTCGAGCAGCCCGATGGCGAGCGCCTCCTCGGCCGGCACGTCGCGCATCGCGAGGCAGAGGTCGAGTGCCCTGCCGCGGCCGACGAGCGAGGGCAGTCCCCACGATCCGACGGCAAGCCCGTGGCCGGGACCGACGAAGCGGAGCCTGGCGCCCGCGCCGCCCACGCGCAGGTCGCTCGCGAGCGCCAGCTGGGCGCCGCCTCCCACGGCGGGCCCGTCGACGGCCGCGATCACCGGCGCCGGGCTCAGCAGCATCCGCTGGTAGAGGCGGTAGAGGAGGTCGCTCACCTGCGCGCGCTCGCCGTCCGCCAGCGACAGGTCCGCGCCGGCGCAGAAGATCCCCGGATGCGCGCTACCCAGGACGAAGGCGCGAGCGTCGCGGTCGCCGAAGGCGTCCGCGAGCGCCTTCACGAGCCGGCGGTCGAGCGCGTTTCGCTTGTCCGGGCGGTCGAGCCAGAGCGCGACGACGCCGTCGCCGCGGCGATCGATCAGCAGGCCCGAGTCAGGCGAACTCGGCAACGGCACAGGCTGTATCGTAATACGAATGTCCTACGCGACGGCCGACGACGGTGTCCGCCTTTACCGGGAGGAGAGTGGGTCGGGCATACCGATCCTCTTCATCCACGAGTTCGCCGGCGACCACCGCAGCTTCGACCCGCAGGTCCGGCACTTCCAGGACAGCTACCGCTGCATCGTGTACGACGCGCGCGGCTACACGCCGTCGGACGTGCCGGACGACGAGTCGGCCTACTCGCAGGAGCGTGCGGTCGCGGACGCGGTCACCGTTCTCGACGCCGCCGGAGTCGACCGCGCGCACGTGGTCGGCGTCTCGATGGGCGGCTTCTGCGCTCTGCACCTCGCCCTGCGCCACCCCGACCGCCTCCTGTCCGCGGTGGTCGCCGGCGCCGGCTACGGCGCTCAGCCCGAGCGCCAGGAGAGCTTCCGCAGCGAGTGCGAGTCGATCGCGGCGGCGTTTCGCGACGAGGGCACGCCCGCCGTGGCGGAGCGCTACGCGGTGGGACCGGCGCGTGTCCAGTTCCAGAACAAGAACCGGCCCGGCTGGGAGACGTTCGCCGCCCAGCTTGCCGAGCACGACGCGCGCGGCGCCGAGCTCACCATGCTGGGCGTCCAGCGGCTGCGCCCGTCGCTCTACGACCTGCGCGACGAGCTGGCGGCGATGACGGTGCCCATGCTGATCGTGGCCGGCGACGAGGACGAGGGCTGCCTAGAGCCCGACCTCATGCTCAAGCGGACGATCCCCTCGGCGGGGCTCGCCATCCTCCCGCGCACAGGGCACACCTGCAACCTCGAGGAGCCGGACGTCTTCAACGGCGCCGTCGAACGCTTTCTGCGCCGCGTCGAGGACGGCAGCTGGGGGCTGCGCGACCCGCGCTCGCTCAGCACGAGCGTCACGGGGATGGACGAGGACTGACCGCGGCGCGGCCGGTCAGGCGACGCCGCAGACCTGCATGGCGATCGCCGCATATGCGCGCGCGGCCGTGGTGAGGTCGTCGATCTCCATCGCGAAGTTGCCGCCGCCGACGCTGGCCCCGGGCCCGTAGACGACGGTCGGGATGCCCGCCTCGATGAAGACGTTGCTGTCGCGCCACATGCTGGTGATCGCCTTGATCGGCCGCTCCGGCGTGCCCCCGATCACCTGCTCGTGCGCTGCCTCCACGTCACGCACGAGCGGCTCCACGCCGGTCGCCTCGTAGCCGCGGCGGTAGGCGATCGGCTCGACGGTCACCGGGATCCCGGTGGGCGCGATGGCGGCCTCCAGCTCGCGCTGGACGCTGCGCGGGTCCTGCTTCGGCGTGATGCGCGCGTCCACGTAGAGCTGGCAGATCGACGGCGTCTTGGTGATCTTGTACGGCACCCCGCTGCGCACCGCGTTGACGCTCACCTTCGGCACGACGGTGCCACCCTCGCATTCGTAGGTGTGCTCGCGCTCGTACTCGTAGGCCCATTCCTCGATCGCCTGGATCACCGCGGTGGCGCGCACGATGGCGTTGGGTGAGTCGGCGATGCCCGTCGGGCGCGGGAGGTAGGGCGTGTACAGCGGCGGCTCGTCGCCGTGCACGCCGATCTTGAAGAACGCCTTGCCCGCCTCGACCCAGCAGAGCGCGAAGCTCGTGCCCTCGGCCACCACCGCCCAGTCCGCGGTCACGCCGCGGTTCACGACGTAGCGCGCGCCGGCCTCCTTCGCGATGTACTGCGGCGGCTGGAACTCGTCGACCGGCTCGACGCCGATCTCGCCGACCACCATCGTCATGACGACGTCGCCGCGCAGGCGCACGCCCGAGCGCTTGAGCGCGCGGCAGGCCGTCATCCAGGTGGCCATCACGCCCTTGTTGTTGACGATGCCGTTGCCGATCAGCCGCCGCCCCTCGCGCCAGGCGGTGTGGTGCTCGGGCGCCGCGGCCCGGGGCGTGGTGAGCGTCTCCTCCCGGGCGATCGTCGTATCGAGGTGGCTGTTGAACATGAGGCTCTGCCCGCCACCCGCGCCGGGCATCCGCGCGACCACGTTGGCCCGCTCCGGGAAGAGGGCGAGGCGGCGAGGCTCGAAGCCCTCCGCCGCGCACCACTCGTAGACGTGGTCCGAGGCGGCGCCCTCGAGACCGGTCGGGCTGTCCAGGTTGCCGAGCGCGAGAGCCAGCTCGACGAGCTCGTCCTCGTCGATCTCCGCGAAGACGCGTTCCAGCGCGTCGACGCTCAAGCGGCGTCCTCGGCGCCCGCCATCCGGCGCGCCGCCAGCTGCGTGGCGGTCACGATGTTCTGATAGCCGGTGCAGCGGCAGAGGTTGCCGGCGAGCGCCTCGCGCACCTGGGTGTCGTCGAAGTCGCGCGCGTCCGCGAGCAGCGGCTCGAGCGACATCAGGAAGCCGGGCGTGCAGAAGCCGCACTGAAGCGCGTGCTCCTCGTGGAACGCCTGCTGGAGCGGATGGAGCGTGCCGTCCTCGGCGGCCAGGTCCTCCACGGTCCGCAGCGAGTGCCCCTCGGCCTGGACGGCCAGCATCAGGCACGAGCGCACCGGCTCGCCGTCCATCTGCACGGTGCACGCGCCGCAGACGCCGTGCTCGCAGCCCACGTGGGTGCCGGTCAGGCCCGCCTCGTGCCGGATGAAGTCCGACAGGAGCAGCCGCGGCTCGATCTCGCGGTCGTATGTGGTCCCGTTGATCTCGATGCTCACGCGCCGCTCGGTCATGCCGCCGCCTTCACGATCGCGCGGCGGACCATTGCCTCGATCAGCCGCTTCCTGTACGAAGAGGAGCCGTGGATGTCGCCCGTCGGCTCGATGTCGCGGGTCGCCACGCGCGCGGCCTCGCGCGCGCTGTCCTCGTCGATCTTCTGGCCCGCGAGCGCCTGCTCGGCCTCGCGCGCGCGCAGCGGCGTATCGGCGGCGCCCAGGAGCGCGATGCGCGCCTCGCGGCATGCACCGTCGCCGTTTCGCATGACCAGGACGGCCGCGCCGCCGAGCGCGAAGTCGCCGTGACGGCGCGAGTACTCCTCGAACGCGTGCCCGTGGTTCGCCGGCAGCTCGGGCACCTCCACCTCCGTCAGGAGCTCGTCGGGCTCGAGTGACGTGGTGAGGTGCGTGACGAAGAAGTCGCGTGCGTCGATCACGCGCTCGCCGCGCTTCGAGCGCGCCTTGAAGCGTGCGTCGAGGCAGGCGAACGCCACCGGCAGCTCGGCGGCGGGATCGGCGTGCGCGGCCGAGCCGCCCACCGTCCCGCGGTTGCGGATCTGCTGGTGCGCCACCAGCTTGAGCGCGTCGCCCAGAAGGCCGCACGACTCCTGCGCGACCGGCGACTGCTCGAGCCGCGCCTGGCGGCAGAGCGCGCCGATCTGGAGCTTGCCCTCGCGGCGGCGCAGGTAGGCGAGCTCCGCTACGCGGTTCACGTCCACGAGCACCGCGGGCTGGGCGAGGCGGAAGTTCAGGAGCGGCACGAGGCTCTGGCCGCCGGCCAGCACCTTCCCGTCGTCGGCGCAGTCGGCCAGGACGGCGACCGCCTCGTCGAGCGAGCGCGGGTCCTTGTAGTCAAAGGGCGGCGGCTTCAAGGCGAGTCTCCTCCTTCTCGCAGAGGCGCAATAGTAATACATTAGACCAAGGCACAGCAATGCGTGGTCTGCGCACGGGCGAGGCGGTTGCATGGTCGAACGTCATACGAGTAGCATCGCTGCGATGGGCATGGGGCCCGTACTCGATCTCGACGAGCGGATCGAGCGCCGCTACGTGGGACTCGCACGCCTTGCGCGCGGTGTGTCCTCCGCTGCGGACTTCCGCCAGCTCGCCGCCGCCATATCGGCCGCGCTGGAGGATCCGCTCGACGACGCCCTCAGCCCGTCCGTGCGGCTGTGGGTGATCACGTCCGACGGGGTCGAGGAGGTGGCCCGCCACTCGCCGGACCGCGAGCTGCCGAACCTGCATCAGCGCGAGCTCCAGCGCGCGGCGGTGCGTCCCGGCCCGAGCGAGACCGGGAGCGGCAGCCTGCTCGCGGGGCTCCACGCGAGCGGCATGAGCCTCGGCGTGCTGGAGGTGGGCGAGGAGGCAGGGGACCTCGAGCTGCTGTCGGATGCCGCGCCGATCGTGGCCTGCGGAGTCGGGCTGCTCGCCGGGCAGGGCGTGAGCGAGGTGCTGCCCGCCCCGGTCGCCGTCCAGGGCGCGAGCGACGTGGCGGCGCTGATGGCCACGTTCGCCGCCGAGGCGAAGCACATGCTCGACCACGACCGGCTGAGCGCCTACCTCCTGACGGCCGACGGGCGCGCGTTCGAGCGCTTCGCCGTGGCCACATCGCCGATCGTGCCGGGCGAGGGCGTGATCATCCCGTTCGAGGACGTGGGGCTGCGCCATGTCGTGGTCACCAACCGCCCGATCGTGTCGGCCGACCTCGCCGGCGACCCGCGGATCGTGGGGCGCGAGGACCGCGTGATCGCGCGCGCGGGGTTCCACGGGCTGATCAGCGTTCCGCTGCGGCTCGAGGGCCGCCCCTTCGGGGTGCTCAACTTCGTGAGCCGCACGCCGGGCTTCTATGCCGACCACGACCTGCCGATCGCGCAACAGATCGCCGACCAGGTCGCGGCGTTCATCGGCAACCTGCGGGCGCAGGACCGGATGCGCACACTGATCCGCCACGAGGCCGCCGAGGCGGAGCGGGCGCGCGTCGCGCGGGAGCTCTACCACGCTGTCGCGCAGACGCTGCCGGCGATCGAGGCGGCGGCGCAGTCGCTCGAGCGGCGCGTGGCCGCTACCGACGACGTGGCGCGCGACGAGGCGCGGCGCGTGCGCGAGCTGGTCCGGCTCGAGCTGGCCGACGTCCGGCGCGCCGTGGCGGATCTCGCGCCGCGCGGCCTCGAGTCGCAGTCGCTGGCGGACGCGCTCGAACGGGCCACCGCCGCTTTCGGCGACGGGCCGCCGCGCGCCCACCTGGTCGTGGAGGGCGACGCCTCCGGCCTCTCGTGCGCGGTGCGGCGCGCGACGTACCGGATCTTCCAGGAGGCCGTGACCAACGCGCGCGTTCACGCGCACGCGAGCTCCATCACCGTGGCGCTTCGCGTCGGGCGCGACCTCGAGCTCACGGTGAGCGACGACGGCGACGGCTTCGAACCGGCCGACGCGAAGCGTGCCGGCGGCACCGGGATCGGCTTCATGCGCGAGCGCGCGCAGGCGCTCGGCGGGACGCTCGACATCGAGAGTGCGAGCGGGCGCGGCACCACGGTCTGCTTCGAGCTGCTCGACGCACGGGACCCCGCCGACGAGGCCGTGCCACTCGACGAGCCGCCCGCCGCGGCGCCGGCGAAGCTGCGCGTCTTCGTCACCGAGCCGCACGGCCTCACGCGCGCGGGGATCGTCGCGCTGCTGGAACGCGCCGACGGGATCCGCGTGGTGGGCGACGCCGCGGGCGCCGAGGCCACGCGCGCCCAGGTGCGGCGCGTCCATCCCGACGTGGTGCTGCTCGACGGTCACCTCGGCGAGGCGGAGGTGGACCGCACGCTCGAGGAGATCAAGTCGGCGCTCCCGGCCTGCGCGGTGCTCGTGCTCGCCGACTACGACACCGGCCGCGACGGCGACCTCGTGGCCCACGGCGCGAGCGGCGTGGTGCCCAAGGCGATGACCGGCGACGAGCTGGCCGAGACGGTTCGCGCGGTGGCGCGCGGCGACAAGGTCGCGCGCTTCGGCCCCGGCGACCAGGCGGCCGGCACGGGCCTGAGTGCGCGCGAGCGAGCAGTTCTCGCGCTGATGACCGCAGGCCGCACGAACGCCGAGATCGGCGTGACGCTGTTCCTCGCCACGAAGACCGTCGAGCGCCAGGTGGCCACGATCATCCGCAAGCTGGGGGCGCGCAACCGCGCCCACGCGGGCGCCCTCGCGGTGGCCCGCCGCCTCGTGGACCCCTCCGAGCTCGACGACTGACGGCACTAGCTGCGCGCGGCCGGTTCCGCAACGCGGTACGCACGCAGCGCGTTACCGCCCAGCACCTTCTCCACCGCCTCCGGCGGCGCGATGTGCGGCAGCGTCTCGAGCGCCGACACGTCGGCCATGTCGAACGGCAGGTCCGTCCCGAACATGACGGCGTCCGGTCCGGCCAGCTCGAGCAGGAAGCGCAGCGCGCGCTCGTCGAACACGATCGTGTCGAAGAGGAAGTTCCCCAGGTACTCGCGCGGCGGCCGCTGCGCGACAACCCGCACATCCTCGCGCGCCCCATAAGCGTGATGGAGCCGGCCGAGCTGGTACGGGAACGAGCCGCCCGCGTGCACCAGCTGGAAGCGCAGCTTCGGGTGCCGGTCCAGCACGCCGCCGACGATCAGGCGGGCGGCCGCCACGAACGTCTCGTACGGATTGCCCACCACGTTCGAGAGGTGGTATCCGGTCAGGTCGGGGCCGGGCTTGGCCACCATGTTGAGGTACGGGTGGAGCATGACCGTCACGTCGAGCTCCTCCACGGCCGCGAAGAACGGCTCGAACTCCGGCGAGTCGAGCATCGTGTCGCCCATGCTCGGCCCGATCTCGGCGCCCGCCAGGCCGAGCTCGCCGCACGCGCGCCTGAGTTCCTCGGCGGCCGCCGCCGGGTCGTTGAGGGGCACCGTGGCGAGCACCGCGATCCGCCCGTTCGAGCGTGCGGCGTACGCGGCTCCCGCGTCGTTGATCACGCGGTGCGCCCGCAGCGTCACCTCCGGGTCGATCTCGTAGAGAAACAGCGACGGGACGATCGAGCAGAGCGACACGTCGATCCCGTCGCGATCCATCTGCGCGACCTTCTCCGCCGGGTCGTGGAACAGCGGGAACACCGGGTAGGCGAGCCCGTTCGAATGCGAGATGAGCGGGTCGCGGCCCTCGCGGTCCACCACCTCGAGCCCCTCCGGCCCGCCGCCCTCGCGCAGGAACTCGACGAACTCGAGCGGGATGAAGTGGGTGTGCGCGTCTACGACCGTCACGCGTCGAAGACCTCGATCCTCATCGGCGTGCAGTTGCGGTCGTTGCACTCGGTGAGCAGGTCCTCCGGGCAGTTCGAGAGTCCCACGAGCAGGTCCATCTCGGCGCGGAACTCGATGTAGTCGCCCGGCTTCGATACCGGACTGAGGATCTCCCAGCGGTGCTTCTCGCAGTTGTGCTGGTAGTTCATGAAGACGTCCATCGTGTCCGGGATGTCCTCCGGCTCGATCCCGTACGACGCCACGGCCTTGCTGATGATCTCGTGGCAGCCGTCCTGCACCTCGACGCCGTGCGACTCGAACAGGAAGCGGTTGCACATGCGGTTGTGGACGTCGTGGATCCCCTTCGGCTCAGGGGTGTCCTCGACGATGGTCATCATCGGCCGGCACAGCGTGGACATCAGCGTGTCGCCCACGCTCAGGTGGTCGCGCGGGATGTACTCCTGCCCCGGCGGCGGCACGTAGCGCGTCCGCGAGTTCGACGTCGAGAGCTTCTCGCGGTAGTTGTCCGCGTTGAACAGCGCCACGTCCACCACCTGCTTGCCCTCGATGTCGGTGATCCGCAGGTGCTGCCCCTTCGACACCTCGACCGCGTGGCCGGACTTCGGGGCCATGACGTGCTCGTGGACCTGGTTCACTCCTCGTTCCTCCGTTCTCGCTAGCCGTTCTTCAGCGGACCCGGATCGCGCAACACGCGCATCGTCCGGCAGTGGAGCGCGCCGCCGATGCGGCTGAACTCCTCGTTCGGGACCTCGATCACCTCGACGCCCGCCTTCCGCACGGCCGCGACCGCGCGCTTGGCCTCCTTGACCATGAAGATCACGCCCGGCTCGAGCGGGATCGTGTTGGTGGGCGTGTAGCGGATCTGCTCCTCGCGGTCCTCCACCTCGACGATCTTGTAGCCCTTGCGGCGCAGCCACTCGTGCGTGTCCGCGTCGACCGCGGAGGGGTAGACGAGCACCTTGTCGATGTCGAGCGGGCAGATCGCGTTGGTCAGGTGCGCCGAGCAGCCGCTGTCGCGGTCGACGAAGCGATCGGTCGAGAGGTGGATCGTGTGCACCTCGAGGTCGACGTCGCCGGCGGAGCGCCGCACGACCGGCTCGAGCTGGCGGTTGCCCTCCGCGTTGTAGGCAGCCGAGATGCCGGTGACCCACACGTCGTCGGCGAACCACATCGTGGTGGCCGGCTCCTGCACGCCCTTGCCGACGATCGTGTAGAGGATCGGCACGCCCAGGTGGTGCTGCGCCCAGCGCGCCATGAACTCCGAGCGCCCGAAGCTGAACGGGTGCCAGCCGGTCTTCTGGATCACCGAGCCGCCGCGGATGATCCACAGGTCCGAGGGCGCCCACATCGCCTGCATCGGGCCGAAGGCCGACATCGGCGTCTCGCCCCAGTCGATCCAGTGCAGCTTCACGCCGGCGTCCTCGAGCAGCGCGGCGTAGTTCGCCTGCTCGTCCTGCATCTTCGCGATGTCGGCGCGCTGCAGGCCGTGCGACTCGAGCCAGGGCACGTCCTCGTGGAACGGGTAACGCTCGTCGTAGGCGGCCATCTCGGCGTCGGTGATGACGCTGATCGCCGCCTCGCGCAGCCGCCCTATCCCGTTCTCGCCGCAGCGCCGCCCCCAGACCTCCGGGTAGATGTCCTGGTAGTCGAGCCGGGCGAGCGCGGCGAAGTCGGTCGGCTGGCCGGGCTCGTAGAACGGCACGTCGTCGAGCTTCCAGTCGCGCTCGCGAAGTGCCTCGAGGTGTTGCTCGTACTGGCTCGCCGTGCCGACCTGTTCGATTGCCATCTCGCCTCCTCAGCGATCCGCCATGTGCGGCCCGGGGTCGCGGCGGATCTCCATCGTCGTGCAGTGGAAGCCGCCGCCCGCGTGCTGGAAGCCGGAGTACGGCACCTCGATCACCTCGACGCCGGCGGCGCGCACACGCTCCACGGTCCGCGGCGCCTCGGCCGCCATCACCACGCGACCGGGCTCGATCAGCTTGAGGTTGCAGACGTCGGTGGCCACGTGCTCGTCGAAGTCGGGCTCGACCACGTGGTAACCGTTGCGCTCGAGCCACAGCAGCGTCTCGGTGTCGATGCCCGGCTTGAACGCGAGGACCTTGTCCACGTCGAGCGGCGCGATCAGGTTCGTGACGTGCGCGCTGGCACCCGTTCTGCGGTCGAAGTAGAGCCGCCCCTGGCAGCGGATCGTGAGCACCTTGAGCTCCTCGACGCCCGAGGTGAGCTCCACGAGCGGCAGCAGCTGGTCGAGCCCCGCCTGGTTGTACGCCGCCGAGCGCCCGACCACGTACAGGTCCTGCGCGAGCCACACTGTCGCGCCCGCCTCGGCCACCGCGTCCTTGCCGGAGATCGTGAGCAGCGTGGGGATGCTCAGGTTCCAGAACGCCCAGTGCGCGAGGAACTCGGCGCGGCCGAACGAGAACGGGTGCCAGCCGAGCTTGGGCACCACCGCGCCGCCGTTCACCACCAGCAGCTCCTGCGCGGCCCACGTTGCCTGGAGCGGGCCGTACGCACCCATCGGGGCGTCGCCCCAGTCGATCCAGTGGACGGTGACGCCCTCGCCCTGGAGGATCGCCGCGTAGTCCTCCTGCTGGCGCCGGCACCGGTCGACGTCCGGGATGCGCCCGAGCCCGTGCGCCTCGAGGAACGCCGGGTCCTGCGCGTACGGGAAGCGCTCGTCGTAGACCTGGTTCTCGGCGTCGGTTATGCGGGTGAGCGCGACCTCGCGCAGCTTGCCGATCCCGTTCGCCCCGATCCGGCGGCCGTAGACGCGCTCGTAGACGTCGAGGTAGTCGAGCTCGTGCAGCGGCGCGATGCTCTGCGGCGCGCCGCGGCCCCCGTAGAAGGGGATGTCCGCCCAGCTCCAGCTGCGCTCGTGCAGCCGGCGCTGGTAGTCGTCGTAGAACGTCGCCACGGCGCGGAGTCTGAAGCGGGCGCGTGGCGGGCGCATCGGGGGAACGCCCCAAACCCGCGAGGGATTCCCCGCCTCATACCGACGTGTAGCCGCCGTCGACCGCCAGCGTCGCGCCGGTGACGAACGAGGCCGCGGGCGATGCCAGGAAGAGGATCGCCAGTGCCGCCTCGCGCGGGGTGCCGCGCCGGCCGAGCGGAGTGCGCCCCTCTATCTCGGCCAGCCGCTCGGGCCGCGCCGCGAGCGGGTCATCGTCGCGGACGACGAAGCCCGGCGCCACCGCGTTCACGCGGATCCCCGCCTGCGCCCACTCGGCGGCCAGCGACTTCACCAGCCCGCCCACGCCCGCCTTCGCCGCGGTGTAGGCGGCCGCACCCGGGAGGCCGACCAGGCCGGCGACCGAGGCGACAGCCACGATGCTGCCGCCGGCGGTCATCGCGCTCGCGGCGGCACGGCAGGTGAACATCGTCCCGGTGAGATCCGTCGCCACGATCCGCTCCCACGCCGCGGCGTCGAGCTCGGCAGTGGGCCCCCACTCCTGAAAGACCCCGGCGTTGGCCACCGCGATGTCGAGTCGCCCCAGGTCGCGGATGGCGGAGTCGACCAGGGCGTCGACGGCCGCGGCGTCCGTCACGTCGCAGGCAACCGGCACAGCACGGGCGCCCGCGTCGCGCACCTCCGCCGCAGCCGCCTCGAGACGCTCGGTGTCGCGGGCGCCCAGCACCACGTCGGCACCCGCCTCGGCGAGCACTCGCGCCGTCGCGCGACCGATGCTGCGGCTCGCGCCCGTGACCAGCGCCACCCGCCCGCTCAGGTCGAGCTCGGGCGGGCCCATCGTTCAGACGGCGCTGCGCCCGCCGTCGATCGGGATCGCGGTCCCGGTCACGAACGCGGCGGCGTCCGACGCAAGGAAGGTCACGGTTTCGGCGACCTCGTCGGCCTCGGCGTAGCGGGCCATCGGAATCGGGGCGGCGAACGCGCGGTGCGACTCCTCGACGGTGGTCTGCTTGAGCTCCGCCCGCTGCTCCGCGAGCGACTCCATCATTCGCGTGCGCACCGGGCCGGGACATACGGCGTTCACGCGGATGCCCGACCCGCCGAGCTCCACCGCCGCGCTGCGGGTCATGCCGAGTACCGCGTGCTTGCTGGCCACGTACGCCGACATGTACGGCAGGCCGCGCAGGGCGCCGCCGGACGCCGTGTTCACGATGCTGCCGCCACGGCTCGGGATCATCGCGCGGATCGCGCGCTTGAGGTTCAGCCAGGCGCCCCGCACGTTCACCCGCATGACACGCTCGAACGCGCCGTCGTCGTAGTCCTGGATCGGCTGGACGAGGCCCTCGATGCCGGCGTTGTTGAAGAGCACGTCGAGTCCGCCGAAGCGCTCGGCCGCCTCCGCGAAGTAGCGCTCCACGTCGTCGCTCTCGGACACGTCGCCGGGCAGAACGGGGAAGTCGCGGGCGTCCCTCCCGGTCTGCGCCGCAAGCTCGTCGCGCAGCTCCGAGAGCTCGCGCTCGTCGAGGCCGACGAGCGCCACGAGCGCCCCCTCGCGGGCGAATGCCGCGGCCGTCGCGCGCCCGATACCGCCGGCCGCGCCCGTGATCAGAGTGCGCTTTCCGTCGAGCCGTCCAGGGTTCACGGCGGGGACCGTACCCCCTGCGTCAAGTGGTGCCGGGAAAGCGGGAAAACCCGCGCGCACGGTCGGCATCTTCCCGATGACGGGGTGTTCGACCCGGCCGGATACTGGCCTCGTCATCGAGCCCAGATGCGGGCAGAAGGGACGCGCGCAGTGAGGAACCTGAGGGTCGCGGTGGACATCGGTGGAACGTTCACCGACCTCGTGGCATACGACGAAGACACGCACCAGCTGACAACCGTGAAGACGCCGTCGACGCCGCCGGGCTTCATCGAGGGTGTGATGAACGCGCTCGAGAAGGCAGGCATCCAGCCTGGCGAGATGACGACGTTCAAGCACGGGTCGACGATCGCAACCAACGCGATCATCGAGCGGCGCGGCGCGAAGACCGGGCTCGTCACGACGAAGGGGATGCGCGACGTCCTCGGCGCGGGCCGCGCGAACCGGCCCGACCTCTTCAACTCGAACTGGGATCCGTCGCCGCCGCTCGTCCAGCGCCGCAACGTCCTGACCGTCGACGAGCGCGTGGACTACGAGGGCAGCGTCCTCACGGACCTCGACGAGGACGGCGTGCGCGACGCCGCGCGACGCTTCAAGAAGCGCGGCATCGAGTCGGTCGCCGTCGCCTACCTCAACTCGTTCATGGCGCCCGAGCACGAGCTGCGCACCAAGGCGATCCTCCAGGAGGAGCTCGGCGACGACGTGCGCGTGTGCACGTCGGCGGAGATCCTGCCGGAGATCCGCGAGTTCGAGCGCACCTCCACCACGGCCGCGAACGCCTACCTGATGCCGGTCATCGAGCGCTACCTCGAACGGCTCGTGACGGCGCTGCGCGAGTGGGGCTACGACGGCGACGTGCTGGTCACCCACTCCGGCGGCGGCGTGATGTCGGCCGACTCGGCCAGCAAGGTGCCGGCGCGCATCTGCCACTCCGGCCCCGCGGGCGGCGTGGTGGGCGGCGCGCTCGTCGGGCAGTCGGCGCAGATCCCGAGCGTGATCACCTTCGACATGGGCGGCACGAGCGCGGACCTCTCGCTGGTGCACGAGGGCCGCCCGTCGATCGCGTCCGAGTGGCGCGTCGACTGGAACATCCCGATCCTGTTCCCCGCCGTCGACCTCGTCGCGATCGGGGCGGGCGGCGGCACGATCGCCTGGGTCGACGCGGGCGGCTCGCTCCGCGTTGGCCCGCAGAGCGCCGGTGCCGACCCCGGCCCCGCGTGCCTCGGCAACGGGAACG
Source organism: Thermoleophilaceae bacterium (assembly GCA_025928265.1). GTDB lineage: Bacteria > Actinomycetota > Thermoleophilia > Solirubrobacterales > Thermoleophilaceae > JAICJV01. The sequence continues at coordinate 68,633 of JAICJV010000001.1, forward strand.
AGCAGCCGACGATCACCGACGCCCACCTGTACCTGGGCCGGCTCGATCCCGAGACCTATCTCGGCGGTGATCTCGACATCCATCCCGATCTCGCCGAACAGGCGATCGCGGGGCTGGCCGAGCAGCTCGGCATGACGGAGGCCGAGGCGGCGAGCGGCATCCTGCGCATCGCGAACGCGTCAATGACCTCCGCCACCCACCTGATCTCGGTCGAGCGCGGCTGGGACCCGCGCGAGTTCGCGCTCGTCGCGGGCGGGGGCGCGGGGCCGCTCCATGCGGTGGCCATCGCGCAGGACCTGGGTATCCCGACCGTGATCGTGCCGCTCACGCCGGGTGTGACCTCGGCGCTCGGCATCCTCCAGGTCGATCTGCGTCACGACCTGCTGCGCTCGGTGCTCAAGCAGGCGCACCAGATCGAGCCCGACGAGCTCGTCCGTGTCTTCGACGAGCTCGAGACCGAGGCGCGCGAGGTGCTCGAGGCCGAGTCCTCGGACCGCGAGCAGCGGATCGAGCTGTCGCTGGACGTGCGCTACTACGGCCAGACGCCGTACATGAACCTGACGATCGACGAGGTCCCGCGCGACCGCGCGGCGATCGACGCGATCGTCGAGCGCTACGGCCAGGAGTACGAGCGCGAGTTCGGCTACAGGTTCGACAGCGATCTCGCCACGGTCGAGTTCGTGAACGCGCGGGTCGCCGCGATCGGCGTCTCTCCCGAGACGGAGTTCGAGCCCTCGGCGGCCGCAGACGGCGGGCCGGAGCCGCGGCGGCTCCGGTCCGTCTACTTCGAGGAGTCCGGCGGCTACGTGGACACCCCGATCTACGAGCGGCACAAGCTGGCCGGCGGCACCCGGATAGCGGGGCCCGCGATCGTCGAGCAGGGCGACACCACGGTGCTCGTCCCGCCGGGCACGACGCTCGAGGTCGACCAGTACCTGAACATCCTCATCGACGTCGGCAGCGGGAACGGAGCGGCGGCCCAGGCCGCAGCCGCACAGCCCGCGGTCCAGGGAGCGTGAACATGGAGACGGCTACCGCCACCGCCACTGCGCCGGCGCTGCGCAACGACCCGATCACCTTCGAGGTGCTGCGCAACGCCTTCAAGGCGATCTGCAACGAGGCGAGCGCGCTGATCGAACGCGTGTCCTACGCGCCGACGATCACCGAGGGGCACGACTACTCGGTGTCGATCCTCACACCGGACGGCCGGCTGGTGTCGCACGGGCAGCGCGACCAGGCACCGCACATGGGCACGTTCGAGGCGTCGGTGCAGCACCTCGTGCGCGAGGTCGCGGAGTTCCACCCGGGCGACGTGTTCATCTACAACGACCCGTACACCGGCGGGACGCACCAGAACGACGTGAAGATCATCCGGCCGATCTTCCACGGCGGCGAGGTGTTCGCGTTCGCGATCGCGCTCTGCCACTGGCCCGACGTCGGCGGCCCGATGCACGGCACGTTCAACCCGCACGCCACCGAGTGCTACGCCGAGGGGCTGCGCATGCCGCCGCTCAAGCTGTACGAGAACGACGTGCCGAACAAGCCGATCTGGGACCTGATCGACATGAACATCCGGGTCCCGAACGAGCGCGTGGCCGAGCGCTTCGCGCAGTACCAGGCCGGCCGGCTCGTCGAGCGGCGGCTCCTGGGCTACGTCGAGAAGTTCGGCGAGCAGGTGATCCGCGACGCGTTCGAGGACACGATGGACCACTCCGAGCGGCTGTTCCGCGAGTGGGTCCGGCGCCTGCCGGATGGCTCGTACGAGTTCACCGACTGGGGCGACCGCGACATCGGCCGCGAGGACCAGCCGCCGATCAAGGTGCACGCCAAGCTCACGATCGAGGGCGACCAGGTCACGATCGACTGGACGGGCTGCGACCCGGCGCCGGTCGCGTCGTGGGGCTTCGCCCGGCCGGCCCTGCAGTCGGCCACCTACGACGGCACGATGCACTGCTTCCCCGAGCTGGCGCCGCTCAACCACGGCGTCGTGCGCGCGATCGACATCGTGTCGAAGAAGGGCACGTGCGTGGACGTCGAGGAGCCGACGCCGGTGACCGGCTACTGCTCGGGCGCGTACGAGAAGGTGGACTGCGTGACGATGGCCTGCTGGGGGCAGGCGCTCCAGAAGGTGGACCCGACGCGCGTCCATGCCGCCACGGTGAACCTGCAGAACTTCTGCACCGGCGGCGTCCACCCGAAGACGGGGCTCGACTTCGTCTCGTACCTGTGGCTCGAGGGCGGCCAGGGCGCGCGCGCCTACGCCGACGGCAACTCCTTCTACATGATGATCTTCATCGGAGGAGCGTCGAACCAGCCGAACGAGACGCTCGAGCGCTGGTACCCGATGTACTACACGAGCACCGAGGCCGAGGTCGACTCCTGTGGCGACGGCGAGTTCCGCGGCGGCTTCGGCCTGTCGCGCAACTTCGACGTGTGGGGCGACACCGAGCTCGTCGTGCTGGGCGACCGCGAGACGGTCGGCCCGCCTGGGCTCGCCGGCGGCACCAACGGCGGCCCGAACATCCTGATCCGCAATCCCGGCGCGACGGCGGAGGAAAGTCTCGGGATGTTCACCACCAAGGCGGTGCTGAAGAAGGGCGACCAGGTCTACTTCGCGTCGAACGGCGGCGGTGGCTACGGCCTGCCGTGGGAACGCAAGCCGGAGGCGGTGCTCGAGGACGTGATCGACGAGCTGCTGTCGCTCGAGAAGGCCCGCGACGTGTACGGCGTGGCCATCGACGTGGTGGACGCCGACGCGCTCGACTACCGGATCGACGACGCGGAGACCGCACGCCTGCGGGCGGAGCTCGCCGCGAACGACGACCGCCCGCGCGGGACCGCGCCGTTCGAGGTCAACCCGCTCGGCGAGAAGCTGTTCCTCCGTCCACAGGAGCTGGGCACCCGCGAGGGCGCCCCCGGGGCGCTGCCGGGACAGGCGGCCTAGTCCGATGAGCAAGGAGTCGCTCAATCCCGAGGGGATGGCGCCACCGCTCGGCCCGTACGTGCACGTGACGGTCGCCCCGCCCGGCGGCCGCCTCGTGTTCTGCGCCGGCGCGGTGGCGCTCGGCCCGGACGGATCGATCGTCGGCGAGGGCGACATCGTGGCGCAGACCCGCCAGACGATGGAGAATCTGCGCATGGCGCTCGAGGCCGGCGGCGCGACGTTCGCCGACGTCGTGAAGATCACCAACTACGTGACGGACGTGACCGAGTACCCGAAGATCGCGCCCGCCCGGGAGGCGTACCTGAAGCCGCCCTTCCCGGCCAGCACGATGGTCGAGGTGAAGGGCCTGATGTACCCCGAGCTGATGATCGAGATCGAGGCGGTCGCCGTCGTGCACGACGGCGGCTGACGCGATGGCCGAAGGCGATCCAGTCGTCATCACCGTCGCGCCCACAGGGCCCCTGACAACCCGCAAGGAGCACCCGCGCGTGCCGCTGTCGCCCGCCGAGATCGGCGCGGCGGTGGCGGAGGCCGCGGAGGCCGGCGCCGCCGTCGCGCATATCCACGCCCGCGACGGCGAGGGCCTGCCCACCGCGGACCCGGCGGTGTACGCCGAGATCGTCCGCGAGATCCGATCGCGCTGCGACATCGTGGTGCAGGCATCGACGGGCGTGGGCCTCGACGTCACGCCCGAGGCGCGCGTGGACATCGTCGGCTCGGGCGACGTGGACGTGACGATGGCCACGCTCAACCCCGCGTCGATGACGTTCGGCCAGGGGACCTTCCACAACCCGCCGTGGTTCGTCGAGCGGCTCGCGGAGATCATGCGCGAGCGCGGGATCCACCCGGAGCTCGAGGTCTACGACTTCGGCCATGTGGGACTCTGCCTCGACCTGGTCCGGCGGGGCCTGGTGAACGAGCCGCTCCAGTTCAGCTTCGTCATGGGCGTCCGCGGGGGCATGCCGGGCGATCCGGCCCTGCTGCCGCAGCTCATGGCGATGCTCCCGGAGGGCACGATGTGGCAGGCGATCGGGATCGCGCGTGCGCAGCTGCCGCTGTCGTTCGCCGCGCTCGCGCTCGGCGGCAACCTCCGTGTCGGCTTCGAGGACAACGTCTATTACCGGCGCGGCCAATTGGCGGACTCCAACGCGCAATTCGTGCGCCGCGCGGTCGAGCTCGTGCACACCGCCGGGCGCGAGCCGGCGTCGCCCGGCTGGGTGCGCGAGCGGCTGGGCGTGACGTGACCGCCGGCGGCGATCTCCTCGTGCACGGCGGCACCGTGGTGGCGCCGGGCGGCGTCGCAACGGCCGACATCCTCCTGCAGCGCGGTGCGATCGCGCGCGTCGCACCCGGCATCGACGCGCCGGCGGATCTCGAGCGGCTCGATGCGAGCGGCATGCTCGTCCTGCCCGGCCTCGTTAACTCGCACATGCACTCGGGCGAGAACTTCAACCCGGGCCTCTACGAGAACCTGCCGCTCGACGTCTGGTTCGTGCACTCGCATCAGGTCACGCGCACGGAGCCGCTGGCGGCCGAGGGCATCTACGCGCGCACGCTCCTGGGCGCGACGCTGATGCTGGAGAGCGGCACCACGAGTTGTGTCGACTTCCTCTACGAGGCGCCCGAGATCACGCTCGAGACGCTGGAGCCGGTCGTGCAGGCGTACCGCGACGCGGGGATGCGCGCCACGATCCTGCTGGGCGTGGCCGACAAGCCGTTCGCCGCGTCGCTGCCACTAAGCGACGGCGGCGCCGCCGCGTCGCGCGAGGCGCCGCCGCCGTCGCTCGAGCGCATCATGCGGCTGGCGCGCGACGCCGTGGAGCGCTGGCACGAGCCGGGCGGCATGACCGGGATCGGGCTCGGTCCGTCGGCGCCGCAGCGCTGCACGCCCGAGCTGCTCGACGCCACGCTGGCACTTGCGCGCGAGCGCGGCCTCGTCTGGCAGACGCACGTCCTCGAGACCAAGAGCCAGGCATACACGTCGCGGCACTGGCACGGCGCGTCATTCGTCGAGCTGCTGTCGGAGCGCGGGATGCTCGGCCCCGAGGCCACGCTGGTGCACACCGTGTGGCTGAGCGACCGCGACATCGACCTGATGGCGCGAACGCGCACCACGGCCGTGCACTGCCTGCTGAGCAACCTGCGGCTCGGCGACGGCATCGCGCGCCTCCACGCGCTGCGCGACGCGGGCGTGCGGGTGGCGCTCGGCACCGACGGCCGCGGGTGCGACGAGACGCTCGACATGTTCGAGCTGGCGAAGATGACGGCGCTCGTGCACAAGGCGCGCGGCGGCGACTTCACGCGCTGGGTGACGGCCGCCGACGCGCTCGACATGTGCACCGCGGCTGCCAGCATCTGCACCGGCCACGACGGGCGCACCGGGCGGATCGAGAGCGGCCGGCTCGGCGACCTGATCCTGGTGCCGCTCGACGCTCCCGCGCTGGTCCCGCTGCACGACCCCGTGCGCCAGGTGGTGTACGGCGCCGCGGGGTCCGCCGTCCGCGCCGCCGTGGTCAACGGGCGCGTGGTGGTCCGCGACGGGCAGACCGTCGGCGTGGACCGAGCGCGGCTCGAGGCACACGCGCATCGCTACGCGGCCGAGTCGCGCGCCGGCGAGCGGGCGAGCGACGCCGCTCGGCGAGAGACCGACGGGGGGGCCATGTACGAGGAGGTCGAGCGCATCGACCTCGACGTGAACAGCTACCTGCGCAACTGAGCGCGCGCCGCGCCGCGCGTGTCGGGCAGCCGCTCGAGCACCTCGGCGAGACCGTCGAGCGCGCGCAGGTTCTGCCCGGGCAGGAAGTGACTGACGTACGGCAGCGCCGCTGCCATCCCCTGCGCGAGCGGCCGGTAGTCGGGATCGCCCGCGAGCGGGTTGACCCACACCACGGAGTGCGCCGCCCGGTTCAGCCGCAGCATCTCGTCGCGCAGCAGCGTGGCGTCGCCGCGCTCCCATCCGTCGGACGCGATGACCACAACGGCGCCGCGCGTGAGCCCACGCGGGCCGTAGACGTCGTTGAACACCTTCAGGTTGTCGCCGATCCGCGTGCCGCCGGCCCAGTCGGGCACGACGCGGGCGGTGCCGCGCATCGCGCGGTCCGGGTCGTGTCCCTCGAGCTCCTTCGTCACGCGCGTGAGGCGTGTGCCGAACGTGAACGCCTCGACCTTGCCGCCCTCGCGGACGGCCGCCTGGAGGAACATGATCATCGCGCGCGCATACGGCTCCATCGACCCCGAGACGTCCACCAGGAACACGAGCTTGCGCGGCACCCACGTGCGCCGCCGCCACTCGCGCCGGATCGGGTAGCCCTCGGTCCGCATCGCGCCGCGCAGGGTTCGCCGCTTGTCGAGCCGGTGGCCGTCGTGCGCCGCCCGCAGCCGGCGCGACCGGCGCATCGGAGCAGCGCGCGCCACGCGCTCCATCAGCCGCCGGGCGTCGCGCAGCTCGCTGACGGTGTAGTCGGCGAAGTCGAGCTCGCGCAGCTGTTCGGTGGCCGACCACGCCATCCCGCTCTGCGACTCGTCGGGCTCGTCGTCCGCGCCGTCCTCCTCCCCCTCAGCACCCATCACCGACCGCTCGCGCTCGCCCGCCGCCTCGCCGTGCGTGTCCCCGCTGCGCTCCGCCTGCGACGGCGACGGCAGCAGCGGCGGCACGTCGGCGTCCGGGGCCGGCGCGGTTCGCTCCCAGAACGCGGCGAACGCGGCGTCGAACGCATCGATGTCCTTCTGGTGCGAGACGAGCGTGCAGCGCAGCGCCCAGTAGACCTCGTCGCGCGAGCGCAGGTCCACGGTGGCGAGCGCCATGACCGCGTCCTGCAGCCGGCCCGGCCCCACCTCTGCGCCCGCCTCGCGCAGCACGCGCCCGAACGCTGCCAGCCGCCGCACGAGCGCGGTCCCTGCCGCCGGCATCAGGCCACCGTGCGCTTGGCCTCGGCGATCAGCTCCGCCAGGCCGCGGCCCCGGGCGCGCTCGATGTCCTCGTGGTACTTGAGCACCGCACCGAGGGTCGCGTCGACCAGCTCCTCCTCGAGCTCATCCTCGCCAAGCGAGGCCAGTGCCTCGACCCAGTCGACCGTCTCCGCGATGCCGGGCGATTTCGCCAGCTCGAGCGCGCGCAGCTCGGCAACGAAGCGCGCTGCCTGCTGGGCCAGCCGCTCCGGGACGCCCGGCAGCCGGACCTGCACGATCTCGACCTCGCGCTGCACGTCGGGGTAGCCGATCCAGTGGTAGAGGCAGCGGCGCCGCAGCGCGTCGTGAAGCTCGCGGGTGCGATTGGACGTCAGCACGACATACGGGCGCTCGCGCGCCTTCACCGTGCCGATCTCGGGGATCGTGACCTGGAAGTCCGAGAGCAGCTCGAGCAGGAAGGCCTCGAACTCGTCGTCGGCGCGGTCGATCTCGTCGATCAGCAGGACGGGCGCACGCGCATCGTCGTGGTCGATCGCGTCGAGCAGCGGGCGGCGCAGCATGAAGTCTCGCCCGAACACGTCGTCGACGGCTCCGGGCGCCGCCGCGTCGGCGGCCTCGAGCGTCCGGATGTAGAGCATCTGGCGCGCGTAGTTCCAGTCGTAGAGCGCGTGCGCCACGTCGATGCCCTCGTAGCACTGCAGCCGGATCAGGCGCGTATCCAGCACGTCGGCCAGCGCCTTCGCGCACTCCGTCTTGCCGACGCCCGCCTCGCCCTCGAGGAGCAGCGGCTTGCGCAGCGACGTCGCGACGTTGAGCACGGTCGCCAGGCCGCGATCCGCCAGGTAGGCGCGTTCGCGCAGGCGATCGGCTATCTCGGGTACGGAGCTCAGCGGCGGCGGAAGATCTCGAAGCGGATGTATTCGTCGTCGATGTCGATCACCGAGTACGCGACCGGGTCCCCGGTCTGGGAGTAGTGCACCTCGTGCAGGCGGATGAAGGCCTCGCCGCGCTTGACGCCGAGCTTCGTCGTCCGCTCGCCGCGCTTGACCAGCGGCACGATGTCCGCGAGCGCGTGATCGATCGGCGTGCGGCAGTAGCGCTTGGTGAACTCGAACACCGACGCCGCGGGCTTGTCCGGGATCTCGCGCTCGATGCTGTCCCACGGGACGATGTCGCGCACGTAGATCGCGAGTTCGTTGTCCGCGTAGTAGAGCTTCTCGGTGATCACGCAGTCATCGGGCAGCTCGACGCCGAGGGCTTCCGCGATGTCGGCCGGCGGCTTCGTGCGCTCCCACGACTGGTCGATGCGGACCTGGTGCCCCTTCTCCTTGAGCAGCCAGTCGAAGCCGACGAGACGCTGCAGCGCGAGCGTGGACGGCCCGACGTGGCGGTTGATCGTCGTCCCGACGGCGCGCCGGCGCGTGATGATCCCGTCCTGCTCCAGGCTGTGGAGCGCCGTGCGGATCGTCGTGCGGCTGACGTTCAGCATCTTCGCCAGCTCGTCCTCCGACGGAAGGCGGTCGTCGGCGAAGCGGTGGCTGAGGATTGCCTCGAGGATCGCTTCCCGGGCACGCTCTGCCAACGGTGTGTTCTCGAGCTCGGTGAACATCCCGTCCATGATCCCTCGCGGCGTCGCGTTCGCAGGCAACGCCCCCTCCTCTCAGCGACCGCCTGCGTACTTGGTGTTATGAAGTAACAAGTGCATTGTACGCACGCTGGGGCTCCCCGCGCTCGCACTCCGGCAAGCGTGAGCAATCTGCGGTTCCTGAGTCCGCTGAGCCCTGTGGGGCCTCGCGGCCGGTGTCAGAGCCCTGACCGTCTGGGGGCGTTCGCCACTTGACGGAACTGCACTTGCACCCGATCGTCGGGAGGTGCGCACGCGGGGAGCAATCGGACCGGTCGCGCTCGTCGGCCTCGCGTCGCTGGCCGGGCTGCCGAGCGGCGCGCTCGCCGCGCGGGTGACCTCGCGCGCGCCGACGGTGGCCGAGGATGCCGCGATCGTGCACGCCTTCTACGCCGACCGCCACCACCGCGGCAAGCCGATCGTCGAGATCCGCGTCACGCGGCAACGGCAAGGCCACCGTGTGGCGCGGGTCACCTCGATCAACCGGCGCGTGCATGCGAGTGCGGCACGGGCGGACGCGCCTGCGGCGCGCGCGACTGGCGACGCGTACTACGAGGTCGACTACTACTCCTGGCGACCAACCGGAGAGTGGAAGCGCGACGATGCGGTCAGCAGGAAGCTCGCTCACCGGCTCCACCCGGTACCTGACTTCTACGACGTGCGCTTCACGGGCTCGGGAACCGACACGACTCAGGGCTACGACCCGGGCGAGCTCCCGTCCAATCCCGACTGCCGCGTGCCCGCGAAGACCGTCAACGGCAAGACGGCGTTCAGATTCCACATCGAATTCCGCGAGGGCCTGTCCTTCCAGGCCAGCACCGCGATCGCGATCGACGGGATCGACGCCAGCGGGACCTCGACCACGGCCGAGCAACCCGGCTGCGTCCACACCGTGTCCGATGGCGACGGCCATCCCGTGCAGGTGCCCACTCCGACGGCCCCGGCCACACACTGCTCGGTCGGCTGGCATCCCGTGACGACCGACGACAAACTCGCTTTCGGCCACTCGCATCTGACGCGCACGACGGACAGCCACGGCAACCACGAGCTGCGGCTGAATCTCCCGACCGAGTCGCCCGACAATCCCGGCTGCGCCGCTCCCGACGGCTGGACCCGCGACTCGAGCGGGCCGGTGGTATTCCTGCACTCGATCCTCATCCCGGACAGCGAGCTCGCGCGCGGGAAGCCGATCGTCCGCAACCTCCGCTACAGCGTCAAACCCTTCTGCGCCAGCGGGTTCGGTGGATCGAAGTGCAGCGAGCAGCTGGCGTGGTCGGGGAAGGTGATCCTCACTCCGCAGCCGCTGCCGAAGCTTGCGAATCTGCACTTCGAGGGACCGGCTCCCGAGCCCAGCGCGCCGGTCGCCTGCAACTGCACGCGCGACTGAGGCGCCCGGCGGCCCAGCAGCAGCGCCCCGAGCAGGATTCGAACCTGCGGCCTACTCCTTAGGAGGGAGTCGCTCTATCCAGCTGAGCTATCGGGGCGGGCGCCGCCGAGCATAGTCTCGCCGTCGTCCGGTATCCAGGCGGAAACGCCGGCCGCGTCGAGCGCGCGGCGCAGGTCCGCGCGCGTGACGATGCAGTGGTTGACCGCCTCCATGTGAACGGCCACGAGCTCGCCGTCGGGATGGGCGCGCGCGGTCTCGATCACGTCGGCGGCGTCCATCGTGATCGGGTCGCCCTCCAGGAAGCGCGCGCCGCCGGCGTTCACGACCGTGACATCCGGGTGATGGCGCACGAGCGCCTCCCGCACCTCGTCGCACCAGACCGTGTCGCCCGCGACGTAGACGCGCCTCGGGCCCTCCAGCACGAACCCGCTCACCGGGCCGAGCCGGTCAGCCAGCTCGCCGTGCCCGTGGCGGCCGCCGGTGCGGTGCACGACCATGCCCGCGAGCGCGACGCTCGACTCGACCGGCCGGACCTGCCCGAAGCCGTGGTCGGCGAGCGTGTCGGCGTCGGCGGGCTGGCAGAGCAGCGGCAGGCCGTGGTCGAGCCGCTCGGCCGCGGCGGTGTCGAAGTGATCGGCGTGGAGGTGGGTGACGACGATCGCGTCGATCCCGCTCAGGAGCTCGTCCGCGTTCGGCGGGAGCGGCACGAGCGGATTCGGGCGCTGCTCCGGCGTGCCCTCGATCGCGGGGCGCGCGCCGGCGTCGTCGAGCATCGGGTCCACCAGCACGCGGAAGCCATCGAGCTCCACCACGAGCGTCGCGTGGCGGACGAGGCTGAGGGCGTTCACTCGTCCTCGTAGAGAGACTCCGCGGCGACCTCGCCGCCGCCGGCGCCCCACAGCTTCACCGCGAGATAGTCGCCCGTGTAGCTGTCGAGCGACACGAGGGTGAAGCGATCCTCGATCAGCGCGCACTGGTCGGTGGTCGTGGGGCCGAGCTCGGCCGTGGCCACCACGCCGTTCTGCGTGAGCGCCACGCCCCACACCAGCGCGATCTCGCCGCGGCGGCCCTGCGGCCCGCGCCACGGCGCCAGCTCGCTGTCGGAGAGGTCGAGCACCCAGTCGGGGTTGGCCTCGGCCGTCTCGTCGGTCCAGTCGGCGTACGCGCGAAACGCGCTGGCCTCGGCGCCCTCGTGCTCGCGCTCGAACGAGACGTGGCCGAACAGCTCATAGCCGTTGGCGGTCGTGCTCGACGCAGGCACGTAGGTGCGGCCCGCGAACGTGCGATCCGGGAACCAGCTCACCTCGCCCGGCTCGCCGAGGTCCTCGTCGGTCTCGATCTGCCGGCACGCGTGCAAAAAGCGCTCGGCCAGCGCGTCCGACCAGCGTCCGTACGGCAGGCTCTCCTGCGGCGGTTCGGCGATGTAGCGGGGGATCGGGCGATCGTCAGGCGGCATCCGGAGCGGAGGAACCTACAACAGCGCGCCTCAGGAATCCCGCAGCAGCTCCGCCGCGCGCTCGGGCGGCACGATGTTCAGGTTCACGCCGGTACCCAGCTCGAGACCGGCGAGCTGCGTGAGCCGCGGGATCAGGTCGATGCGCCAGCAGAAGCTGTCGGCGGCCCGCGGCGCGGTGCGCACCCACATGTTCAAGGGTGGGATGCCGCCGAGCACGCGCTCGAGCCGGCCGATCACGTCGTGGAGCAGGCGGGCGCCGAGCGGCCCGTCGTCCTCGAACTTGGCACGCGGCCTGCGCGGGACGATCTGGAGCTGGAACGGAACGCGCGAGGCAAATGGCGCGATGGCCACCGCCTCGTTGTCGATCGCGACGATGCGCTCGCGCCGCCGCACCTCCTCCTGGAGCAGATCCTCGAGCAGGTTGCGCCCCTGCGTGCGGTCCCAGTGCGCCTTGAAGCGCTCGCGCTCACGCGCGATCCCGGCGGGCACGAACGGCAGCGCGTAGAGCTGCGCGTGCGTATGGGGCAGCGACGCCCCGGCCTCGCGGCCCTCGTTCACCAGCACGTGCACATACGGCGCCTCGGAGTGCGCGCGCATGCGCTCGCGCCACACCTCCATCGCGGTCTCGACCTGTGCCGGGTCGAGCTCGCGCAGCGACGTCACCGGCTGCGGCGCGTTCACGATCACCTCGTGCGCACCCTCCGCGGGGCGCGCGGGGAACAGGTCGGGCTCGCCGCGACCGGAGGCCAGCGGGTCGGTGCCGGCGGACGGCGCGTCGCCGTCCGGAAGCGCCAGCGCCGGATACAGGTTCGGGACCACGCGCACCTGCCAGCCGGGCCCGTTCTCGCGGGCGCCGTCGCCGTCGCGCAGCGCGTACAGCTCGGGCGGCGTCCGGTCCTCGTGGCCCTCGAGGAACGGATCCGACTCGGGGTCGAGCGGCGGGCGCGGGTCGGCGTGCATGCCTCCGCCGGGGCGGCTGGCCCGATCGCCCGCGATGATCGTCCGCAGCCCGGTCAGCGGGTCGATGCGCAGCTCCGGCGGCACGGGCGTCTTATGCCCCGCTCACCCGAGCGCGTATCGCTTGATGTCCTGCTCGAGCTTGTCGCCCGTCAGGTACTGGCCCTGGTGGATGTAGGCCACCTTGCCGGTGCGGTCGTAGAAGACCGTGGTCGGGAACGCCACCGTGGCGTCCAGCACCTGCGCGATGCGGCCATCCGGATCCTCGTAGCTCGGGTAGGACACCGGGTACTTCCTGAGAAAGGCGGTCGCGTCGCCGTGGTTGTCGTTGCCGTCCACGCCGAGGAACGCAACGCGCTTGCCGTACTTCACCGACAGCCGCTGGAAGTCCGGGAACTCCGCGCGGCACGGCCCGCACCACGACGCCCACTTGTTCACCACGACCGGGTGCCCCCTCAGCGACGCGAGCCGCTTCTTGTAGGCAGCCGGGCCACCCGCGAGCAGCTGGCTGCCCTGGGCGTGCAGCGAGGCGAGCTGGGCCGGAGCGCCCTTCAGCTCGGCGGCGACCTTCGTGCTGTCGCCGGCCGCGCTCTTCGGATTGGAGGATCCGCCGCCGCCCGCCTGGACCAGTCCCACGACCAGGATGACGACCAGCGCCAGCACTCCTATGGCGATCCATATCCTTCGCATCCGGCTCATAGGGTGCCAAACGGCAGATGCCCCACTAAGAGGGTCGTTACATCCGTCTGGGTGCTGTAGACTGGTCTTACCGTCTGTCCCAGGAGGGGCGGACCTCGTCGTCGGGGAGCAACACCAGGGCGGCGATCCAAGGGGACGCGCGGACCGTTTGCTACGTGGCCCGCTGCGCCGCATCCGCCGCACGTCCCGACCAGCCTCTCTCTCCTACCGAAAGCCACGTATGGCTGAGACCACGTCCGTCGCGGAGCCGTCAGCGGTCCCCTCCGACGCGGATCTGAAAAGAGCCGAGAAGTTCACGCTCGAGCCCTTCGTCCATGAGGGCGAGGATGCCTCCTCCGTGCTCGCGCAGGGCACCCCGCGCCGTCGCGCGCTCGACGCCGCGCTCGCCGAGATCGACGCCGGCAACTCCGAGCCGTCTGCCGACTGGCGCAACCACTACTCGCTCATGCTGGGGCTGGAGCGGCTGCTGTCCGAGGACGAGCCGCGGCTCGTGGACGGCACCGTGCTCTCGGCCCACCAGGTCGACGCCCTCTCCGGCACGCTGATCGCGCTCCTCGCCGAGGCGCAGAGCGGCAACGGGAACGGCAGCCGCAACGGGGCTGCGCCCGCCGAGGTCGAGGAGCTGCCGTCCGGCGAGGTCGAGCTCGAGGGTGACGAGGAGATCGGCGACGAGGACGAGCCGCTCGACTGGCAGGACACGGCACCTGACGAGGAGGAGGACGCCGTAGGAGGCGAGGCCGCCGAGGACCCGAACGCCGCCCGCCGCTTCTGGTTCGAGCACGCCACCGGCGCCGGCAAGTCCGTCGCGGCGCTCGGCTTCGTGGAGGCGTCGCGCACCGGCGGCATCCTGATCCTCACCCACCGCCGCAACCTCGTCGAGCAGTTCGAGGGCGAGCTGCGCGACCGCGGCTACCGCAAGCGCATCGCGCCGGCGCTGCTGCGCGGCGAGAAGTACAAGGCCAACGGCCCGGTCACGGTCGAGACCTACCAGTGGTTCGTGCGCAACGCCGGCAACGTCTCGGACGCGTACTCGATCGTGATCTGCGACGAGGCCCACACCGCGCTCGGCGAGAAGACGAGCGCCGC
>JAICJV010000070.1 GCA_025928265.1 Thermoleophilaceae bacterium
ACTCCGAGCCCGATTCGTAGTGGGCGCGCAGGGCGGCTGCCAGCGCTTTCACGTCGTGCACGGCCAGGTTCAGGCCCTTCGCTCCGGTCGCCGGCACCACGTGCGCCGCATCGCCCGCCAGGAAGAGCCGCCCGTACTGCATCGGGTCCACCACGAAGCTGCGCATCGGCGTGATGAGCTTCTCCAGCACGGGGCCCTCGTCCAGCGTCCAGCCCTCGTTCGTCGCGAAGCGCGTCTGCAGCTCGTGCCAGATCCGGTCGTCGGACCACTCGGAGATGTCCTCGCCCGGGTCGCACTGGAGATACAGCCGCGACAGCTCGGGTGAACGCAGCGAGTGGAGCGCGAAGCCGTTCTCGTGCCGGCAGTAGATGAGCTCCTCGGTCGATGGCGAAACCTGCGCCAGGATCCCGAGCCAGGCGTACGGGTAGACGTGCTCGAACGTGGTGAACGCGCCGTCCGGCATCGACTCGCGCGAGATCCCGTGGAAGCCGTCGCAGCCGGCGATGAAGTCGCACTCGAGCTCGTGCGCGGCGCCGTCATGCACGAAGCGGACGCGCGGGCGGTCGCCGTCGAAGTCGTGCAGGCTCACGTCGCCGACCTCGAACAGCAGCGGCCCGCCGAAACCGAGACGCGCCTCGATCAGGTCGTGCACCACGTGCTGCTGGCCGTAGATCGTGATGCCGCGCCCGCCCGTGAGATCGCTCAGCGGGATCCTGTGCCCCTCGCGCCGATAGCGCAGCTCGAGGCCGCGGTGCACGAGGCCCTCGCGCTGGAGCCGCTCCCCCACGCCCATGTCGATGAGCAGCTCCACGGTCCCCTGCTCGAGCACGCCGGCGCGCACCCGCTTCTGCACGTAGTCGCGGTCGCGTGTCTCGAGGACGACGGCGTCGATGCCATGCGCATGCAATAGGTGGCCGAGCACCAGCCCGGCGGGCCCCGCGCCGACTATCGCCACCTGCGTTCGCTCGCTCACGCCGCAGTTGTGTATACACCGGCAGGACGATGGCCGAGATCGTCCCCCTTCGCGACGCCGTCGCAGGACTCGTGCACGACGGCGACAGCGTGGCGCTCGAGGGCTTCACGCACCTGATCCCGTTCGCGGCGGGGCACGAGATCCTGCGCCGGGGCAGGCGCGATCTCGAGCTCATCCGCATGACGCCGGATCTGCTGTACGACCAGATGATCGGGATGGGCGCGGCGCGCAGGCTCGTGTTCTCCTATGGGGGCAATCCGGGAGTCGGCTCGCTGCACCGGTTCCGCGACGCGATCGAGAACGGCTGGCCGCATCCGATCGAGATCGAGGAGCACAGCCACGCGGGGATGGCCAATCGCTACACCGCGGGCGCGGCCGATCTGCCGTTCGCGGTCATGCGCGGCTATGCCGGCACGGACCTCGTCGAGCACACGCGCGTGCGCCCGATCGCGTGCCCGTTCACCGGCGAGGAGCTGATGGCGGTGCCGGCGCTGCGCCCGGACGTGGCGATCGTTCACGCGCAGGAGGCCGACCACGACGGCAACGTGCAGCTCTGGGGCATCCCGGGCGTGCAGAAGGAGGCCGTGCTGGCGGCATCGCGATCGCTTGTGACCGTGGAGCGGGTCGTGGACGAGCTCGAGCCGCGCCCCGGCGGAGTGGTCATGCCCGGCTGGGTCATCGACGCCGTGTCGGAGGCGCCCGGCGGATCGCAGCCGTCCTACTCGCTCGGCATCACCCGGCGCGACAACGACTTCTATCGCGAGTGGGACGCGATCAGCCGCGACCGCGACCGCTTCGGCGCGTGGATGGACGAGCACGTGATGAACGGGGTCCGAGCGTGAGTCCCGCCGACTCGGGCGAGGTGCAGACGGTGGTGGCGGCGCGGCGGCTGCGCGAGGCCCGCTCGGTGTTCATCGGTGTCGGCCGCCCGAGCACGGCGGCGATCCTCTGTCGCATGGTCCACAACCCGGAGCTCGTGCTGGTCTACGAGTCCGGCACGATCGGGGCCAAGCCGCACCGCATCCCGCTGTCGATCGGCGACGGCGAGCTGGCCGAGACCGCCGACGCCGTGGTGAGCGTCCCCGAGATGTTCAACTACTGGATCGGGCCTGGCCGGATCGAGGTGGCGTTCCTCGGCGCGGCGCAGATCGATCGGCATGCCAACCTCAACTCGACCGTGATCGGCGACTACGACAACCCGAAGACGCGCCTTCCGGGCGCGGGCGGCGCCCCCGAGATCGCCGCGAGCTGCGGCGAGGTCGTGGTCGTGGCGCCGCACTCGCCGCGCACGTTCGTCGAGAAGCTCGACTTCGTGACCACGGTCGGCCACGGATCGACCGCGGTCATAACGGATCTGGGCGTGCTGGAGCCGGACGCGGACTCGCGTGAGCTCACGCTGGTGCAGACGCACGAGGGCGTGTCGATCGATCAGGTCAAGGAGGCGACCGGCTGGGACCTGGCCGTGGCCGACGAGGTCGCCGTCACCGAGCCGCCGACCGACGGGGAGCTCTCGGCGCTGCGGGAGCTGGTGAGCCGGTGAGCGCGGCCTACATCGTCGACTCCGTGCGCACCCCATTCGGCCGTCACGGCGGCGCGCTCGCCGGCGTCCGGCCGGATGACCTCGCGGCGCACGTGGTCAGGGCGCTGCTCGGCCGCTCGCCCGGCCTCGACCCCGCCGACATCGACGACGTGCTGTTCGGCGATGCGAACGGCGCCGGTGAGGACAACCGCAACGTCGCGCGCATGGCCGTGCTGCTCGCCGGCCTGCCCACATCGCTGCCGGGCGCCACGATCAACCGGCTCTGCGGATCGAGCCTCGACGCCGCGATGCAGGCGTCGCGCACGATCGAGGCCGGCGATGCCGACCTGGTTCTCGTGGGCGGTGTCGAGTCGATGAGCCGCGCCCCGTGGGTCATGCTCAAGCCGGAGCGGCCGTTCCCGCGCGGCGGCGCGGAGCTCTACTCGACCACGCTCGGCTGGCGGATGGTGAACCCGGACATGCCCGACCAGTGGACGATCTCGCTGGGCGAGAGCGCGGAGAAGCTCGCCACGATCTACGAGATCTCGCGCGAGGCACAGGACGAGTTCGCGCTCCGCAGCCACCGCAACACGGCAGCCGCCTGGGACGCCGGCTTCTACGACGACTGGGTGGTGCCGGTGCCGGACACCGACCTCGACCGCGACGAGGGCGTCCGGCCGGACACGTCGATGGAGAAGCTGGCGAGGCTCAGGCCTGCGTTCGTCGACGACGGGACCGTGACCGCGGGCAACTCATCGCCGCTGAATGACGGCGCCGGCGCGATGCTGGTCGCGTCCGAGGAGGGCGCGCGAAAGATCGGGCGCGAGCCGCTCGCCAGGATCGCGGCGCGCGGCACGTGGGCGGTGGATCCGGACGTCTTCGGCATCGCGCCCGTCGAGGCCGCCAACACCGCGCTGCGGCGCGCGGGCATCGGCTGGGGCGACGTGGAGGTGGTCGAGCTGAACGAGGCGTTCGCATCGCAGTGCCTCGCGGACATCTCGCAGTGGGACGGGCTCGACCCGGAGAAGGTGAACCCGAACGGCGGCGCGATCGCGGTCGGCCACCCGCTCGGGGCGTCCGGCGTGCGCGTGCTGGGCGGGCTCGCGCACGAGCTCAAGCGCCGCGGCGGCGGCTACGGCGTGGCGGCCCTGTGCATAGGCGTCGGACAGGGCCTGGCGGTGGTGGTGGAGGCGTGACGACGGAATACGTGCGCGAGGACGCCGATCCGCCGCTCGACTACCCGCCCTACAGGTCGACGGCACTGCGCCATCCCAAGGAGCCGCTCGTCTACCTGCCGCACACGGTCACCGAGATCACGGGGCCGCAGCTCGGTCCGGCGCGGGTGCGCGGCGAGCTCGACAGCGACCTCACGCGCCAGCACGAGGGAGAGCCGATCGGCGAGCGCATGACGGTGACCGGGCGGGTGCTTGACACCGAGGGCAGGCCGCTGCGCGGCACGCTCGTGGAGATCTGGCAGGCGAACTCGGCCGGGCGCTACCGCCACAGGAGCGACCGGTGGCCCGCGCCGCTCGACCCCAACTTCAGCGGTGCCGGGCGCGCCGTGACCGACGACGACGGCCGCTACTCCTTCACAACGATCAAGCCCGGGCCGTACCCGTGGGGCAACCACCACAACGCGTGGCGCCCCGCGCACATCCACTTCTCGCTGATGGGACAAGCGTTCGCGCAGCGGCTCGTCACGCAGATGTACTTCCCGGGCGACCCGCTCTTCCCGTTCGACCCGATCTTCAACTCGGTGCGGGATCCGAAGGCGCGCGAGCGGATGATCGCCGCCTTCACGATGGACGGGACACAGCCGAACTGGGCGACGGGCTACGAATTCGACATCTGCCTGCGCGGACCGGAAGCGACCCCGTTCGAGGAGGCGCATTGAGCTTCCACACGACGCCGTCGCAGACGGTCGGGCCGTTTCTGTCGATCGGCCTGCCGTGGCCCGAGGGCGAGTTCGCGGTGCCACCCGACAGTCCCGGCGCGATCCGCATCGCCATGACCGTGAGCGACGGCGCCGGCGAGCCCGTGCCCGACGCGATGATCGAGACGTGGCAGGCGGACCCCGAGCCGTCCGAGACGAGCGGGTTCCGCGGCTTCGCGCGCAGCGGCTTCGAGGCGGGTGACGGCAACTACGAGGTCGTGACGCTGAAGCCCGGCGCCGTGCCGATGCCAGACGGCCGGATGCAGGCGCCGCACGTCGACGTCTCGGTGTTCGCGCGCGGGATGCTCAACCGCTGCGTCACGCGGATCTACTTCGCGGACGAGGACGAGGCGAACGCGTCGGATCCGGTCCTCGCCTCGGTCCCGGCCGACCGGCGTGAGACCCTGTTGGCGCAGCCGACCGACGATGGCTATCGATTCGACATCCGGCTCCAGGGGCCAGGCGAGACTGTCTTCTTCGCGATCTGACCACTTGTTCGGTGGGATCTACGCGCGCGGCGAGGTGGCGGCGTGCGTGAGCGACGAGGCGTGGCTGCAGGGGATGCTCGACGTGGAGGCCGCCCTCGCGCGTGCGTGCGCGCCCGCGCGTGAAGCGGCGGAGATCGCCGCCGCCTGCCGCGCGGAGTTCTTCGACCTCGGTGCCCTCGGCGCCGGTGCGGCTGAGAACGCAACGCCCGTCGTGCCGCTGGTGGCCGCGCTGCGCGAGGCGGTCGGCCCGGAGCTGGCCGCGTATGTGCACGAGGGCGCCACGAGCCAGGACATCGTCGACACCGCCGCGATGCTCGTGTCGCGGCGCGCGTGCGTGCCGCTGATGACCGACGCGGGCCGTGTGTCGGACGCCGCCGCGTCGTTGGCCGAGGAGCACCGCTCGACACCGGTGCTCGGCCGCACGCTCCTCCAGCATGCGGTGCCGATGTCGTTCGGGCTCAAGGCGGCCGGCTGGATGACGGCAATCGACGAGGCTGCGCGCGATCTCGCCGCGGTCGAGCTCGCGGTGCAGATGGGCGGCCCCGTGGGTTCGCGATCGCCATCCGTCGCGTCCGCGGTGGCCTCCGCGCTCGGGCTCGCCGAGCCGGTGCTGTCCTGGCACACCGACCGCCGGCGCGTGGTGCGGCTGGCGTCTGCCCTGGGTGCGCTCGCGGCCGCATGCGGGAAGGTCGCGCTCGACGTCGCCTTGCTCGCGCAGAACGAGGTGGGCGAGGTGCGCGCGGGCAGTGGCGGGTCATCGTCGATGCCGCACAAGCGCAACCCCGTGCCGGCGGTGTCGGTGCGGGCGTGCGCCATGCGCGTGCCCGGCCTCGTGGCCACGCTCGCCGGGGCGATGGCGGAGCAGGAGCACGAGCGCGCTGCGGGCGCGTGGCAGGCCGAGTGGGGAACGCTGTCGGACCTGCTGTCGCTGACGGGGTCGGCGGTGGCGTGGACGGCGGAGATGCTGTCCGAGCTGGAGGTGGACCCGGAACGGATGCGCGCGAACCTCGGCTCGGCCGACGTCGATCTGGGCGCCGCCGGCGAGCTCATCGATCGCGCGCTCGCGGCGCACCGCGAATGATCAACCACGTGGTCGACGGCCCGGCCGACGCGCCGCCGCTGCTGCTGGGACCGTCGCTCGGCACCGCGATCGCGATGTGGGACCCGAACGTCGGCGCGCTGGCGGAGCGCTTCCGCGTCGTCCGGTTCGACCACCGCGGCGAGGGCGCGTCACCCACGCCGGCGGGCACGTACGAGATCGCCGATTTCGGCCGCGACGTGATCGAGCTGATGGATTCGCTCGGGATCGAGCGGGCTTCGTACGCGGGCGTCTCGCTAGGCGGGATGGTGGGGATGTGGCTCGGCGTCAACGCCCCCGAGCGCGTCGACCGGCTCATCCTGATCTGCACCGCCGCCTACCTCGGCCCACCGTCGCGCTGGGCCGAGCGCGCCGCCGCGGTGCGCGCCGCCGGATCCACGGAGACGATCGCGGACGGCGTGGTGGACGGCTGGCTCACACCGGAGTTCGCCGCTACGCACCCGGACGTGCGCGCGTGGCTGCGCGGGATGCTCGTCGGCTCGCCGGCCGGCGGCTACGCGGAGTGCTGTGCCGCGATCGAGCGGATGGATCAGCGCGGCGACCTCGCACGCATCGCCGCCCCCACGCTGGTCATCGCCGGCGCGCGCGACCCGGCCACGCCGCCGGAGGTCGCCCGCGAGATCGCCGCCGGGATCCCGGGCGCGCGGCTCGAGATCGTCGACGACGCCGCGCACGCCGCGAACGTGCAGCAGCCCGACGTCGTGAACGAGCTCATCATCAGCCACCTCGAGGAGGCGCATTGAACGATCCGTACGAAGCGGGAATGAAGGTGCGCCGCGAGGTGCTGGGCGACGAGCACGTGGACCGCGCCATCGAGGCGACCACGCCGTTCACGCAGGCGTTCCAGGAGTTCATCACGCGTTACGCGTGGGGCAGCGTGTGGACACGCGAGGGGCTCGATCGGCGCACGCGCAGCGCCGTCACGCTCGCGGTGCTCACCGCACTCGGGCGCGAGCACGAGCTGGCCATGCACGTGCGCGCGGCACGGCGCAACGGGATGAGCGCCGAGGAGATCGCCGAGGTGCTGCTGCACACCGCGGTCTACGCGGGCGTGCCTGCGGCCAACCGCGCGTTCGCGATCGCGCAGGAGGTCCTGGGCTCGGACGGCGACGGCTAGCGCGAGGCGCGCACGCCGGGGATCGCCTGGAGCAGAGTGATCGCGAGCAGGGCCAGGAGCGGCACATTCCAGCCGCCGCTCACGTCGTGCAGCACGCCGAGCAGCCACGGTCCCGTCGCCGCGATCACGTAGCCGACTGTGAGCGTCATCGCCATGAGCGACGCGACGTCGCTCGCGTGCGCCGCCTTCACCACCGGCAGGACCAGCCCGAGGCCCAGGGCGCCGCCCTGGGAGATGCCGATGAACACCATCCAGAGTGGGGCGGCGGCCGGCGCGACGAGGATCCCGATCACCGCGACCGCACCACTCGCCACGAGGGCAAGCATGATCGGGAGCTGCCTGCCCGTGCGAGCCGCGAGCACCGGTACGACGAACGCCGGGACCGCGGAGACGAGCGAGTTGAACGCCTGGAGGGTGCCGGCGCTCGTTTCGGACCAGCCGCCCGCCTGGAGCATCTCGGGAAGCCATGCGAGGGCGGCGTAGAACGCCATCGACTGGATCCCGAAGTAGGTGGCGATCGCCCATGCGAGCGGCTCGCCGCGGATCGGCTCGGCGGCGCGACCGGTGACCTTGGTCTCACCCCGGACGGCGGCCGGCAGCCAGACGACGGCGGCGAGCAACGCGGGCAGCGCCCAGAAGGCGAGTGAGCGCGCCCACGACTCGCCGAACGCGTGCTGGAGTGGCACCGCCAGCACGCCTGCGATGCTCGCCCCGAGCGGAAGCGACATCGAGTACGCGCCCGTGAGCCGGCCCATCGCGTGCGGGTGAGCGACGCGGATGAACACCGGGAATGTCGTCTGGCCGAGCGCCACGGCCGCGCCCGCGAGGCAGCTGCCCGCGAACAGCGCGAAGGTGGTGTCGATGCCGCGCAGCCCCGCGCCGACGGCGGTCATGAAGATGCAGACGACAAGCGTGCGCTCGACTGCGAAGCGGCGTGCGAGCCTCGGCGCCGCCGGGGCGAGTAGCGCGAAGAGGATGACCGGGAGCGTGGTCAGGAGGCCGGCGGCGCCACCGGAGAGGCCGAGGTCGTGGCGAATCGTCGCGAGCAGCGGCGGCAGGCTCGCGATGACCGTGCGGAGGTTGAGCGCGAACAGGACGACTGCGAGCAGCAGCCAGCCGCCGGGCCGGGCCGCGGCCCTGCCGGGCGGCATGCTCGCTGTGGTGGTCAGCTAGATCGGGTACTCGCGCGGGGTGTCCTGCACCGTGATCCAGCGCAGCTCTGTGAACTCCTCCAGGGCAGCATCCCCGCCGAAGCGACCCCAACCGCTGTCCTTCACGCCACCGAACGGCATCTGTGGCTCGTCGTGCACCGTGGTGTCGTTGACGTGGCACATGCCGGTCTCGAGGCGGCGCGCCACCTCCAGTCCCGATTCGACGTCGCCGCTGAAGACCGCAGAGGAGAGGCCGTACTCGGTGTCGTTCGCGGTCTTGATCGCGTCCTCGACCCCGTGGGCCGGGATGATCGTGACGACCGGGCCGAACGACTCCTCGCCGTAGATCCGCATGTCCGGCGTGACGCCGTAGAGGACGGTGGGCTCGTAGCAGGGCCCATCGGCCTCGCCACCCGTGATCACCTTCGCGCCCTTCTGCTTCGCGTCCTCGACGAGCTCGCTGATGCGTTCGAGCGCGCCCTTCGTGATCACCGGCCCGATCTGCGTCTCCGGATCGCGCGGGTCGCCGACCTTCATCGCGCCCGCTCGGTCGCCGAGGCGCTTTGCGAACTCCTCCGCGATGGCGTCGTCGATGACCACCCGCTCGGTCGACATGCAGATCTGGCCCTGGTGGAAGAACGCGCCGAAGTTGGCCGCGGCCACCGCCTGGTCGAGGTCCGCGTCCTTCAGCACGACCATCGGCGCCTTGCCGCCGAGCTCGAGCAGCACGCGCTTGAGGTGGCGCGCGGCGTTCTCGGCGATGATGCGCCCGACCTTCGTGGAGCCGGTGAAGTTCACCCGCCGGACGGCCGGGTGTGCGATGAGCTCGTCGACCACGTCGGCCGCGTCCTCGGGGGCGTTGGTGATCAGGTTCACGACGCCGTCGGGAATGCCCGCGTCCACGAGCGCCTGGACGATGGACGCATGCGTGCGCGGGCACTCCTCCGAAGCCTTGAGCACGACGGTGTTGCCGTAGGCGAGCGGCGCGGCGACCGCGCGGATGCTGAGGATGACCGGGGCGTTCCACGGCGCGATGCCGACCACGACCCCCACCGGCTGGCGTACCGCCTTCGCGTTCTTGCCGGGGATCTGCGACGGGATCTCCTCCTCGGAGAGCGCGTGCGCCTGCTCGGCGTTGAAGGCGAACATGCCGGCACCCAGCTCGACGTTGAACATGCCCCAGCCGAACGTGGCGCCCGTCTCGTCGGTCACGATCCCTGCGATCTCCTCCTGGCGCTGCATCAGGATGTCGGCGGCCTTGCGAAGGATCTCGGCGCGCTGCTGCGGCGGAGTTGCGGACCACTCCGGGAACGCTGCCTGCGCGGCCTCGACGGCGGCGCGCGCGTCCTCACGGCCGGCGGCTGCGGCGGTCCCCGCGGACTGGCCCGTGAACGGGTTCGCCTTCTCGTGCGTCCTGCCCGAACTCGCGTCCCGCCACTGTCCGCCGATCAGCAGCTGCTGGTGCTCGAGTCCAACGGTGGCCATGTTGTCTCTCCTCGTGGCGAGTGCTACCCCTGAGGGACGGTAGCGCGCGGCGATTGCCTTGGGAGCGCGGGTGCGGCAAAGTTCCGCCGGTGGCGACCGTCGATCCTGACCTCCCGATACGTCAGGCGGCGATCGAGCGGGCGCGACAGCTCGCGCAGGCGTACGACGACCTCGTGCCGGTGGAGATCCTCAGGCAGGGCTTCGTGTTTCACGAGCAGCACGTCAGCTTCGGCTCCTTCCAGAAGGGGATTCACCGCGCCCGGGTGCAACGCGGAGCGGCGGCCCTCACGCTCATGACGTCGCTCAGGGATCCGTATGCAGATGCGTACGGCGACGCCGGGTTCGCCTACGCCTATCGAGCCGGGCCGATAGATCAGGCCGACAACCGCGCGCTCCGCGCCGCCTATGAACTGCAAACCCCGCTGGTCTATTTTCGCGGCATCGGGCCGGGTCAGTATCTCGTCGTGGCCCCGATGTTCGTGACCGCCGACGATCCCGCGACGAGAACGGTCCGCCTCGAGCCGGGCCTCCCGGTGCAGGACATGCAGCCGGGCGGTCTGGTCTCGCCGCCGGAGATACGCGCGTATGCGACGCGCGAAGCCCGCTACCGCCTGCATCAGCAGCGATTCAAGCTGGACGTCATGCGCGCATACCGTCACCGTTGCGCGATCTGCGCTCTGCGCGAGCGCGCGCTCGTCCAGGCGGCGCACATCGTTCCCGACGCCGATCCAGCCGGCGTCGCTGCCGTGGTGAACGGGCTCGCCCTCTGCGCGATTCACCATCTCGCCTTCGACCGGAACCTGCTCGGGATCGACCCGGGCGGCGTGGTGCACATCGCGAACCGCCTGCTTCACGAGATCGACGGGCCGATGCTGAAGGCCGGCCTCCAGGGGTTCCACGGCGAGCAGATCGCGGTTCCGCGAAGCCCGGGCGACCGCCCCGACCCGATGCGCCTCGAGCAGCGGTTCGAGATCTTCCGGCGGGCCGCCGCGTGAGCGCCGAGCTGCTCGCCGGCCTGCCCGAGACGCCCGCGCCCAGGACCGCGAACGCGATGAAGGCGGTGCTCACCGACGAGCGCTTCTCCGACCCGAACTGGATCTACGAGCGCAAGCTCGACGGCATCCGCTGCATCGCGATCCGCGACGGCCGGTCGTTGCGGATGCTCTCGCGCAACGACCTGTCGCTGAACGAGCGCTATCCGGAGGTGGCGAAGACGCTGGCGGAACTGCCGAACACGCGCTTCGCGATCGACGGCGAGGTCGTCGCCTTCCGCGGCGGCCAGACGAGCTTCGCCAAGCTCGCCGACGCACGCCACGGCCGCGCGCGCGTCTTCTACTACGTCTTCGACATCGTCTGGCTCGACGGCCACGACGTCCGGAAGCTGCCGCTGAAAGAGCGCAAGCGACTGCTGCGCCGCTCGCTCAAGTTCCCCGACCCGATCCGCCTCACCCAGCATCGCAACGGCGACGGCGTCGGCTTCTACGAGGAGGCCTGCCGCAAGGGCTGGGAGGGCCTCATCGCCAAGCGCGCCGACAGCCCCTACGTGACCACGCGCTCGCGCGACTGGCTCAAGTTCAAGTGCGAGCACGGGCAGGAGCTCGTGATCGGCGGCTTCACCGCGCCGCGGCGCTCACGCGAGGAGTTCGGCGCGCTCCTGCTCGGCTATTACGGCGGCGACGGCGACCTGATCTACGCCGGCAAGGTCGGCACCGGCTTCGATCGCGACATGCTGCGCGAGCTGGGCCGGAAGATGCGTGCGCTGAAGCGCGACACGCGGCCGTTCGCGGGCGACGACAGGATTCCCGGCGTGCGCAGCGCGACCTGGATCGAGCCCGAGCTGGTCGCGCAGGTGGGGTTCACCGAGTGGACGAGCGACGGCAAGCTCCGTCATCCGCGCTTTCTCGGTCTGCGTGATGACAAGCCGGCGCGCGAAGTCGTGCGTGAGTAAGCCGCCTCTCATCCGGCGCTAACAGACCTTTTAGGGCGCGCCCGAACTCTCTTCTGGATGCGCCTCGTCGCCGTAGCGGCCCTGTTCGCCAGTCTCATTCCGCTGAGCGGTTGTGGAGGGAGCGCGCACGCGACCACGCACGCCACGGCGACCACACCCAAGTCGGATTGGGCGGGCGCGGTGGCCAACCCCCCGTTCGCCGCCAAGCCGATCAAGTTGCGCAACTACGACGGCAAGCCGGTGAGCCTGAAGCAGTACCGCGGCAAGGCGGTGCTGATCCTGTTCATCTACGACCACTGTCCCGACACCTGCCCGCTGATGGTCGGTCACCTGCACGCAGCGCAGGCAAAGCTCGGGTCGCAGGCGAGCAAGGTCCAGATCGTCGCGGTCTCCGTCGATCCGCGCGGCGACACGCCGAAGACCGTCCGCGGCTTCCTTCAGGCGCACCAGATGCTCGGCCGGATGGACTACCTGATCGGCAGCCGCGCACAGCTCCAGCCGGTGTGGAAGCAATGGGGCATCCTCGCGAAGGCGGACCCGACGAGCCCGGACGCCGTGGAGCACTCGGCGCTGGTCTACGGCATCACAGCGTCGGGCAAGGTCCAGACGCTGTACCCGTCCAACTTCAAGCCGAGCGACGTCGTGCACGACGTGCCGATGCTGGCCTCGCAGTAGGGAGGCGCGGTGCGGCGCTGGCGATTACCCGTCGCGGCGGTCACGCTCCTGGTGGTCGCGTTCGTGGTGGCCGAGGTGACGAGCGGCCGCGCCAGCTCACACCGCAACCACGCACCCGAGCTGCCGGGCGAGGTGCTGTCGGGCCAGCCGGTGGACCTCGGGGCGCTCGAAGGGCAACCCGCGGTGATCAACTTCTGGGCGAGCTGGTGCCCGCCCTGCCACCAGGAGGCGCCCGCGATCGAGCAGCTCTCCACGTCGCTGCCGGCCGGCGCCAAGCTCGTCGGCGTCGATTGGAACGACAGCCGCTCGGGCGCGCGCGCGTTCATCTCGCACTACGGCTGGACGTTCACGAACCTGCGCGACGCGAGCGGGTCGGTGGGCGACGCCTACGGGATCCAGGGATTGCCGACGACCGTGATCGTGGACTCGAAGGGCCGCATCGCGAAGACGCTGCGCGGGCCGCAGACGGCGCACGACGTCGAGACCGCGCTGCGCTCAGCCGGTCGCTGAAGCGCGCCGGCCAGCCGGCAGATCCACGCGCAGGCGCGTGATCCGGGGGCCGTCCAGCTGCTCGACCGTGAACCGGATCGGATCCACGCTCACCGTCTCGCCCTCCTCCGGCACGCGGCCCAGCGCCGCGAATACGAGGCCGGCGAGGGTGCGCGCGCCATCCTGGGGCAGGTCGGTGCCCAGCACCTCGTTGAAGTCGTCGATCGTCATCGACCCGGCCACGCGCACGGCGCTGTCCGACAGCCACGTGAGCGTGTTGTCCGGCAGGTCGTACTCGTCCTCGATCTCGCCCACGATCTCCTCGAGGATGTCCTCGAGCGTGACGATCCCCATCGTGCGGCCGTATTCGTCCGCGACGACCGCCACCTGCTGGCGCGCCTCGCGGAGCTCTCGCAACAGCGCCCCGACGTCCTTCGTCGGCGGAATGACGGGAACCGGCGAGGCGAGCGACTCCACGCGCGTCTGCGGGTCCTTCCGCGCCGCGGCGATCAGCTCCCGGACGTGAACTACGCCCACGAGGTTGTCGAACGAGCCGCGACCGACCGGATAGCGCGTGTGCGGGCGCTCGACGACCTCCGCCAGCGCGTCGTCGGCAGTCGTGTCCGCGTCGAGCCAGGCGACGTCCGCGGCCGCGAGCATGATGTCGCCCGCTTCCTGCACGGCGAAGTCGAAGATGTTGTGGAGCATCTCCTCCTGCGCGCGCGGGATCACGCCGGACTGCTCCGCCTCGTCCACGACCGCCCGCAGCTCCTCGGGTGTGCGCACCGACTCGCCGGCGACCACCTCGGTCACTCCCAGCGGGCGCAGCAGGACCTGTGCCGAGCGCTGGAGGACCCACACGACCGGCGCCAGCACGATCGCGATCCATTCGACGGGACGCGCGATGAGCGCCACCAGCGTCTCCGCGCGATCGAGCGTGAGCGTCTTGGGAACCAGCTCGCCGAGCACCACCGACAGGTAGGTGACGACGGCGAACGCGATCACGAAGTTGAGCCACCCAGGCAGCGCATCGCCGAGCAGGTCGCGGACCAGCGGCTCGCCGACCGCGCCGGTGAGGATCCCGATCGCGGTGATGCCGACCTGCACCGTCGAGATCACGCGGATGGGATCGGCCATCAGCCGCAGCGCCGCGGCGGCGCCGCGGCTGCCCGCCTCCGCGCGCGACGTGAGCGCCGCGCGGCGGGCGGTGACCACGGCGTATTCGCCCACGACGAAGAACGCATTGCCGGCCACCAGCGCCAGGACCGCGAGCACGCGGAGGAGGTCGCTCATGCGTACCAGTTAACAGGCGCGGCGCGCTGACTCACGTGCGCAGGCGCACGATCAGCACGTCGCAGGGCGATCGCTCGGCCACGAAGTCCGACACGCTGCCGATCAGCCGACGCGTGGTCTTCCGCCGGCCGCCGGCGCCCACCACGATCAGGCGCGCGTTCTCCTCGCCCGCCACGTCCGTGAGCACGAGCGCGGGGTCGCCGCGGCGCACCTGCTCGTGCACCTGCAGCCCGCGCTCGCGCAGCGATCCGCCGGCCTCGCGCACGACGTCGCCGAGCTCCGCGTGCTCGGGCGGCAGCAGGCGGTGCGCCGCCACCAGCTCGACCGTGGCGTCCAAGGCGCCCGCGAGCTCCGCGGCGGCCTCCACCGCCGCGGCCGCGTGGTCGGAGCCGTCGGTGCCCACCACGATCACGTTGCGGCGCGCCTGCCCGGCCTCGCCGCGCCGCCGCGGCCAGACCAGGTCGAGCAGCGAGCGCGCGGGCTCGACCGCGCCGCGGGCGAAGTGGCCGAGCAGGGTGCGCCACTCGACCCGCCCGCCGTCCGGAGGCAACTCGATCACAAGCTCCACCTCGCGGCCCGCGGGGCGGCGCGTGGTTGTGCCGGCCTGCCCGAGCACTGCCATCGCCGCCTGATTCGATGCCAGCACCGGCGCCTCGAAGCGGCGGATGCCCTCGTCGCGGGCGCGCTCCGCGAGAGCCTCCACGAGGCGGCTGCCCACGCCGCGGCCCTGCCAGTCGTCGGCCACCACGATCGCCGGCTCGGCGGCGCCGGGCCCGATGCGCACGTAGCGCGCGACGCCCACGCCGTCGCCGGTCTCGGGATCCACCGCGACGAGCGCCTCGTGGTCGTGGTGGTCGACGCGCGTGAGGTAGTCGAGGGCGCGCTCGCTCAGCTCGGGCATCGGCGCGAAGAAGCGGCGGTAGCGCGACTCAGCGCTCAGGCGCTCGAACCCCTCCGCGAGGGTTCTGCGGTCGTCCGGCTCGACGGGACGGATCGTGATGCGCGACCCGTCCCGAAGCGTGATCGTCACTTGGCCGGCGCCGTCTCCGGAACCTCGATCTCGCGCTTGAGGATCTTGCCCGTCGGCCCCTTGGGCAGCTCGTCGACGATGTACACGACGCGCGGGTACTTGTAGGCGGCCACGCGCTCCTTCATGTAGGTGCGCAGCTCCTCCGGCGTGGCCTCGGCGCCGTCCTTCAGCGCCACCACCGCGGCCACCTCCTCGCCGAGCGACTCGTGCGGCACGCCGATCACGGCCGCCTCGCGCACCGCCTCGTGCTCGTACAGCGTCTCCT
>JAICJV010000115.1 GCA_025928265.1 Thermoleophilaceae bacterium
CGCGCAGTACTCGGTGCTGTGCCGCGACGACGGCGGCGTGCTCGACGACCTCTTCACCTACAGGATCGGCGACCGCTTCCTCACCGTCACGAACGCCTCCAACCACGACAGCGACTTCACGTGGCTGCGCCACCACGCGCACGAGTCCGGTCTCGACGTGGACGTCCGTGACGTCGCCGACCGCTACGCGATGCTGGCGCTCCAGGGGCCGAACGCCCGCGCGATACTCGCCCGACATCAGAACGACGGCGAGGCGCCGGGGCGCATGCGCACCGCGCGCGGCCAGGTCGCGGGCAAGACCGTGATCCTCTGCGGGACCGGCTACACCGGTGAGGACGGCGTCGAGATCCTGGTGGCCCCGGAGGATGCCGTGGCGGTGTGGGACGCACTCACCGGCGATGGCGCCAAGCCCGTCGGTCTCGGCGCGCGCGACACGCTGCGGCTCGAGGTCTGCTTCCACCTCTACGGCAACGACCTGTCCGAGGACCGCAATCCGATCGAGGCTGGGCTCGGCTGGGTCTGCAAGCTCGACACGGGCTTCGTCGGCTCCGAGGCGATCCGCGCCGCCGGCGAGCCGAAGGACAAGCTCGTCCCGTTCGCGTTCACGGGCCCCGGCATCCCGCGCCAGGGGAACCCGATCGAGACCGCCGAGGGCGCCGGCGTCGTGACCAGCGGGACGATGTCGCCCTGTCTCGAGATCGGCATCGGGATGGGCTACGTCCCGGCCGCGGCCGCCGAGCCGGGCACGGCGATCGAGGTCGACGTGCGCGGTAAGAGGCGCTCGGCTGAAGTGAGGAAGCGACCGCTTTACAGCAAGGAGACAAATGGCTGACGAGTCGTATCCCGACGACCTGAAGTACCACCCCGAGCACGACTGGGCGCGCATCGAGGGCGAGGAGGCCACCTTCGGGATCACGTGGTTCGCCCAGGACCAGCTCGGCGAGGTCGTCTTCTACGACCCGCCCGACGTGGGTGCCAGCCTGAGCGCGGGCTCGTCGTATGCCGAGGTCGAGTCGGTGAAGGCCGTCTCCGACGTGATCGCGCCGCTGTCCGGCGAGGTGACGGCGGTGAACGAGGAGCTGTCCGGCAATCCCGAGGCGGTGAACGACGACCCGTACGGCGACGGCTGGCTCGTGCGCGTGAAGCTGAGTGATCCCGGTGAGGTCGATTCGCTCCTTGACGTGGCTGCGTACCGTGACCTGTTGAGTCAATGACGCGCTTCACCTCCGCCACCGACGCCGACCGCCGCGCGATGCTCGACCGCATCGGCGTGTCGTCGATCGACGAGCTGTTCGCCGACATCCCGGAGAATCTGCGCCTGGAGCGGCCGCTCGATCTGCCGGAGGGGATGGCGGAGCAGGACGTGTTCGAGCACCTCTCGGCACTGGCGGCGCGCAACCGCCACACCGACGAGGAGGTCACCTTCCTCGGCGCGGGGATGTACGACCACTACGTGCCGGCGCTGATCGACTCGATCATCCAGCGGTCGGAGTTCCTCACGCCGTACACGCCGTACCAGCCCGAGATCTCGCAGGGCGGGCTCCAGGTGATGTTCGAGTACCAGACGGCGATCTCCGAGCTCACCGGTCTCCCGGTGTCGAACGCGTCGCTGTACGAGGGCCCGTCGTCGGTCGCGGCGGCCGGCTACCTCGCGCTGCTCGAGAACAAGTCGCGCCGCCGGTTCGTCGTGTCGCGCGGCCTCCACCCGCATTCGCGCGAGACGCTCGAGACCTACTCCGCGGGCTTCGGGTCCGAGGTGGTCGAGACGCCGCTCGACGATCGCGGGGCCACCGACCTCGACGCGCTCGCGGCCGCCGTCGACGAGAACACGGGCGCGGTCTTCCTCCAGCAGCCCAACTTCCTGGGGACCGTTGAGGACCTGCAGCCGCTCGTGGACGCCGCGAAGGAGAAGGGCGCGCTCGTGGTCGTGCAGGTCGACCCGATGACGCTCGGCATCCTGCGGCCGCCCGGTGACTACGGCGTGGACATCGCGCTGGGCGAGGGGCAGCCGCTCGGCAACCGGCTCGACTTCGGCGGCCCGTCGTTCGGCTTCTTCGCAGCGCAGGAGAAGTTCATCCGCAAGATGCCGGGCCGGATCGCGGGCGAGACCGTGGACGCTGACGGCAGGCGCGGCTTCGTGCTCACCCTGCAGACGCGCGAGCAGCACATCCGCCGCGAGAAGGCGACATCGAACATCTGCACCTCACAGGCGCTCAACGCGCTGATGGGCGTGATCTACCTGTCGTGGCTCGGCCGGCGCGGCGTGGTCGAGATCGGCGAGCTGATGATCCGCCGCACCGCCTACGCACGAGAGAAGCTCGGCCTCGAGCTCGTGAACCCGGGCCCCGTCGTGCGCGAGTTCGCCGTGCGCGTGCCCGATCTCAACGCTGCGGTGCGCCGTGCGCGCGAGGCGGGCATCAACCCCGGCCTGCCGCTGCGCTCCGCATATCCCGAGCTCGACGACGCTCTGCTCGTGGCCATCACCGAGCGCCGCACGCGCGCGGACATCGACCGGCTCGCCTCGGTTCTCGGTGGCGTCCGCGAGGAGGTGCACGCGTGAGGGTCGCCAGCATCGCCGCCGCGGACTTCGACGAGCCGCGCTCGCACCCCGGCTTCGACTGCCGCCGCGCGCGACTCGGCCGCCAGGTGGGCAGCGAGAAGGTCGGGCTGAGCCTGTTCGAGCTGCCGGCAGGGCAGGCTGCCTACCCGTACCACTTCCACCTCTCCGAGGAGGAGATCGTGGTGGTGCTCGACGGGCGGCCGAGCCTGCGGACCCCGGACGGCTGGACCGACCTCGACGAGGGCGCCGTCGTCGGCTTCCCGACCGGCGAGGGCGGCGCACACCAGATCGTGAACCGCACGGACGGCGTGGTCCGCTTCCTCGCGTTCTCGAACCAGCAGCCGGACGTGGTGGTGCAGCCCGACGCGGGCAAGATCGGCGCGTTCGAGCGCCGGCCCGACGGTGGGGGCGTGCGGGTGTGGTTCCGCGAGGGCGACCAGCGCGAGTACTGGGACGGGGTGGAGGCGCCGTGACGACCCACGAGCTGGTTCCGCCGCGCGAGGAGACGGTCACGATCTACGAGCGGTCGAAGGAGGGCCGGCGCGCGTTCGTGGCACCGGAGACCGACGTGCCGGAGACGCCGCTGAGCGAGCTGCTGCCCGACGACGCGATCCGGCGTGAGCCGCCGGCGCTGCCGGAGATCTCGGAGCCCGAGATCGTCCGCCACTACAACAACCTCTCGAAGAAGAACTTCGACCTCGACACCGGCTTCTACCCGCTCGGGTCGTGCACGATGAAGCACAACCCCAAGCTCAACGAGCGGGTGGCGGCGCTGCCGGGTCACGCGAAGCTGCACCCGCTCCAGGACCCGCAGTACGCGCAGGGTGCGCTGGAGCTCATGTGGCGGCTGCAGGAGCAGCTTGGCGAGATCAGCGGCATGCCGCACGTGTCGCTGCAGCCTTCCGCGGGGTCGCACGGCGAGCTCGCGGGGCTGCTGCTGACGCGCGCCTACCACGAGGATCGCGGCGAGAACCGGACCAAGGTGCTCACGCCCGACACCGCCCACGGCACCAACCCGGCGACGGTGACGATGGCCGGCTACGAGGTCGTGAAGGTCGGGACCGCCGACGACGGCGGGGTGGACCTCGACGACCTGCGCGAGAAGGCGACCGATGACGTCGCGTGCCTGATGCTCACGAACCCCAACACGCTCGGGCTGTTCGACCGCAACATCGAGGAGATCGCGAAGATCGTCCACGACGCGGGGGCCACGCTCTACTACGACGGCGCGAACCTGAACGCGATCGTGGGTGTGTCGCGGCCGGGCGACATGGGCTTCGACATCGTCCACTTCAACCTGCACAAGACGTTCACGCAACCGCACGGCGGCGGTGGGCCGGGCTCCGGCCCGATCGCGGCGTCGGAGCGGATCGCGCCCTACCTGCCTGTTCCGCGGATCGCCCGTAGCGCGCCGCAGAACGGCGGCGAGCCCCGCTACGACCTCGACTACGACCACCCGCAGTCGATCGGGCGGCTACGCGGCTTCCAGGGCAACTTCGGCGTGTTCGTGCGCTCCTACGCGTACATCCGCTCGGTCGGCGGAGACGGCCTGCGCGACGTGGCGGAGAACGCGGTGCTCAACGCGAACTACCTGCGGGCGCTGCTGGCCGACGACGACATCGCCAGGTACCTCCCGATCGCGTTCGACCGGATCTGCATGCACGAGTTCGTGCTCTCGGGGCGCGGCGCCAAGGCGGAGCTCGGGATCAAGACGCTCGACATCGCGAAGCGGTTGCTCGACTACCGGATGCACCCGCCCACGGTCTACTTCCCGCTGCTGGTCGACGAGGCGCTGATGGTCGAGCCGACGGAGACCGAGACGAAGGAGACCCTGGATCGCTTCGCCGATGTGATCCGGACGATCCTCGAGGAGGCCGCCGACGACCCGTCGATCGCCCAGAACGCCCCGTACTCCACGCCCGTGCGCCGCCTCGACGAGGGCGGCGCCGCTCGGCGGCCGGTGGTGCGCCAGCCGCCGAACGGGACGCCGGTGCCGGGAGACTCGGATCACCCCGAGTCGGTCTCCCGCGGCTCGCTCTAGCGTCTCAGCCCTTCAACCCGGTGAAGCCGGCGAAGCAGTCGTGTGCCTGCGAGCCGCTGCCGGCCGGCCAGTTCACCCCGTCGTTGTAGAAGATGTCGACCTCCTGGCCGTCGGCGGCGATCTCCGTCGAGCTGCTCGCGCTGCCGACCTGATCGAAGTCGCCGGGCGCGATCGGGCTGTCGGGCGTGGTGTCGAGCGCGTCGCTGTTCGTGTGGATGTTGACCTTCGTTCCTGCGGTCACGACGCCCGCGCCGTCCAGATCCGCGGTGGTGTCGGCCGTCACGTCGAACGTGACCTGGTTCTGACCCGTGCCGTCCTTGGAGCAGGTGGAGCTGAAGGTGAAGTGCCCGACCTTGCCGAGCGTCATCGTCTGACCGGCGGTGAGGAACTTCTCGCCCTTCGAGGTTCCCAGCTGACTCGCCTTCGCGTAGTCGTGCGGCGGCAGGCCGCCGAGGTTCTTCGAGTTGTGTGCCCTGCCCTGAGAGATCAGGTGCTTGATCTGCCGGGTCTGGGCTTTCGAGAACACGCCGGCGGCGAGCGCGCTACCTCCGAGCGCGGCGAACAGCGCGACGAAGCTGACGATCACGGCAGCGCTGGGCCGTGGAATCCGGAATCTCATGCTGCACCTCCGAGGGGCGGCGCGCGCGTGGGGGTCCTGCTGCGCGCGCGGCGTGGATGTTCCGTACCGTCCGACCCTATGCCGGGCGCCCGGCTGCAGGCCAGTGAGGGTTTCCTCAGCAGCAGGTGCGCGCGGCGCGGTGGCTAGATTTGCGCGCCCATGCGGATCTTCAGCGGCATCCAGCCCACCGGGCGCAAGCACCTCGGCAACTACATCGGCGCCATCCGCCAGTACGTCGAGGGGCAGGACCGCGGCGATCCGGCGATCTACTGCGTGGTCGACCTCCACGCCCTCACCGTGCCGTTCGACCCGCACGCGCTGCGCGAGCACGTCTACGACACCGCCGCCATGCTGCTGGCCGCCGGGCTCGACACCGACCGCTGCATCCTCTTCCGCCAGAGCGACGTGCCCGAGCACACCGAGCTCACGTGGCTCCTGTCGAGCGTGACCGCGCACGGCGACCTCAACCGCATGCACCAGTTCAAGGAGAAGACCGCGCGCCAGCGCGAGCTGGTGAGCGCCGGCCTCTTCATCTATCCGATCCTGATGGCCGCGGACATCCTCGCCTACAACGCCCACGAGGTTCCGGTCGGCGACGACCAGCGCCAGCACGTCGAGCTCGCGCGCGACATCGCGGTCCGCTTCAACGAGCGCTTCGGCGAGACCTTCGTCGTGCCCGAGGTGCGCATTCCCGAGGTGGGCGCCCGGATCATGGACCTCCAGGACCCGAGCTCGAAGATGTCCACCACGAGCGCCAGTCCCGCCGGGCGCGTCCTCGTGCTCGACGATCCGAAGACGATCGAGAAGAAGGTCAAGAGCGCCGTGACCGATTCCGGGAGCGAGGTCCGGCGCGCGCCTGACAAGGCGGGCATCTCGAACCTGATCTCGATCCTGAGCGTGGTCCGAGGCGTCGAGCCGGAGCAGGTCGAGAGCGAGTTCGACGGCCAGGGCTACGGTGCTTTCAAGACCGCCGTGGCGGAGGCAGTGGTCGAGTACCTGGCGCCCGTCCGCGAGCGCTACGAGGAGATCCGCCCGGACGAGAAGGCGCTGGAAAAGACGCTCGAGAAGGGCGCCGAGCGCGCCCACGCCATCGCGCAC
Source organism: Thermoleophilaceae bacterium (assembly GCA_025928265.1). GTDB lineage: Bacteria > Actinomycetota > Thermoleophilia > Solirubrobacterales > Thermoleophilaceae > JAICJV01. The sequence goes on from JAICJV010000115.1 coordinate 6,319, forward strand.
CCGATCGTGGACGATGCCCGCCGCGTGATGGGCGTCGGACCCGCCGCGTAATCTGGTCCGCGAGATGCGCGCCGCCACCATGGACCTCGATCTCGAGGTCTTCCAGGGCCCGTTCGACCTGCTCCTGACTCTGGTGCTGAAGGAGGAGGTGGACCTGCTCGAGGTAGACCTCGCCGAGATCGTCCTCGCCTACATCGACCACCTCGAGCGGTCGGGCCAGCTCGACCTCGAGGCCACCACCGAGTTCCTGGTGCTGATCGCGGCGCTGCTCGAGCTGAAGTCGCGGCTGATGCTGCCGCGCGAGGACGATGATGCCGCGCTCGACTGGGAGCCCGAGGAGGCCGCCGAGGAGCTGCTCGCGCGGATGCTCGAGTACCGGCGCTTCCGCCGCGCGGCCGACTTCCTGGCGGAGAGCCTCGCCGGCGAGGAGGGCTTCCGCTACCGCAATGCGCCGCTGCCGCCCGAGCTGCGCAAGGCGTCGCTCGACGTGGCGGAGGCGTCGTACGACGCGGAGCGGCTCGGCAGGGCGATCGGCGGGCTGCTGCGCGTCCCGCCGCCGCTCAATCTGAGCCACGTCGCGCGCCCGCACGTGACGCTGGAGCAGCGCCTGCTGCATTTGCGCGGCCTGCTCAAGAGCCGCGGCCGCTTCAGCTTCGACGACGCCGTCGGCGATGCCGACCGCGTCACCCAGGCCGTGACCCTCTTCGCGCTCCTGGAGCTCTACAAGGCCGGCGAGGCCGACTGGGAGCAGGACGCGCCGTTCGCACCGATCACCATCCAAGGAAGGACGCCGTGAACGAGCTGGCTCGAATCGTCGAGGCGCTGCTGTTCCTCTCTCCCGACCCGCTCCCCGTCGAGGCGCTCGCCGAGGCGTGCGAATGCTCCGAGGGCGAGGTGGTGGAGGCGCTGGCGCGGCTGCGTGAGCACTACGCCGAGGGCTATCGCGGCGTGGTGCTACGCGAGGTGGCCGGCGGCTTCACGCTCGCCACCGACCCGGTCGCCGAGCACGCCGCGCGGCGGCTGCTCGCACGCCCGCGGACTCCGCCGCTCACGCAGGCCCAGGCCGAGTGCCTGGCGATCGTGGCCTACCTCCAGCCGGTCTCGCGCCCGGAGATCGCGCGCATCCGCGGCGTGGCATCCGACTCCGCGGTGGCCACGCTGCTCGAGCGCGGGATCATCGAGGAGTCGGGCCGCTCGCAGTTCGGCGCGGTGCTCTACAGAACCACTCCGCTGTTCCAGAAGCTCTTCGGCCTCACCGGGCTCGACCAGCTGCCCGAGCTCGCGCGGTTCGACCCGTCGCCGGAGGACGAGAAGGAGATCCGCGAGCGCCTGCTCAAGGCCGGCGAGCAGCGCGCGCAAGGCTAGATGGCCATCTGACGATGCCATCCTACGGCCAAGTGCTCGACACGGCCGAG
>JAICJV010000117.1 GCA_025928265.1 Thermoleophilaceae bacterium
GCCGATCGTGTCCTTGCCCACGAACGCACGGAAGTAGACGAGTGGGTGAATCCCGCGCGCACGGAGCCGGCGGATGACGCTGCGCAGCCACGCCTTGGGCACGAACTGCCAGCCCTCGATCCGGTACGCGGTGAGTGGCAGCCGGTAGCGCGCGATATCGCGCAGGTCGGCCTCCACCTGCTGCTGGTAGCTGGCCGCGGTCTGCGACGGGTAGGCCACCTCGCGGTCGAGCACCGGGCCGAGCGCCCAGCGCGGCGGGACCGGCTGGCGGCCGGTCCGGGCGGTGAGCGTGGCGGCCGCGCGCCGCATGCCGCCCGGCGCGACCACGTAGTCGAGCGCGGGCGCCGCAACCTCCACCTGCCACGCGTCGGGCCGGTCCGATGCAAGCCGCCAGCGCGAGAGCTCGCTCTGGTTCAGCAGGAAGCCGTAGCCGCGGTTCGAGACGAACGACGACTGCACGTAGTACGCCGCCTGCGCGCCGTTCGGGAACAGGTAGGTGTCGCCCAGGGTCGGGTTCGCTCCGGGCTGAAGCTCGCCCGCGCCCACGTTCTCCTGGTCGAGCCAGTTGTAGAAGTCCTGGCCGCGCTGGTCGAGCGCGTTGTGGCGCCCGCCGAAGCCGTGGAACGCCTCGCCGGCGGGTGACACGAACGAGTCGCCGAAGGTGGCCACGCCGGTCGCGTCGCTCGGCGTCGCGCGGACGCGTATGGCGCCGCGCCCCGCGGGCGTGACGGTCACGACGAGCTGCCGTCCAGTGGGATCGTTCGTCGAGACGGTGAGCTTCACCCCGCCGCCGCTGGGCGTGGCGGCGACCACGTCGCGGGCGGAGAAATCGACTCCCGCGCGCACGACGCCCTGCAGGTTGCCGACCCATTGGCTCGCCGGGAACACGGCAGGCTCGTTCGTCCCGACGAGATAGGAGAGCGGCGTGGCCGTCTCGGTGAGGACCGCGTGTCCGGAGGCGTTCGTGAACGTCATCCGGAACGGGCTGCGCGTGATCGACACCCCGGCCCCCTGTCCACTGACCGCGATGGGGTCGGCGCTCGCGCTCGCGGGCGCGCACGTCATGAGCGCCGCAACCACCACAAGGAGCCCCCTCACGCGTGGCAAGCTAGTGGACCGGGTCAGCCGGTGAGCAGGTTCTCGAGCTCCGCGGGCTCGGTCACGGGCCGCTTGCACGCGAACCGCTCGCACACGTAGGCGGCCGCCCTGCCGTCGACCGGGGTCCGCCCGTCGAGCAGCGGCACGCCGTCCGGCTCGCCCGCCGCCAGCACCAGATGCGGGCGGAAGCGCGAGCGAACCGTGCGCTCGAGCGGACGGACGTCGTCGCCCACGAGCGCGACCTCCTTCACCGCGGCCAGATGGAAGTCGAGTGCCTGCAGCAGGTGCGCGAACGCCTGTGGATGGCGGAACGCGACCTTGTGCAGCAGCCGGAACACTCCGACCGCGCGCTCCTCGTACTCGTGCTCGCCGGTGAGCGCCGCGAGGCGCAGCAGCCCGTAGGCGGCGCTCGAGTTGCCGGCCGGAATGGGGTTGTCCTCCAGGTCCTTGCGCCGGGCCAGCAGACGCTCGTGGTAATCCGCCGTCTCGTAGAAGCCGGCGGCCTCGTCGTCGCCGAAATGCTCGACCGTGAAGTCCGCGAGCTCGCGCGCGGCCGCGAACCAGCGCGGCTCGAACGTGGCCTCGTACAGCGAGATCAGCGCTTCGACGAGATACGCGTGGTCCTCGAGATAGCCGTTCAGCTTCGCCTGGCCGTCCTTCCAGGTGCGCAGCAGCCGGCCGTCGTCGCCACGGACCTCGCGCAGCAGGAACTCGGCGCACGCGCGCGCTGCATCCAGATAGTCCGAGCGCTCGAGCACCGCGCCGGCGTCCGCCAGCGCGCCGATCATGAGCGCGTTCCACGACGTCAGCCGCTTGTCGTCGCGGCCGGGCCAGACGCGGCGGGAGCGCACGTCGTACAACCGCGCGCGGATCTCCGGCAGCCGATCGGGCTCGTCGTCTCCGCGCGTGAGGATGTTGCGCCCCTCGAAGTTGCCGTCCTCGGTCGCTCCGAAATAGGCGATCGCCGCTTCCGCGTCGTCGCCGAGCACGTCGCGCAGCTCGTCAAGACGCCAGACGTAGAAGCGCCCCTCCTCGCCCTCCGAGTCGGCGTCGAGCGCGGACATGAAGCCGCCCTCGTCGCCGCGCAGCTCGCGCAGCGCCCAGTCGAGCGTCTCGGTGCACACGCGCCGGAACAGCTCGTCGCCCGTCACCTGCCAGCCGTGCAGGTACGCGCGCGCGAGCAGCGCGTTGTCGTAGAGCATCTTCTCGAAGTGGGGCACGAGCCAGCGCGCGTCCACGGAGTAGCGCGCGAACCCACCGCCAACCTGGTCGTAGATGCCGCCTGCCGCCATCGCGCGCAGCGTGTGCGTGGTCATCCGCACCTCGCCGCGGCGCAAGAGGAACTCGATCGTGGAGGCGGGCGGGAACTTGGGCGCGTGGCCGAAGCCGCCGAACTGCGGTTCGTACAGCTGCGAGAGCGCGTTCACGGCGTGGTCGAGACCGGCGGGGTCGATCGGGTCGTCGTCCGGGGTGAGCAGCGCGCCGCCGCGCAGCCGCTGCGCCAGGCCGTCGCCGCCGGCGCGGATCTCGTCGCGGCGGTTCGCCCACGCGTCGGCCACCGCCGCCAGCACGCGCCGCCAGCTCGGCATGCCGCGCGAGTCGTCGGGCGGGAAGTAGGTGCCGGCGTAGAACGGCACCTGCTCGGGCGTGAGGAACACGTTGAGCGGCCAGCCGCCCTGGCCGGTCATCGCCTGGCACGCCTCCATGTAGATCGCGTCGATGTCGGGACGCTCCTCGCGATCGAGCTTGACCGGCACGAAGTGCTCGTTCATGTACGCCGCGGTGGCGTCGTCCTCGAATGACTCGCGCTCCATCACGTGGCACCAGTGGCAGGCGGAGTAGCCGATCGAAAGCAGGACCGGCTTGTCCTCGTCGCGTGCGCGCGCGAGGGCCTCCTCTCCCCAGGGGTACCAGTCGACCGGATTGTCCTTGTGCTGGAGGAGGTAGGGGGATGTCTCGTGCGCGAGTCGGTTCGCCATCCCCCTTGACGCTACCCGGCTCGCGTCGCGACCACCTCGAGATACGGCGCGGGCATGACCAGCGCCATGTCGCCGGCCATGTTGTGGCGGCCCCACATGTCGAGCAGGTCCGTCGCAAGCGCCTCCTGCCCGGCCTCGTCGAGGCGAGCGAACGCCATCTTCGTCGGGCCGAACCACTTCTTGAAGTACTCGAGGTGGAACTCCGCCGACGGATAGCGCATCATCACCTCGCGGCGCTCGGTCCTGAGCTCGGAGATGCCGTCGCCGAACAGGTCGCGAAGGTTCTCGTCGCTGCCCCACCGCAGCGGCGGCTTCACGCCGGGCGGCGGAGGCGCGTGGCGCGTCGTGGTGATGAACATCTCGCCCACCACCCCGTCGGGCACCCAGTTCGCGAGCGCGATCCGGCCACCGGGGCGGCACACGCGAAGGAGCTCGCCGGCGGCGCGCTCCTGGTCGGGGGCGAACATGACGCCGAAGGTGGATGTGACGAGGTCGAACGAGGCGTCCTCGAACGGCAGCTCCTGGGCGTCGCCCTCCACGAAGTCGACGTCGACCAGCTCGGCCAGGGCGCGCTCACGTCCGTGGTCGAGCAGAGCGGGAACGTAGTCGAGCCCCGTCACCTTGGCGAACCGGCGCGCGGCTGCGATGGCCGTGTTGCCCGAGCCGCAAGCGACGTCCAGGACGCGCTCGCCCGGCAGGATCTCCGCGGCCTCCACGAGCCGCTCGCTCACGAGCGTGATCGTCATCCCCACGCGCGCGAAGTCGCCCTGCGACCAGATCTGCTGCTGGACGGTCGTGACCGTCTTCAGGTCGATTCCTGTCTCTGCCATGCGAGCACCTCCTGAGAGTTCCGGTTCGACCCTCTCAGCGGTGCGCGCGGGGGTCAATCAACCTTGGCGCAGCAGCGCGCGGCGGATCTTCCCGCTCGTGGTCTTGGGCAGCGCGTCCGCGAACTCCACGATGCGCGGGTACTTGTAGGGCGCGGTCTCGGCCTTCACGTGGTCCTTGAGCTCGGCCGCCAGCGCATCGCCCGGCTCGTAGCCGTCGCGCAGCACCACCACTGCACGCACCACCGCCCCGCGCTCCTCGTCCGGCGCCGCCACCGCGGCGGCCTCGGCCACCGCCGGGTGCGACACCAGCGCCGACTCCACCTCGAACGGCCCGATCCGGTACCCGGCGGAGATGATCACGTCGTCGGCGCGGCCCTCGAACCAGAGGTAGCCGTCGTCGTCCTGGGTCACCCGGTCGCCCGTCCGCCAGGTGTCGCCCGCCCAGTCGATGAAGAAGGTGGGGATCGTGGACGGATCGGCGCACAGCTCGCCGTCGTCGATCCACAGCCGATAGCCCGGCAGCGGCTTGCCCATCGAGCCGGGCCGCACCGGTGGCCCGATCGGCATCCCGGTGAGCGCGCCGGTCTCGGTCTGGCCGTAGCCGTCGTGGATCGAGATGCCCACCTCCTCCTCCCAGAGCCGCACGATCTCGGGGTTGAGCGGCTCGCCGGCGGCTACGGCGTGGCGCAGAGTGGGGAGGGGGCGCAGGGTGGTCCGCTTGGCGACGGTGCGCCACTCGGTCGGCGCCATGCACAGCACGTTCACGCCCTCGGCCTCGACCGTCGCGAGCCGCTCCTCGGGGTCGAAGCGCGCGTCCTGGAGCAGCGCGGTGGCGCCCATCACCCATGGTGCGATGAACGCGTTGCGGGCGGACTTCGACCAGCCGCTGGCCGCCGTGCACCAGCACAGCTCGCCCTCGCGCGCGCCGAACCAGTGCTCGGCCTGCACGCGCTGGCCGGCCAGGTAACGCTGGCCGTGGCGGATCGGCTTGGGCTCGCCGGCGGTCCCGCTCGTGAACGTGATGAGGGCCGGATCCGTGGGGGCGAGGTCGACCGCCGGCACGGCCTCCGAGTCGAACAGCCGCTCGTCCGGAACGGCCAGGATCTCGCCGCCGAACCCGCTCGCGGTGATCGTCTCGAGGTTGCGCCGGTCGGCGATCACGAGCCGCGGCTCGACCTTCTCGAAGCGCACGCGCAGATCCTTCGGGCGCAGCTGCTCGTTCGACGGCAGCACCACCGCTCCGATCCGGAAGCACGCCACCATCGCGTAGACCCACTCCGGCCGGTTGCCGATCATCGTCATCACGGCGTCGCCGCGGCCGACCCCGCGCGCGGCGAGCGTGCCCGCTAGGCGCGCCGAGCGGTCCGCCACATCGGCGAAGCTGATCTCGGCGCGCTCGCCCTCACGGCTCAGGCAGATGAGCGCGCGCCGGCCGGGCGGTGCGGCGTCTACGACGTCACGAGCGAAATTCACGCAAATGCGGGGGAATGGTTTGGTCGACGGCGAAGAGGGGGACTACGCGAAACGCCAGGACCGATGCTAGTGTCCCGGCCACGCCGAATCCGCGCGAGCGGAGCGGGGGACCCAATGTTGGGGCGAATCTCCCTTCGGGGGGAGGCGCGAGCTCTTTCAGCGCCAGCCCGTCAGCTAACCCCGCAGGCGGACGAAAGAGACGATGCCCCTACGTCTGCGTACAACGCTGCTCGTCGGCTGCCTGCTTGCGGCACTGGCTTGCCTGCTGCCCTCCGGGGCGCTCGCCGCCGGCGGTGGCGCGAAGGCCGGCGCGCGCAGCACGGGCGGCGTCTCCCCGCAGGATCCGCGGTTCGCGCCGGCGAAGAGGGGCAAGATCGTTGCCGGTCTGGCCGTCCCGCCCGCCGGCGCGCCGCCGGAGGTGGTGGCGGTCATCAACGCGGCCAACGAGATCGTGCGCATGCCTTACCGCTATGGCGGCGGCCATCAGGACTTCGTCGACTCGGGCTATGACTGCTCCGGCTCGGTCTCGTTCGCGCTCCACGGCGCGAACTTCGTGGCCTCGCCGCTCGACTCATCGTCGTTCATGGACTGGGGCATGAGCGGCAAGGGCAAGTGGATCACGGTCTACACGAACCCGGGGCACGCGTTCGTCATGGTCGCGGGTCTGCGCTTCGACACGGGCTACCGCGACCGCCGCACGCGCGGCACCTTCCCGGGCAGCGGCCCCCGCTGGGGCAAGGCCCGCCCGACGCGCGGCTTCAAGGCGCGTCACCCGAGCGGCTTCTAGCCGTTTCGAAGAGAACTCTTAAAAGAGGAAATCGGCGGAGTTCGCCCTTAGAATTCAGAGGTGCTCGCCACCCCGCCTCCGCGGCCGCTCTACCTGGGGACCGCGCCGGATCCCCTGTTCGGCTTCTTCCATTCCGCCGCTCCCGGTAGCGAGCGGGAGACCGCCGTGCTGCTGTGCCCGCCGTTCGGCTGGGACGACGTCGCGTCGTATCGCACCCGGCTGATCTGGAGCGAGCTACTGGCCCTCGCCGGCCACGCGACGCTCCGGATCGACCTGCCCGGCGCGGGCGACAGCGCAGGTTCGCCGCACGACCCGGACCGCGTCGAGGCGTGGACGGGCGCCGTCGCCGGTGCGGCGGCCTGGCTCAAGTCGCAGACCGCCTGCACCCGCGTGGCGGCGATCGGAATCGGGATCGGCGGCTTTGCGGCGTATCTGGCAGCGGCCGGTGGAGCGCCGCTCGACGAGCTGGTGCTCTGGGGCGTGCCGGCGCGCGGCAAGACCCTCATGCGGGAGCTGCGTGCGTTCGCGAGCCTCAAGGCGGCGGAGTTCCCGGACCCCGATGCCGTCGAGCCGCCGCCGCTGCCGGAGGGACTGATCGAGGTGGCCGGCTACGTGATGAGCGCCGAGACGGCGGAAGCGATAGCCGCCATCGACCTGACCACGCTCGCGCTGCCCTCGCGACGCGTGCTTCTGCTCGGACGCGACTCGGCGTCGCCCGACTCCAGGCTGCGCGACCACCTCGAGAGCGCGGGACTCGACGTGACCGCCGCGGCCGGTCCCGGCTACGGCGATGCGCTCGCCAACCCGCAGGAGCCGCATCTGCCGGTCGAGGTCTTCGACATGGTGGCCGCGTGGCTCGCCGCGCCGGCGACGGGCGCGCTTCCCGCCGCCACGGCTCCGGAGGCACGCGACACCCTCGAGCTGCACGCCCACGGAGCGCTGGTGCGCGAGACCCCGGTGGAAGTGGGCCAGCCGTTCGGGCGCCTGTTCGGGATCCTCTCGGAGCCCGCCAGGCCGCCGGCCGCCGACGTGGCACTCGTGCTGGTGAACGGCGGGGCGGTCCGCCGGATCGGCCCGAACCGGATGTGGGTGGAGGTGGCCCGGCGCTGGGCGGCGCGCGGCGTCCCCGTGCTGCGGCTCGACATCGAAGGGCTGGGCGACTCGGACGGCGACTGGGAACGCTACGCAGACACGAAGGAGCTCTACTCGGCCGACCTTGCGCGCCAGGTGGAGGCCGCCATCGACACGCTCGAGCAGCGCGGCACCGCCACGCGCTTTGTGGTGGCCGGGCTGTGCGCGGGCGCGTTCTGGGCGTTCCACGCGCTGCGCGAGGACGATCGCGTCGTGGGCGCGTGCATGATCAACCTCTGGGCGTTCTTCTGGGACGACGCGCGCCCGGCCGCGACCGAGGCGCGCCGC
>JAICJV010000095.1 GCA_025928265.1 Thermoleophilaceae bacterium
CGGCGACCTCCTCTCCGTTCACGAGGTTGCGTCCCGGCGCGCCCGGCTCGCCGCCGTCGGCGCCCGGCGGGGCGTGCCTGCGGCGCTCGGTGATCAGCGCGTAGCTCATCTCCGCCAGGGCCTCGATCTCGCGCACCACGCCGTCGCCGCCGGGGTGGCGCCCGGCGCCGCCCGAGCCGCGGCGGATGGCGTACTCGACCGCCCGCAGCGGGAACTCGAGCTCGAGCGCCTCGATCGGGGTGTTGAGCGTGTTGCTCATGGCCACGTGGACGGCGCTGGGGCCGTCCGCGTCTCCACACGCGCCCTGGCCGCCGCCCAGCGTCTCGTAGTAGGTGAAGTCGTCGTTGCCGAGCGTGAGGTTGTTCATCGTCCCCTGCCCGAGCGCGCGCCCGAACGCGGCCAGCACGAGGTCGGCCACGCGCGAGGAGGTCTCCACGTTCCCGGCCACGACGGCGTGCGGCGGCTGCGCGTTCAGCAGGCAGCCCTCCGGTGCGATCACCTCGACGGGCCGGTAGGCGCCGGCGCAGGGCGGCACGTCGGGATCGCTCAGCACGCGCACGGCGAAATAGCACGCGGAGTGGGTGACCGCGAGCGGGCAGTTGAGGTTGCCGTCGTGCTGCTCGGCGGACCCGCTGAAGTCGAGTGTGAGCGAGTCTCCCCTCACCGTCGCCTTCAGCCGCAGCTCGATATCGCCGCCGGCGCCCTCCAGCACGTCGCGGTCCTCGTATTCGCCGTCCTCGAGATCCTCGATCGCCGCGCGCGTGCGCCGCTCGGCGTAGTCGAGCGTCTCGCGCATCGCCTCCCGCACCGCATCGAGCCCGTTGCGCTCGACCAGCTCCTCGAGTCGCGCGGCACCGGCGCGGTTGGCAGCCAGTTGCGCGCGCAGATCGGCCTCGCGCTGGCGCGGCCCGCGCATCCGGCTCGCCAGCTCGCCGATGGTGTCGTCGTCGAGGCGGCGCGGCTCGATCACCACCCCCTCCTCGGCGAGCGTGTGCGAGTCCGCCGGCATGCTCCCGGGGATGCGCCCGCCCACGTCGGCGTGGTGCGCGCGACTGGCGGCGAAGCCCACCTGCTCGCCGCCCGCGAACAGCGGTGTGATCACCGTGATGTCGGGCAGGTGCGTGCCGCCCCTGTACGGGTCGTTCAGCACCCACGACTCGCCCGGCCGCTGCTCCTCGACGAGGATGGCCGCGACGGCCGCAGGCATCGCGCCGAGGTGCACAGGGATGTGCTCGGCCTGCATGACCATCTGCCCATCGGCGTCGAACAGCCCGGTCGACGCGTCGCGCCGCTCCTTGATGTTGGCCGAGTGCGCCGACCGCACGAGCACCACGCCCATCTCGTCGCACGCCGCCCGCAGCGCGCCGACCATCACCTGGAGCGTGACCGGGTCCACTACGACCGCTCCAATCGCAACCCGTGCGAATCAGCGCGCGCGCCCCATCCGGGCGGCACGACAACCGTCGACTCCTCGAGCTCGACGATGGCCGGCCCCTCGACCGAATCGGGAACGCCGCGAAAGACCAAGACGTCGACCTCCTCACCGGTGAACCGAGCCCGCCGCGATTTCCCGCTTTCCGCTTTCCGCTTTCCGCTTTCCGGCAGTTGGGTCGCCTCCAGCGCAACGGCAACGCGCACTGTCACCAGCTCGAGCGAAGCGTCCGGGTCGGCATAGCCGTACCGCTCCTGATGAACCCGCTCGAACTCACGCCGCAGCTCATCCGGGTCCGGCCGCACATCCCCCTCGACGGTCAGCTCGAACGCCTGTCCCGCGTAGCGCAGGTCATACGCCGGGCGGATTTCCGCCTCCGGTGCGGAGAGCTCCTCGCGCCCGCGTGCGGCCAGCCGCTCCACCACCTCGGCGATGGCGCCGGCGCTGAGCTCGTCGCCCGCGTACAGCACGCTTTCCACGAGGTCGCGGCGCCGCTCGGCCGCGATCAGCCCGACGGCCGACAGCACGCCCGACGCTCCCGGCACCAGCACGGTGCGCATGTCGAGCTCGGAGGCGATCGCCGCGCCGTGCAGCGGGCCCGCACCGCCGAACGCGAGCAGCGCCAGCTCGCGCGGGTCGATGCCGCGCTCGATCGTCATCACGCGCACCGCCCGCGCCATCTCGGTGCCGGCCACGCGTGCGATTCCCTCGGCGCAGTCGAACAGCTCCATCCCCAGCACGGCCGCCAGCTCGCCCACGGCGCGCGCCGCCGCGTCGCGGTCGAGCTCCACGCCGCCCGCCAGCGGTGACTCGTGGTCGAGGTAGCCCAGCAGCAGGTTGGCGTCGGTCACCGTCGGCTCCCGGCCGCCGCGGCCGTAGCAGGCGGGTCCGGGGTCGGCGCCCGCGGAGCGCGGCCCGACGCGCAGCGCACCGCCCGGGTCGCGCCAGGCGATGCTGCCGCCGCCCGCGCCCACGGTGTGCACGTCCACCATCGGCAGCGCCAGGGCGCGTCCGCTCACCTCGCGCCCGCCCGTTCCCTGCACGCGGCCGTCGCGTACGACCGAGACGTCGCACGACGTCCCGCCCATGTCGAGGCAGACCGCGTTCGCGTCGCCGGCCATCCGCGCGGCGCCCACCGCGCCGCCCGCGGGACCCGACAGCACCGTCCATGAGCCGTGCCGTGCGGCCGTCGCCGCATCGGCCACGCCGCCGCCGGAGAGCATGACCTCCGGCAGCGGCAGCCCGGCGTCGCGCGACCGCTCGGCGAGCCGCTCCAGATACCGCCGCAGGAGCGGCGAGAGGGCAGCGTCCACCACCGTGGTCGCGCAGCGCTCGTACTCCCGGAACACCGCGGCCGTCTCGTGCGAGGTGGACACGTGGATCGAGTCGCCGGCCAGCTCGGCCACGCGCCGCTCGTGCCCGGGATGGCGGAAGCCCCACAAGAGGCACACGGCGAGCGACTCGGCGTCGACCCCGGCGAGCCTCTCGCGCAGCGCGTCCTCGTCCAGCTCGCGCAGCACGCCGTCCGGGCCGCAGCGCTCGGGCGCAGCGATGCGCCGCTCCGGCGGGACGATCGGCGGCGGGTGTCCCACGCACAGCCGGTACAGCTCGGGCCGCGCCTGGCGACCGAGCTCCTCCAGGTCGGTGAATCCCTCGGTTGCGACCAGCGCGGTGCGCGCCACCTTGCCCTCGAGCAGCGCGTTGGTGCCCACGGTCATGCCGTGCACGAAGCGGTCGACGTCGCCGGCCTCGGCAGCGGCCTTCTCGAGCGCGGCCTCGACCGCCGCGATCACCCCCTCGGACTGGTCGCGCGGCGTCGACGGCGCCTTGGCCGTGATCAGCCGGTCGCCGCCGATCAGCGCGGCGTCGGTGAAGGTGCCGCCGACATCGACTCCGAGGAGCATCGCCCGCGCAAGCTACGCGAACCGGATCGCGCGCCGGTGCGTACCGATCGCCAACGCGACGAGAGGACGAGGATGAAGTGGATCGCCGGGGCAATCGCGATGACGCTGCTGGCGCTGGCGCTGGTGTCCGGGGTGGACGTGGCCGGCGCGAAGTCGAAGAAGCCTCAGGAGCGGAGCCTGAAGGCGGCCGGGAACGGCGCGCTCAAGTTCGACAAGAGCCGCCTCAGCGCGAGGCCGGGGAAGATCGAGCTGGTCATGAAGAACCCGCGCGGCACCGGCCTCGAGCACGGCATCGCCATCGCCGGCAAGAGGGGTAAGCTCGTCGGGCCTGGCAAGACGTCGAGCGTGGAGGTCACGCTCAAGCCGGGGACGTACACCTTCTATTGCCCGTTCCCGGGGCATAGGGCAGCCGGGATGCGCGGCAAGCTGGTCGTCGCTCGGTGAGCTGGGGAAATGGAGGTCCCGGTCCGGCGGCGTCGCGCGCTACAACGCGATGCCGCCGGGACCGAACATTTCCCTTTGGGTGCGACGAGCCCTTGCTCAGGCCGCCGCGGAAGTTGCGTAGCTCTCTTCGAGATGCTTGTGCGACGGGCAGTACTTGCTGCCGGGCAGAGGCACGCGCTGGCACGGAGTGCCCTTGCGGGTGCTTGCGTGGCATGACAGCGGGCTGCCGTCGAGCGAGATGCCTTCGCGCTCGCGCTCGTCCACGAACTGGGTGGCGACGCGGATGTAGCTGTCGATCACCCGGTATACCCGCATCTGCTCCGCGATCGGGAAGAAGAAACGGACGTCGTTGAACAGCGTGCGCGACGGGCGCGCGAAGTAATGACGGTCACTCGCGAGACGCTTGAATGCGCGCTCGCACGACTGCAAGAAATGCTGGCGGTTGTCGCACGCCGTTCCGTAGCGATCACTCACAACCAGCGGGCCAAGCTCCCGATACAGGGAGCGGCTGAATTGATACACGCGGGCCTCCCCTTGTCCCTCTATCCTGCTGCCCTGCCCCCACCTGGGCGACTGGGCAGTTAACCAGCGCGGTGCTAAGTACCCGCTAAGTGCGGTTAACGAACTGTTAAGTGCGTTCGGTGGTCGACACCCCGAATAGGGGGGTTAACCCCCGATTAGGTCCAGCGCTCGAATTCGACCGGATCTTCACCGCGGACGACGGAGTGAGTGAGGTCGAGCGCGGGATTCGTCTCGGGATGGTCGACGCGCTGGTGAGCGCCACGGCTCTCCTCGCGGGCGAGCGCGCAGCGAGCGATCTTGCGCGCGAGCGGGAACGGGTCCGACTCGGCCAGCCGCTCGAGGCCGGCGCGGTCGCGGCTGATGCCGGCAGAGCGCCAGAGCGCGGCGCGCGTCTGTCGGGGCGGCACCGGATCCGGGCCGCGGTCCGGTGGAGCGCCTCCGTCCGCCGGAATGTCGCGGTCGATCGCGGCGAGGGCGGCGCGGCGGCCGAAGACGAAGCATTCGGCGAGTGAGTTCGACGCGAGCCGGTTGGCGCCGTGCAGGCCGTTGCACGCGCACTCGCCGACCGCGAACAGGCCGCCCAGCGTCGACTCCGCATCGATGCCGGTCGCGATGCCGCCCATCGTGTAGTGCGCGGCGGGCGCCACCGGCACGAGATCGCGCGCCGCGTCGATTCCCGCCCGCTCGAGCTGCGCCGCGACGTTCGGGAAGTGGGTCATGTCGATGGAGCGCATGTCGAGGCGCACGTCGCCGCCGCGGTCGCGCACGGCCTGGACCGCCAGCGCCACCTCGTCGCGCGGCGCGAGCTCGTCCACGAAGCGCTCGCCGTGCCCGTCGAGGAGCAGCGCGCCCTCGCCGCGGATCGCCTCGGTGATCAGGAAGCCGTCGAACTCGCCCTCCCACAGGAGCGCCGTGGGATGGAACTGCGTGAACTCGAGATCGGCGAGCGCCGCGCCGGCGTGCGACGCCAGGGTCATACCGGCGCCGATCACGCCGCGCGGGTTGGTGGTGCGCTGCCACAGCGCAGCGGCGCCGCCGGTGGCCAGCACGGTCCCGCGCGCGAGCACGGGGGTGAGCACACCGCCCGGCCGCTCCGCCACGACACCGACGCAGCGGCCGGCGCTCCGCCAGATCGCGCCGGCGGTCGACTGCTCGAGCACCTCGATGCGCTCGTCGGTCGCGACGAGCGCCGAGAGGTCGCGCGTGATCCGGCGTCCCGTCGCACTGCCGCCCGCGTGCACCACGCGCCGCTCGGAGTGGCCGCCCTCGAGGCCGAGCGCGAGCGCGCCGTGGCGGTCCGCGTCGAAGTGCACGCCGAGCTTCTCGAGATCGCGCACCGCGTTCGGCGACTCCTCGACCAGAACCCGCGCTGCGCTCGGGCGGCTCGCGCCGCGGCCCGCCCTCAGCGTGTCCTCGAGGTGGCGCTCCGGCGAGTCGCCGGCGGCCAGCGCCGCGGCGATACCGCCCTGCGCCCAGTAGGACGCGGACTCCGCCAGCGGCGAGCGCGACACCAGGACCACCTTCGCTCCCTCGCGGGCGGCGCAGACGGCGGCGTAGAGGCCCGCCGCCCCGGCACCGACGACCGCTACATCAGCGTGTTTCGTCGGCTCCGTTCGCACTGGGCGCTTAACGTATACCGGCATCGCCGCGCCGCTCTACTTCAGGCATGAGTCGTCGCTCCGGCACGACACCGGGCCGCACCCTGAGGGGCCGGGCCGCATTCCCGCGATCGAGGACGAGCTCGAGCGGCGCGACTGGCTCGGCTACGAGCGGCGCGAGGCACCGGCGGTCACGATGGAGCAGCTCACCGCGGTTCACCCGGCGGGCTACGTGGACGAGATCAGGTCGGTCTCCGAGTCGGGCGGTGGCGCGCTCGACCCGGACACGATCACGAGCGCCGGGTCGTACGAGGCCGCGCTGCACGCGGCCGGAGGCGCGTGTGCGTTGGTCGATGCGCTCCTCGGCGGTGAGGCCGGCGTGGGCTTCAGCGCACTGCGCCCGCCCGGCCACCACGCCGAGCCGCGCGTGGCGATGGGCTTCTGCCTGTTCAACAACGTCGCGGTCGCAGCACAGCACGCGCTCGATGCGCACGGTCTCGAGCGAGTGTTCATCCTCGACTGGGACGTCCACCACGGGAATGGGACCAACGACGTGTTCCACGGCTCGCGCGAGGTGCTCTTCGCGAGCATCCACCAGATGCCGCTCTATCCGGGCACCGGCCGGCTGCACGACGTCGGCGAGGGCGCGGGTGAGGGCTATTCGCTGAACCTGCCGGTGCCGCCGGGGTCGGGCGAGGACGTGTGGCTCGCAATGGTCGAGCACGTGGCGCTGCCCGCCGCGCGTACGTACAGGCCGCAGCTCGTGCTCGTGTCGGCCGGCTTCGACGCGCACCGCGACGACCCGCTCGCGACCTGCGAGCTCACCGCCGAGTCGTTCGCCGCGCTGGCGCGACAGGTCCGCGCGCTCGCCGACGAGCTCGGTGTGCCCGTCGGAGGCGTGCTCGAGGGCGGCTATGACCTGCGCGCGCTCGCCACATCCACGGCGGCGACCCTCGAGGCGCTCCGTGACGGCGGCGAGCCCGAGCCGGCGCCGCCGCACCCCTTGGCTGCGCGTGCGGCCGATGCGATCGGCAGGTACTGGCCGCTCAGCCTCACTTCTTGACGAGGCGCGGGTACGCCTGGGCGAAGCCCTGGCTCTGGTAGCTCGTGGCCTTCGAGCGCGCCTCGCCGACGGTCTTGTAGGTGCCGGCCCACACGACCCAGTAGCCGGGGTTCAGGCTCGAGAAGTCGTCGGATCGAAGGATCCCAGCCGGGATGCCGCGGCCGATCGCCTCCTTCGCCTTGGCGTTTGCCTGCGGGCGTGACTTCACCGACGCGAGCACGACCGTGTAGCCCGTCTTGCCGGCCGGCCACGTCTGGACGCCGCCGCTGTTCGTGCCGCCGCTCGCGGGTGGGATGGCGCCCGGGGTGGTGGGGGTCGTCGGGGTCGTAGGCGTCGTAGGCGTGGTGGGGGTCGTCGGCGTGGTGGGCGTCGTCGGCGTGGTCGGAGTGGTGTTCGTGGCGCCGGGCGCAGGCGTGGTGGTCGCGGGCGGCAGGGTCGGCGCCGTGGGAGCGGTCGCCGTCGTGGCCTTCGCCTCCTTCTTGCTCGTGTCGTCGCCCGTGAGCGCGCCGACCGCGAAGCCGGCGCCGATGCCGATCGCCAGCACGGCGATCGCACCGAGAATCGCCCAGAGCCGCCATGTGGGCGGGCGCTTGTACGCACGCGTCAGGTCGTGACCGCACTCGACGCACAGCTGCTGACCGGGCGTGACCTCGGCTCCGCAGTTGGGGCAGCGCGGCGGCGCCGCGGCCTCCGCCGTCGGAGGCGGTGGTGGAGGGGGAGGCGGCGGCGGTGGGGGCGGTGGCGGTGGTGGCGGCGGCCCGGCCTGGCCGTTCGTCATGCTCGCTGTGCCCCCGCGCCGTCCACGTGAAGGTGTGTCCCGCTCGGCGTGGTGCCGTTCGACCGGGCGCCCGCCGGTGTTCCGCAGCGCGAGCAGAAGCGGTCCTCGGTGCCGAGCAGCGATCCGCACGACGCGCAGCTGCCGGCAATGCCCGCGGCCACGACCCGCTCGAGCGTCAGGCGCTCGCCGAGCGCGCCGCGCAGCCCTTCGAGTTCATGGCTCAGCGCGACGATCTCGTTCGCCTTGCGCCTCACGAGCTCGTCGTTGCGACGGCCGAGGCGCTCCATCTCCACGACGAGCGCGCCCAGCTCGCGAACCAGCGCGTCACGCGTCCGCGCGACCTTGCGAACGCGGCGGCGCATCGCCGCCCGCTCGCGCGCGCCGGGGCGGCCGGCGGCAGAAGCGGGCAGGGGCTCCTCGCCGGCCGGCGTGGCTGAGCCGGCGGCGGTCTCGCGCGCCTTCTCGGCCGCGCGCTTCGGAAGTGCTTTCAGGGGACGCATGGAGGGGAAAAGCTCTGCAACTGCGGGTGTGGCGTCCGGCGGGGCACTATAGCGGCGCCAGAGGCGTCGCCTGGCCCGTGCCGAGGACGTCCTGATACGCACAGAACACACGTTGCGCCAGACGGTTCCGGTCGAAGAGGGCGGCTCGCGCGCGACCCTCCACGCGTGGTTCGGCGGCCATGAGGTGGGGGGCAAGTGCGGCGCGCCACGCCTCTTCGCCGAAGGGCGCGCACAGGGTCCCCTCGATCCCCTCGAGTGCGAGCCTGGCGATGCCCACGTCGGTCGAGAGGACCGGCACGTCGCAGGCCAGCGCCTCGAGCGCGGCGAGGCCGAACCCCTCCCGGTCGGAGGTCACGAGCACGGCGTTGGCGGCGTTGATCAGGAGCGGCACCTCCTCGGGCGAGCGGCGCTCGTAGTGCAGCAGTTCCACGCCCGCCGCGCGCGCGATCGACAGCGCGCGGTCGTGGCGTTTCTCGGGTCGTGCGGGGTCGGCCGGGAAGAGCAGGTACGGCCCGTCGGGCTCGAGGCCGAGCCGCTCGCGGGCGGTCCGTCGCGGGACGGGGGCGAACCGCTCGAGGTTCACGCCGCACGGGAGGATCGCGATGCCGCCGCGATGGTGGGGGAGTCCCACGCGCGCAAGGGTCGCCGAGACGGGGGCCGCCAGGTCGATGCGCTTCGCCAGCAGCCGGCTCAGCGGCCCGACCTGCGGGTGCTGGAGGTCCGTGCCGTGAAAGGTGACCACGTGCGGCGCGCCGCCGAGTGCGAGGGCGGTCCAGCCGCACAGGCCGTAATGCGCGTGGATCACGTCGAAGCGCTCGCCCCTGTAGCGCCGCCGCAGCTCGCGCGCCGCGGCGAGGTACGCGCGCGTGCCGGTGCCGAACGTGAACAGCTCGATCTCGAGGCCGTCGATCCCGCGCAGCGCCTCCACCTGGTCGCGGACGAACCCGCCCGAGGCGGGGCGCTCGGGAGTCGGCCAGAGGTTCGTGACCACCAGGACCCGCATCGGCGCCGGAGCGTATTCGCTGGCCTGTCACAACCCGGTCGCGGACTTGTCACAGACGGGTCTGGAGCCGTTACCCGGCCGCCGCGACGATCGCCTCCGTCAACTTCGATGGAGGTGGGGCATGAACAAGCTCAAGCGCCTGGCCGGGCAGGTCGGGCAGGGCACGGTCGAGTATGTGGCGCTGATCCTGCTGGTCGCGCTGGTGATGGCCGGCGTGGTGGCCGCGATGAAGGGCTACAAGACCGACGGCGGCAAGGACCTCGGCGACGCGATCGTCGGGAAGATCAAGGACGCCGTCGGCAAGGTCCAGTTCTGAAGCGGGAAAGCGGAAGCAGGAAGGCGGGAAGCGGGGCCGGTTCCCGCTTTCCGCTTTCCGCTTTCCGCCTTCCGTCTAGCGGTGGTTCGGCCCGTCGTCCGCCCCGTGGCGGCCGTGGTGCCGAGCGTGATGATGGTGCCGGTGATGCCGGCGGCTGTCGTCCGCGCGTTGCCGCTTGTGCGGCTGCACGTCGTCGGCGCCGCGGCCGTGACGAATGTGGCCGGCGGGGTCATCGGCGCCGTGGCGCGCCTGCGCGGAGCCGGCACCGATCGCCATAGCCGCGACGGCGGCGAGTGCTGCGAACTTGCTGATGGTGGTTCTCATGTCCGTCCCTCCTCGAGGGGTGGTTGACGACATGAGAGGACTCTCGTGCTAGGAGAGTCGAGTTCTCAATCGGACCTTGGTCCTACGACGCCGCTGCGAAATCGGAGGTTCCGGTCCGTGGCGCTCAGGGCGTCGCGGGCTGGCCGCCGGAACCGAGCGAGTTCGCTTCGTTCTCGGCCGGCTCGACGGGTCGCGGCGGCCGCGCACCGCGCACGTAGAACAGGCCGAACGTGAGCGCGAAGACGACCGCGACAACCGGGCCCGCCACCTCGAGCGCCTCACCGCCGCCGGCTTCGCCGAACTCGTGCAGCGCGCCCACCAGCAGGTACGCTGCGAAGCCAATCACGAGCAGTCCGGTGACCAGGAAGAACTTGCGCAGGTCGAGCTTGAGCGAGCCGCGGTAGAGCGCGACGCCGAGCGCGATCGCGGTCGCCAGCCCGAGCGCGCCGCCGATCACCGTAGGCAGCACGCCG
>JAICJV010000110.1 GCA_025928265.1 Thermoleophilaceae bacterium
GAGCGCGATGGTCGCGGCGTCGCTGCCGCCACTGCTCGCCCAGCTGCGGGACGGCGACGAGCTGATCGTCGCGGACAACGACTCGACCGACGACACGGTGGACGTCGTCCGGCGTATCGCGCCCGAGGCGACGATCGTGCGAATGCCCTCGAATCGCGGCTACATGCTCGCCTGCAACGCGGCGGCGGAGCAGGCGACGGGCGACCTGCTGCTCACGCTCGACGCCGACGCCATCGTCGGCCCCGGCTTCTGCGACGCCATCCGCCGCCCGGCCATCGACGACTACGGCTGGGACTGCTGGATGGGGCTCGTGACGATGAACGGCGGCACGCAGATCAACACGAGCGGCGGCGAGAGTCACTTCACGGGCGTCTCGTGGGCGCGCCAGATCGGCGAGCCGATCGATGCGGCCGACCTCGATCCGCACGAGGTCGCGTTCGTCACCGGTGTGTGCCTGACCACCACGCGCGAGGCCTGGGAGCGGATGGAGCGCTTCCCGGACGACTACTTCCTGTACTGCGACGACGTGGACTACTCGTGGCGGATCCGGCTCACCGGAGGCCGCTGCGGCGTCGAGCCGACCGCTCGCGTGGACCACCTCTACGACTTCCGGCGCGCGCGGCCGAAGTGGCGGATGCTCGAGCGCAACCGCTGGGCCACGATCATCCGCACCTATCCCGGTGAGTTGCTGGTCCTGCTCGCGCCGGCGCTGTTCGCGACCGAGATGGCCATCGTCGCGGTGTCGATCCACAGCCGCTGGTCGGGACAGAAGCTGAGCTCGTACGTGGATCTCGTGCGCTGGCTGCCACGGCTCCTGCGCGAGCGCCGCGCGATCCAGGCGCAGCGCCGCGCGTCGCCCGCCGAGTTCGCGCGCCTGTTCACCGCGGACCTCAGCTCGCCGTTCCTCGGCCGCGTCGGCCGCTCGCTCGGCGTGCGCACCCTGCTGCGCGCCTACTGGCGGTTCGTGATGCTGCTGCTCGGCCCGGAGCCCGACCGCACCCCGGCACCCATGCCGGCGGTCGAGCGCCCGGTCGAGGATCTGGCCGCATGACAGTGGCCGCAGCGGTGGTCACGCACAACCGCGAGCGGCTCTTGAGGGAGTGCATCGCGGCGATACGCGCGCAGACCCACCCGGTGTCGAAGCTGCTCGTGATCGACAACGCGTCGAGCGACGGCACGACCGAGGCTCTGCGCGAACTCGATGTGGAGCACGTTCGCCTCGACGAGAACCGCGGCGGCGCCGGCGGCTTCTCGGAGGCCGTGCGGCTCGGGCGCGAACTCGGCTGCGAGTGGCTGTGGCTGATGGACGACGACGCCGAGCCGCGGCCGGACGCGCTGGAGCGCCTGCTCGATGCGGCGTCAGGCGATGTCGTAGCGCTCGCGCCGAAGGTCGAGTACGCGAGCGGCGGCATCGACCTGAACCAGCGCGGCCACTTCCGGCGGCGGTTGCGCTATCTCCCGCCGGACGCGTACAGCGGTCATCCGTCGCTCGGGTACACGTCGTTCGTGGGATCGCTGGTGCGAACGGGCGCGACACGCGCGATCGACCCGCCGCGCGCCGACTTCTTCGTCTGGGGCGACGACGTCGAATACTCGCTGCGCCTGGCGAAGCTCGGGCAGATCCGCCTTGTTCCCGAGAGCGTGATCCTGCACAAGCGCGAGGCACACTTGCACATGAACCGCCGTGGGCGCTTCTGGAACCGCGTGCTCCCGCTGGAGATGTATCCGACGCCGATCGAGCGCTTCTGGCAGAACCTCTGCGGCCTGCGCAACTACATCTGGATGAAACGCCGGTACGAGGGCCAGGGCGCGCTGTCGGCCGCCGGCACCACCGCGCAGTTCATGCTCAAGTCGCTGCTCTACGACGAGCGCCCGCTGCGGCGGATGAAGTGGATCGTGCGCTTCGCGCGCGACGGCCGCGCCGGGCGCTTCCGCAACATCGCGCCTCAGCGCTGGCGTCAGATGGTGGAGCGAGGTGAGGTGTGAGCGTCTTCTGCGGCGTGGTCACGCACAACCGGCGCGACCTGCTCGTGCGCTGCCTGGAGGCGATCGCCGCGCAGACGCGTTCCGTCGATCGCCTGCTCGTGGTGGACAACGCCTCGACCGACGGCACGCGCGAGCGGCTGGCCGAGCTCGACATGCCGCTCGACTACCTGCGGATCCGGCGCAACGGCGGCGGCGCCGAGGGCTTCCACTACGCCGTGCGCGCGGGCCTCGACTCCGGTGCCGACTGGATCTGGCTCATGGACGACGACTGCCGGCCGGAGCCGGACGCGCTGCAGCAATTGCTGGAGTCGGCGAAGGCGGCCGAGCCGGACACCGCCGTGCTGGCTCCACTCGTGACCATGCCCGGGGGCGCCGTGCTGCCGCTCAACCGCGGCCACCTGCGCAGGCGCTGGTTCCTCACCCCGCTCGTCGGGCTGCAGCCGGGCGACTGCGACCGCGACGCCACCGAGGTCGAGCACGTGTCGCTCGTCGGTCCGCTCGTGCGGCGCAGCGCGGCGGCGGCCACCGACCCGCCGCGCCGCGAGCTCTTCATCTGGTGGGACGACCTGGAGTGGGTCAGCCGGCTGCGCGAGCACGGTCGCGCGTGGCTCGTGCCCGCGAGCCGGATCGAGCACGACGATCCGTCGCCGCTGCCGTCCACCAGCTTCCCCTCGCGCGTGCGCGACTACCTGCGCTCAGCACCCGGGTGGAAGCAGGCCTGCGGCCTGCGCAACATCATCTTCTGCGGCCGCCGCGAGGGCTTCCTCACAGCACCGCGCGCCGCGGCGCTCGCCTCCGTCTCGATCGCACGCGCGCTGCTGGCGGGACGGCCCGGCGTCGCGCGCCGGCTCGCCGGCTACGCGCGCGACGGCTGGCGCGGGCGCTTCGTGAACCTGCCGCCCGCCGAATGGGGGCGCGGCGGCGAGCCGCTTCGCTACGACCACGACGTCGCCGAGGAGGTCGTCCGGCTATCGCCCGCCCGCGCGTCTCGCTGATCCTGCCCAACCGCAACAACGACCCGGTGCTCGACCTCTTCTTCGAGCGCCTCGACCGCAACACCGACCACCGCGACTTCGAGCTGATCGTGGTGGACGACGGCTCCACCGACCGCAGCCGCGAGATTCTCCGGCGCTGGCGCGACTCGGGCCGCTTCCCGGACTTCCAGCTGATCGAGCGCGAGCAGCGCGGTGTGGTGGAGTCGCTCAACGCCGCGCTCGAGCGGGCGAGCGGCGAGGTGATCGTGCGGCTCGACGGCGACGCCACGATCGAGACCCCCGGCTGGCTCGGCCGCATGCTGGACTTCCACTCGAGCGACGAGCGCATCGGGGTGCTCGGGCCGAAGATCGTGTTCGACTCGGGGCACCTGCACAACGCCGGCATGGACATCGTGGTGCCCGAGGGGCTGCACGACCGCGGCACGCGCATCACCGAGCCGGTCGGCCGCCGCACGCTCGACATCAACGTGGAGCGGCCGCTCGCGAGCGAGGCCGACGGGCTCGACGAGACCGCCGAGGTGGACGCGGTCATCGGCTGCCTCATGCTGTTCTCGCGCGAGCTCGCGGAGCGGATCGGCGGCTTCGACACGCGCTGGAGCCCGGTGGCGTTCGAGGACTTCGACTTCGCGCTGAGCGCCCGCCGCTGCGGCGCCAAGGTCTTCTGCCTGCCGGACGTCCAGGTGACCCACCGCGTGTCGCTGCGCAACCCGCGCAGTGACAGCCGCAGGGAGCTGTGGCTCTGGCGCGCCCGCCGCGCGGTCGGGGACCACGTGCCGCTGGCGCTCCGCAAGCGCGTGGCGCAGGCGGCACGCATCGCCGACCACGACCCCCGGCGGATCGCGCTGCTCGAGCGCCACTACGCCACCTGGCGGGAAAAATGGGGGTGGGATCCGCTCAACCCGGACATGGCCGCGATCGAGGAGCGCTGGGGCGACACCGAGCTGTGGTGGCGCCACGGAACCGGCGGCGTCCGCCGCTAACCTCACCCCGGCGCATGAACGGCAGACGGATCTTCGCCTCGCCACGCGCACTCGCGATTCTTGCGGCCGTAGGGGTGGGGCTGATCGCGCTCCTGTTCCTCGCGCGCACGCTCCACCGCGAGGGCTACCGGCGGATCGGCACCAACATCTACGACGTCCCGACGCACGCCATCGTCCCGCCGGGCAAGCGGCTGTGCCAGCCCGGCGAGTGGGTGCCGCATGGCACCGGCGCGGTGTATCCGTGGGTGGGCGGCGAGAACGGCAAGCCGGGTGGCCTGATGACGCTGACGGTGTCGGCCCCCGGCGGTCAGGTCCTCGCGACGGGCCGTTCATCGCCCACGTTCCCGACCGGCCTCAACCGCTTCAAGCTCGACCGCACGATCGACCATGACGTGCGGGGCGCAACGCTCTGCTTCACGAATCGCTCGCACGAGACCGCGTTCATGTACGGCAGCCCCGCCAGCGGCGGGATCAAGCCGGCGCAGGCGCCCGCCTACCAGGACGGGGTGCCGGCGGCGATCCGGCTCGACTACTACGCGCCCGGCGTGGTCTCGTACTGGAGCCAGCTCGGGCGGATCGCGGACCGCTTCCCGCTCACGAAGGCCGGCTTCCTCGGGCCGTGGTCGTTCTGGGTGTGCATGGTGGTGCTGCTCGGCCTTGCCGCCGCAGCCGCGGTGCGGATCGTGCGGGAGGCGCCGCGGTGAGCGTCGCGGCGCCGGCGATGCCCGGCGGGGTCCGGCCGCTGGCGCGCGTGCGTGCGCGCGCCGCCGCGGTGCCGCGCGGCTTCTGGGCCTGCTTCGTCATCGCGTTCGTGAACGCGTGTGTCTGGGCCGTGGTCACGCCGTCGTTCCAGGTGCCCGACGAGGTCCCGCACATCGGCTACGTGCAGTACCTCGCGGAGACGGGCCGAGTGCCGCGGCCGATGGACACGCAGGCCGGCCACTTCGACCCGTCGCAGGAGGAGCTGGCCGCGATGGCGGGCGTGCCGTTCTCCTACCAGGGCACGCCGAGCTGGGACCCGCAGAACGACCGGGGCGTCCAGAAGGCGCTGTCGGGCAAGCTCGACCGCAAGCACGAGGCCGCCGCGGGCGCGGCGGCCAACTACCCGCCGCTGTACTACGCGCTCGAGGCGATCCCGTACAGGGTGTTCGAGGGCGGGTCGTTCTTCGACCGGCTGCTGGCCATGCGGATCTTCTCCGCGCTGTTCGCCGGGTTCACCGCCGGCTTCTGCTTCCTGTTCGCGCGCGAGCTGTTTCCGGGCTCGCGCTGGGCGGCGCTCGCCGGCGGGCTGGCGGTGGCGTTCCAGCCGCTCATGTCGTTCGTCTCCGGCGGCGTGAATCCCGAGGCGCTCCTCTATGCCGCGAGTGCGGCGCTGTTCTTCGCGGTCGCCCGCACGCTCAGGCGCGGCCTCACGATGCGGCGCGCGCTCGGCATCGGCGCCGCGCTTGCGGTCGCGCTGCTCGCGAAGGGCACCGCGTTCGGGTTCGTGCCGGGGGTGATCCTGGCGCTCGCGCTGATGATCTGGTGCGAGCGCAAGCAGTCGCTGCGCCCGCTCCTGAAACCGGCGATCGCCGCCGTTGCGCTGGGCGTGGTGCCGTTCCTCGCCTGGCTCGTGTTCGGCAAGATCTTCTTCGACCGCCCCGCCGGCACGGCCACCGCCGGGCTCAGCGCCACCACGGCGTCGGGCGGCGGCATCAACGCGCAGCTGTCCTACGTCTGGCAGCTCTACCTCCCGCGGCTGCCGTTCATGCACGACCTGATCGCGTTCAACGTGCCGCGGATCATCTGGTTCGACGGGTTCGTGGGACGGCTCGGCTACTCGTCGTACGCGTTCCCGCAGTGGGTGAACAACCTGGCGCTGTGGATCGCGGGCGGGCTGGTGGCGCTCGCCGGCGTGGCCATCGTCCGCTTCCGAGCCGCGGTGCGGGCGCGCTGGATGGAGGTGCTCGTCTACTTCACGATGTGCGCCGGGGTGATGGGCGCGGTCGGGCTCGCGATCTACCGCCTCAGCTCGTTCGGCGCGCCCGTCGCGCAGGCTCGCTACCTGCTGCCGCTGATCCCGGTCTACGCCGCGCTCATCGCGCTGGCGTCACGCGCCGGCGGCCGCCGCTTCGGCCCGGCGATCGCGGCGGCGATCGTGGTGACCATGTCGGCCCACGGATTCGCGGCCGTCATGCTCAGCATCCACCAGTACTACACGTAGGCGCCGGCTTCGCGCAGCCACTCGACGGTCTGGCGGATGCCCTCGCGCGGGCTGATCTTCGCCTCCCAGCCGAGCACGCGCTTCGCCTTCTCCACCGACGGCCAGCGCCGCTGCACGTCCACGCGGAAGCTCGGCAGGTGCTCGAGCTCGAACTCCTCCGGCGGCATGCCGCACTCCTCCCAGATCACGCGCGCGATCTCGGCCACGGTCATCTCGTCGGAGCCCGAGATGTTGAAGTCCTCGTTCGCGCCGGCCGCGTGTCCCATCGCCGTGACGATCCCGTCGGCGATGTCGTCGATGTGCGTGATCGTGCGCGTCTGCTCGCCGGAACCGAAGATCTGGAGCGGCCGCTGCCCGCTCAGCACCTTCTTGATCAGGTCCGGGACCATGTGCGCGATGCCGGGCTCGTCGTGCGGCATCTCGCCCGGCCCGTAGGCGTTGAACGGGCGGCAGATCGTGTACGGGACGCCGAACTCCTCGTGAAGCGCCGTCGCGTAGAACTCGCCGGCGAGCTTGCTGAAGCCGTAGGCGGAGTCGGGGATCGGCGTGTCCCGGATGTACTCCTCGGTCGTCGGGTACTCGGTTGCACGCTCGAACACCATCGAGCTCGACACGTACACGAGCCGCTCCACCCGTTCGTCGAGTGCCGCGCGGAAGACGCCGTTGTAGAGGCCGGCGTTCATCTCGAGCAGCGTGAACGGCAGCTTGTGGAAGTTGCCGATGCCGCCGACGATCGCGGCCAGGTGGATCACGTGCGTGCAGCCGGTGATCGCGTCGCGCGCGAACGCCGGGTCGCGCAGGTCCCCGGCGGCGACCTCGCACGCCTCGCGCATCCACTGCGGGGGCGCGGTCAGGTCCGCCACGCGGATCTCCCAGTCGGGGTCGGTCATGAGCCGGCGCACGACGGCGCCCCCGATCGTTCCGGCCCCGCCGGTTACGAGCACTCGCGGCATGGGGGCGGGACTGTAACTACTGCACGACGATCGTCACGAGCTTGACGCGGCGCACCGTGATGGTGAAGTCGCCGCGCACCGACACGGTGCAGTTCGTGCCGTCCTTCTCCGAGCCGGACGCGCCCTCGCCGCAATCGCCGACGAGCCCGTTGTCGTCGGTCGTGCCGTCGATGTTGCTGTAGGTCCTGTCCCAGCGGCCGTGGGCGCTGAAGCTGATCGTGCGCCTGTGCCGAAGTCGCCCGAGCCTGCCGAGCAGCTTGTTCCACCTGATCGCTCCGCCCGCGAAGCTCGCGAGGGCCGCCTTGTTGGTCTGCCTGGGCAGCACCTCGGCGAAGTCCGGGAGATAGAACGGCAGCAGCGTCGAGATGCCGTCCGGCCGGAACGCCTCGGAGTTCGGCAGCTTGAAGCCCGCGGGCGACCCGGTGATCCCATCCTTGAGGCCGCCCGCGAGGTAGAAGATGTCCGAGCCGACGTTGCGCGTGAACAGCGGCTTGCCTTCACGACTGTGAACGCGCGCGAGGTTCGAGCTGAACGTGAACGGCTGCGCGGTGGGGCATCCCGACTCGAAGATCGGCGTGGTGCCGGACATGTTCAGCGTGCCGCCGGTCAGTCCACCGGTGCTGGTCGGGACCTTCCGGCTCGACAGCTGACCTGTCGCCTTCGTCAACGTGAGCAGCACGTTCTTGTAGGTCGCGTTCCAGCGCGTGGTGGCGTCGATCGCGTAGCCGCTCGGCGGCAGCGCGGCGCAGCCCGTGTCCGGATCGGCCGGCGCCCCGGTGAAGCTCAGCGCCTGATGGCCGGTGCCCTGGCCCCTGAAGGTGATGTCCACCACCACACCCGGTCTCGACTTCGCGACTGCCGCGGCGGGCATGACGCAAGAAGCGGCGACCAACAGCACGATCAGGGTTGTCCGGCGCATGCGGCCATCGTGATACGACAAGCGGGGCCGGCGCCATATGAAACTCCTTAGCGCCGCCCCGCTCGCTGTCCGCGGGATGACAGCACGGGGGTGGCGAAGGTCGCGGATCCGGCGTACGTTCGGCCCTAGCGGCGCTGTGCCCGGCGCGAACCGCGAGGAGGATTCATGTACGACGTTGCCCTGTTCCTGC
>JAICJV010000030.1 GCA_025928265.1 Thermoleophilaceae bacterium
AACGCGAGCGACGAGCTGAAGACCGTCGACGCGCGTCCCTGAAACGCGACGTCGAGCTCGCGCAGCCGGTCG
Organism: Thermoleophilaceae bacterium; assembly: GCA_025928265.1. Classification (GTDB taxonomy): domain Bacteria; phylum Actinomycetota; class Thermoleophilia; order Solirubrobacterales; family Thermoleophilaceae; genus JAICJV01. The sequence continues at coordinate 73 of JAICJV010000030.1, forward strand.
ATGTTGCGGTCGAGCACGTAGACGTTCGCCTCCATGCCGATGGCGATGAAGGCGGCGTTCATTCCCACCACGCCGCCGCCGATGACCACCACGTTCGCGGCGGCCACGCCGGGCACGCCGCCGAGCAGCACACCGCGGCCGCCGAGCGGCTTCTCGAGCATGAAGGCGCCGGCCTGCGTGGCGATCTTCCCCGCCACCTCGCTCATCGGCGCGAGCAGCGGCAGGTTGCCGCGCGCGTCCTCGACCGTCTCGTACGCGATGCAGGTGGCGCCCGTCCCGCACAGGCCGCGTGTGAGCTCCGGAGCGGGGGCGAGGTGGAGGTAGGTGAAGAGCGTGTGCTCGGGGCGCAGCAGGTGCACCTCCCCGGGCTGCGGCTCCTTCACCCCGAGGATCATCTCGGCTTCGCCGAACACCGATTCGGCGTCGGGCAGGATGCGCGCGCCCTGCTCCTCGTAGGCGCCGTCGGGGATCGCGCTGCCGTCGCCCGCGCCGGCCTGGACCAGAACCTCGTGGCCATGCTCGACAAGCTCGCGCACACCGGCCGGCGTGAGCGCCACGCGGTACTCGTCCGGCTTGATCTCCGTCGGGACGCCGACCTTCATGAGACGAGCTCCCTTCCTCGAAGCGCGAGCCAGAACTCGATCCGGTCGCGTGCGCTCGACAGGTCCCGGCCGGTGAGCTCCTCGATGCGCCGGATCCGGTAGCGAAGCGTGTGCCGGTGGCAGTACAGCTCGCGCGCGGCGCGCTCCCACTGGCCGTTCTGCTCGATGAACACCTCGAGCGAGCGCACCAGCTCGTCGCCGTACTCGCCGGTGCCGCCGTTCTCGAGCGGGCCGAGCACGCTGTCGCAGTAGAGCCGCAGGGCGTCGTCGTCCTGGAGCGACAGCAGGAGCTGGAACGATCCGAGGTCGTGGTACGAGGCGACATGGCCGGCGCCGTTGCCGTTCGAGGGAGCGAGTGCCACGGCCTCGAGCGCGCAGCGCGCCTCGTGGAAGCTGCGGCGCAGGTCGGTGGCGGGCGCCACGCGACTGACCGCGGCCGCCACGTCTCCGTGTGCCTCGGCCAGGGTGGCGCGGGCGCGGCCTGCGAGCTCGACCGGGTCGAGGCCGTCGCCGTCCACGACCGCGCACAGGAGGCCCTGTCGCGACGCGACCAGCGCGCCGTGCCCCGCCGCGGCGAGCGCCCGGTCGAGGTCGCCCTCCGCGCCGCCGGGGTCGGCCGTCGCGAACACCAGCACGGCGGCCGTGCTGCCCACACCGAACGGCCGCAGGCGCGCCGCAAGCTCGGACGCGTCGAGCTGGCCGGCCAGCGCCTCGGCCAGCACGTCGCCGGCGAGTCTCCGCTCGGTATCCCGCATCGCGCGCTGGCGCATCAGCTCGAGCGCCACGACGGTGACCGACTGCTCGAGCGTGAGCCGCTCCATCTCGCCGACGCCGCCGGAGTCACGCACGGCGAGCAGCCAGGCCTGCGGCCCGCCCCGCGCGCCCGCCAGCACGGGCAGCGCGAGCGCGCCGCCGCCGAGGCCGGGATGCTCGGGCACGAACGCGTCGTTCTGGCCTCCGGTGCGCGTGCGCCGCTCGGCCTGCTCGCGCACGGCATCGATCGCGCCTGCCGCGAGCGGGCGCTGGAACTCGCGCTGCGCCAGGACTTCGCCGCGCAGGTCGAGCACCGCCACAGCGCCGCCGATCGTGGCGGAGATCGCGCGGACGAGCTCGTCGAGTCCGGCCTCCTCCAGCAGCAGGCGCTCCATCCGGCGATGGATCGCGATCGTGCGCTGGAGCACCTCGTACTGGCGGTTCACGAGCGTCGTGAAGGCCCGTTCGGTGATCGCGATGAACGGCAGTTCGTACGGCACCTCGAACAGCGGCAGCCCGGCATCGCGCGCGGCCTCGCACAGCGCCTCGGGCAGCTTCGCGTGGTCGAAGCCCGTGCCGAACCCCACGCCCGCGACGTGGCGCGAGGACAGCCGCTCCGCGAACTCGCGCTGCGCTTGCTCGCTCTTCAGCCGCATCCCGGTGGTCAGGATCAGCTCGCCGCCCGAGAGCCACGGCGTGGGATCGTCCAGTTCCGTCGAGTGGACCCAGCGGATCGGCGCGTCGGCGGCGTCGCCGCCCACGACCAGCTCCAGCTGCATCTCCTCGACGAGGCCCCGGACCGTCAGCATCTCAGTGCTTGACGACCCGCTCCCACGCCTCGGTCAGGACGCTGCGCAGGATGCGGTCGATCTCCTCGAACTCGGGCGTGTCGGCGATCAGCGGCGGCGACAGCTGGATGACCGGGTCGCCGCGGTCGTCGGCGCGGCAGATCAGGCCGTGGTCGTACAGCGCGCCGGAGAGGAAGCCGCGCAGGAGCGTCTCCGACTCTTCGGCGTTGAACGACTCCTTCGTCTCCTGGTCCTTCACGAGCTCGATTGCCTGGAAGAAGCCCGCCCCGCGGACGTCGCCAACGATCGGCAGTTCGCGCAGCGCCTCGAGCATCGAGCGGAACTCGTCCTCCTTCTCGCGCACGTGACCGCACAGATCCTCGCGCTCGAAGATGTCGAGGTTGGCCATCGCGACGGCTGCGGCCACCGGGTGCCCGCCGAACGTGATGCCATGCGAGAACATCCGCGTGTCCTCCATGAACGGCTCGGCGACCCTGTCCGAGACGATCACGGCGCCCATCGGCACGTACGCCGAGGTCAGGCCCTTGGCCGTGGTGATCAGGTCGGGCTGGTAGTCGTAGCGCTGCGCGCCGAACCACTCGCCGAGCCGGCCCCACGAGCAGATGACCTCGTCCGAGATCAGGAGGACGCCGTAGCGGTCACAGATCTCGCGGACGCGCTGGAAGTAGCCGTCGGGCGGTGTGAAGCAGCCGCCGGCGTTCTGCACGGGCTCGAGGATCACGCACGAGACCGTCTCCGGGCCCTCGAACAGGATCCGGTGCTCGATCTCGTCGGCGGCCCACAGCGGGTCGCGGTCCTCGGGCCAGCGGTAGCTGTTGGTGTTGGGCACGTGGCAGCCGCCCGGTGTGAGCGGCTCGAACGGCGCGCGCAGGCCCGGGATGCCCGTGGCCGACAGCGCGCCCAGCGTGGTGCCGTGGTAGGCGATCTCGCGCGCGATCAGCTTGTAGCGCTGGCCGTCGCCGTTCAGGCGGTGGTAGTTGCGGCACAATTTGAGTGCGGACTCGACCGCCTCCGACCCGCCGGACGTGAAGAAGACGCGGTTGAGGTCACCCGGCGCGAGGTTGGCGACGCGCGCGGCCAGCTCGATGGCACGCGGGTGCGCGTAGCTCCAGTTCGTGAAGAACGCGAGCTCCGCGACCTGCTTCGCGGCCGCCTCGCCGATCTCCGTGCGTCCGTGGCCCGCGTTGACGCAGAAGAGAGCCGACAGGCCGTCCAGATAGCGCTTGCCGTGCTGGTCGTAGACGTAGCAGCCGTCGCCGCGCACGATGATCGGCATCTCGTGATCCTCGTACGCGCTCATGCGCGTGAAGTGCATCCACAGGTGCTGCCGCGCGAGCTTCTGCAGCTCGCTCTGCTCGCCTCCGACCGCGGGGGTTGCGGCATCGAGCCTGGTCGCCATCGCTCTCCTTCCCGGATAGACGCTCCGGCCAAAGCTACTGACGAAGCGGAGCACTTGCAACCGCCCTGGCTGGTGAAGTCACCCAGACGAACATGTACGTTCTGTACAACTGAGGGATTTGCTTTTTGGGCATCTGCGGATTGCCAGCGCCGCGGTGCCGTCAGTAGCTTTTGGACGCAGCGGCCCGTGGGGGGCTGGAGGGGAAGGACGAGATGGACAGCGACGTAACGGCTCCGCCTGCCGATGGGCCCGATATCCGCCTTGACCGGGTGGTCAAGCGCTTCGGCGAGACCGTCGCCGTCGATGGCCTGACCGTCGACATCGAGCGCGGCGCGTTCTACGCGCTGCTGGGCCCGTCCGGCTGCGGCAAGACCACGACGCTGCGGATGATCGGCGGCTTCGAGGACCCCACGGAGGGCACCGTCTTCCTCGGCGGCCGCAACGTCACGGACCTGCCTCCCTACAAGCGCGATGTCAACACGGTGTTCCAGTCGTACGCGCTGTTCCCCCACCTGGACGTGCAGCACAACGTCGCCTTCGGCCTCGAGCGGCGCAAGGTCGGCAAGAACGACGTGAAGAAGCGCGTGGCCGAAGTCCTCGAGATGACTCAGCTGACCGGTTACGAGAAGCGCAAGCCGGCCCAGATGTCCGGCGGCCAGCAGCAGCGCGTGGCGCTCGCCCGCGCGCTCGTGAACCGGCCGAAGGCGCTGCTGCTCGACGAGCCGCTCGGCGCGCTCGACCTGCGCCTGCGCAAGCAGCTCCAGATCGAGCTCAAGCGGATCCAGAAAGAGGTGGGCATCACCTTCGTGCACGTCACGCACGACCAGGAGGAGGCCATGACGATGGCCGACCGGATCGCCGTGATGAACGAGGGCCACATCGAGCAGGCCGGCTCCGCCACCGAGCTGTACGAAACGCCCGCCACCGAGTTCGTGGCCAGCTTCCTCGGCGACTGCAACCTGATCGACGGCGACCTGCGCTCGCGCGACGGCGTCGTGGCCGACTTCCGCACCCACGACGGCGCGCACCTGCGCGTACCGTCGGAGCGAATCGACCCGGCGCTGAACGGCAGCCCGGTGCGCGTGGGCGTCCGGCCGGAGAAGCTCACGCTGCTGCCCGCCGACGTCCCGGCGCCCGACGGCGCGAACGTCCTGCGCGGGCGGATCGAGATAGCAAGCTTCCTCGGCACCGCGATCCAGTACGTGGTGCACACCGCCGGCGGTGAGGAGTTCACCGCCATCGAGCAGAACCGCCTGGGTGGCGGGGTCCATTCGCTCGGGCCCGGTCGCGACGTGCTGCTCGCCTGGGACCCCGCACATTCCATCCTCGTCGCAAAGGGAGGCACCCATGCCGGAGCCTGATCGTTCGCTGGACCTCTTCTTCGAACAACTCGTCGAGGGGCGGCTGTCGCGGCGTCAGGTGCTCGGCCGTCTGGGCGCGGCCGGGCTGACGTTCTCCAGCGCCGGTGCGCTGCTCTCGGCGTGCGGCGGCGTGAAGGGCACCGCCACCAACAGCGCGTCCAAGCCCGTCACCGCCAACCACCCGAAGGTGGCCATCAAGCAGCTCAACTTCTCGAACTGGCCGCTCTACATCGACAAGTCCGTGCTCAAGGACTTCGAGAAGAAGTATCCGGGCTCGAACGTCAAGTACACGGAGGAGATCAACGAGAACGACGACTTCTTCGGCAAGGTCCGCCAGCAGCTCCAGCGCGGCGACTCGCTGAACCGCGACATCGTCGTGCTCACCGACTGGATGGCCGGCCGCTGGGTCCGCTCGGGCTGGGTCGAGCCGATCGACAGGCGCAACACGCCGAACGTCACGAAGAACCTCCAGCCGTCGCTCAAGCATCCGAAGTTCGACCCCAACCGCAGCTACACGACGCCGTGGCAGTCGGGAATGACGGCCATCGGCTACGACCCGCAGAAGACCGGTCGCAAGCTCACGAGCATCGACGACCTGTGGGATCCGAAGTTCAAGGGCAAGGTGTCGCTGATCGCCGACCCCCGCGACTCGGCCGGACTCGTGCTCATCTCGATGGGCAAGAACACGGCGACGGCGACCGTCGACGACTGGCTCGCGGCGATCGACAAGATCGACCAGGAGAACAAGAAGGGCCAGATCCGCCGCTTCACCGGCAACGACTACACCACCGACCTGGCGAAGGGGAACCTCTGGGTCTCGGTCGCCTACTCGGGCGACATCTTCCAGCTGAAGGCCGACAACCCGCGGCTCGAGTTCCTGATCCCCGAACAGGGCGCGATCATCTGGACCGACAACATGATGATGCCGCAGAAGCCGCCCCACCCCTACGCGGCCGAGACGATGATGAACTACGTCTACGACCCGCAGGTGGCGGCGAAGATCGCGGCGTACGTCGACTACGTCACCCCGGTGGTCGGCGCGCAGCAGGCGATGGAGAAGATCGACCCGAAGCTCGTCCACAACGAGCTGATCTTCCCGACGCAGGAGACGCTCGCGAAGCTCCAGCCGTACCCGAGCTTCTCGAACCTCTCCGATGAGCAGAAGATCGTCGAGGCGATGCAGCAGGTCACGGGGGCCTGATTGCTTCGCCTCTCGCTGCGGACGCGGCGCAGCCTCTTCCCGTACCTCCTGCTTGGGCCGGGGCTGCTCTGGCTGATCGTCTTCTACCTGATCCCGATCCTCAGCCAGGGCTACGTCTCACTGCAGACCGGCAACATCGAGCAGGGCTACACGTTCAACTGGGCCTTCCACGTGTACTCCGACGCGCTGTCGGAGTACGGCGCCCAGTTCGCGCGGTCGTTCGGCTACGCGGCCGTGGCGACGGTCCTCTGCCTGATCATCTCGTTCCCGCTCGCGTACTACATCGCGTTCAAGTCGCGGCACAAGAACATCCTGCTGCTCCTGATCGTCTTGCCGTTCTTCACGAACTACCTCGTGCGGACGATCGCGTGGCAGACGATCCTCGCCGACGACGGCTGGGTCGTTCACTTCCTCCAGAACGTCGGCCTGCTGTCGCACGACGGGAGGCTCCTGGCAACGCGCACGGCCGTGATCGCGGGCATCACGTACAACTTCCTGCCGTTCATGGCGCTGCCGCTGTACGTGTCGCTCGAGAAGATCGACCGGCGGCTGATCGAGGCCGCGACCGACCTCTACGCGAGCCGCGCCACCGCGTTCCGCAAGGTCACGCTGCCGCTGGCGCTGCCGGGCATCTTCGCGGGCTCGCTGCTCACGTTCATCCCGGCGGTCGGTGACTTCATCAACGCGCAGTTCCTCGGAACCTCGCGCCAGTACATGATCGGCAACGTCATCCAGTCGAAGTTCCTGGTGATCGCCGACTACCCGACGGCGGCCGCGCTGTCGTTCGTGCTGATGTTCGTGATCCTGGCCGCCGTGCTGCTCTACGCGCGTGCGCTCGGCACGCGCAACCTCCAGGACGCGGCGATATGAGCACCGCGACGGTCGAGTCGCAGGTTCGCGGCGGGCGCCGCCGCTTCGCCGTCGGCGCGCGCACCTGGGACTCGATCCGCAGCAAGGCCCTCGGTCTCTGGGCGGCGCTCGCGCTGCTCTACCTGTTCATCCCGATCTTCATCGTGATCCTGTTCTCGTTCAACGACAACAAGGGCCGCTTCAACCTCACCTGGGAGAGCTTCACGTTCAAGCACTGGGAGCACCCGTTCAGCGTGTCCGGGCTGAGCTCCGCGTTCGCCAACACGCTCGAGATAGCCGCCATCTCCACCGCCATCGCGGTCGCGCTCGGCACGTTCATGGCGCTCGCGCTCGTGCGCTACGGCTTCCGCGGCCGAAGCGCGACGAACCTCTTCGTGTTCCTGCCGCTCGCCACGCCCGAGGTGGTGCTGGGCGCGGCGCTGCTCGCGCTGTTCCTCACGATCAACGTGGCCACCGGGTACCTGACCATCGTCATAGCGCACGTGATGTTCAACGTGTCCTACGTGGTCGTCACGATCAGGGCGCGCCTCGAGGGGATGGACACACATATCGAGGAGGCGGCAATGGATCTCGGCGCGAACGAGTGGACCACGTTCCGGAAGGTCACGCTTCCGATGATCGCTCCGGGCGTCGCCGCCGCAGCGCTGCTGGCGTTCGCGCTGTCGATCGACGACTTCGTCATCACCAACTTCAACGCGGGGGAGACGATCACGTTCCCGCTGTTTATCTACGGCGCGGCGCGCCAGGGCATCCCGGCGGAGGTGAACGTGCTGGCCACGATGATCCTGCTCGTGGCCGTGATCGGCATGATCGTCAACCTGATACTGCAGCGCCGGAAGGCGTCCTCCGAGCGACCGGTGGTGCTGGCGCCGGCGGGAGCCCCGATCAACGGATGAGCACGCTCGACGAGGTTGCGGTAGTCGAGCGTCACGCGGTGGCGCTTCCGGACGGCCTCATCGAGCGGTCGCTGCGCGAGGTCCTCGTCGCCGGGCACAGCGCGGCGGGGTTCGCGGCGGGCCGCATCGACCACGAGCGCGACCTCACGCCCGCGGCGAGCGACCTCGACCGGATCCTGCACCGCGAGGTCGTCGACCCCGTCGGCCACCGCCGCGACCTGCCGCGCTTCCGGCTCGGCTTCCTCAAGGCGGGCGACGGCGACGCCCCGCCGGAGGAGATCTTCTCCCCGAGCGCGATGCGCGGGGCGCCGCGCGTGTTCCGCGTGCTCGTGAACCTGTCCGAATATCCGCGACGCGCGTTCCTGTGGACCGGGGGCGACGACCCGGACGAGGTCGTGGTGCCCGGGCGCCGCTGTGGCGCCGTGCACTCGCTCCAGTACTGGGTCGATGCGGTGCCGCACTGCGGTGTGAACGACGCGCTCGGCTACTTCGTGGCCGCGTACGAGGCGGCACCCGCCTAAGGCCGGCGGTCCTCGACCGCGTGGGGGCTGCCGTACTCGCCCAGCAGGTCCAGGAACGGCACCGCGTCGAACGACTCCGGGCCCAGCACGCCGCCGCCGGACCAGGTGCCGCTCGCCATCAGCTCGACGGCGACGACCGCCATCACCGCCGTCTGCCACACCACCGCCTGGCAGCCGTCGAGAGCCATCGTCTGCTCGTTGTCTGCCAGGTGGTAGACGTAGGTCGCGCGCGGCTTGCCGTCCTTGCCGGTGCCTGTCACGTAGGTCCCCGCGCACGTGCGCCCCTTCATCCGGTCGCCCAGCTCGGCCGGGTTCGGCAGCGCGGCGGCCACCACGTCGCGCGGTGCGACGCGCGCGCCGCGCACATCGATGGGGTCGGTCGAGTCGAGGTTCAGCCTGTGCAGCACCTTCAGCACCTCGATGAACTCGTCGCCGAGGCCGTACTTGAACGTGACCCGCCGGCAGTCGACCGCGCGCGGCACGAGCACCACCTCCTCGTGCTCGACGTTCACGCACTCCACGGGACCGATGCCCTCGGGAAACACGAACGTCTCGGGCTCGGAGAACGGCGGTGTCGTGTAAAAGCCGCGCTCGCGCTCCCAGATGAGCGGCGGGTTCAGGCACTCCTCGATCGTCGTCCAGATCGAAAACGTGGGCGCGAAGTCGTAGCCCTCCACGACGAGGTCGGCGCCGTCGCGCACGGCCACCTCGTCGATGTCGGAGAACAGGTGGTCGGCGGCGTAGCGCGCGGCCACGTCGGCGAAGCCCGGCTCCACCCCCATGCCCACGAGCGCGAGCAGGCCCGCCTCCTCCCACTCTCCGGCCTCGGCGAACTGCGCGTCGCCCAGCTTCACGCCGGGTCGCTCGTACGGCTCGTCCGGGTCGGGCTCCGACAGCGTCATCGCCATGTCCAGGTAGTTCGCGCGGGCCGCGCGCGCCGCCGCGAAGATCGGCGGGTTGAAGCGCGGGTCGCAGGCGTTGAGGACGAGGTCGGCGTCCTCCTGCTCTGCCAGCTCGGCGATGTCGTTCGCGTTCGACGCGTCGAGCTTGGTGGCCGCGATGCGGGCGTCGCCCAGCCGGTCGGCGACACGCCGCGCGCGCAGCTCGTCGATGTCGGCGAGCACGAGCCGCTCGAAGAAGTCGCGCCGCCGGGCGATCGCCGCGATGGCCTCGCCCACGCCGCCTGCGCCAACCACCAGGATCCGCATGGAGGCCCGCCACGGTAGTGGTGCCATAGGGTGCTGTCCATGTCGCTATTCGATGAACTTGCCTCCCTGCCGTTGTCCGTCGAGCAGTACGAGCTCGAGGGCCTCGAGCGCGACGTGTCGTCGGCGTTCACCCGCCTCACCACCGTGATCCACCTGCGCGGTGGCGGCCACGAGGGGCTCGGGGAGGATGTCGTCTACGACGCGCTCGACCACATCGCGCTCCAGGAACAGGGCCCGGTCCACGACCTCACCGGGCCGTCGACGGTCGGCGAGTTCTGCGACCTGATCCACTCGCTCGACCTGTTCCCGGCCGAGCCGGTCCGGCCGGTGTCGCGCCTGTACCGGCGCTGGGCGTTCGAGTCGGCCGCGCTGGACCTGGCGCTGCGCCAGGCCGGCACGTCGCTGCACGAGCGGCTCGGCATCACGCCGCGCCCGGTCGAGTTCGTCGTGTCGCTGCGGCTGGGCGAGCCGCCCACGCTCGAGCCCGTCACGCGCCGGCTCGAGAGCTACCCGTCGCTGCGCTTCAAGCTCGACCCGATATCGGCGTGGACCGAGGAGATCTTCGAGCAGCTCGTGGAGACGGGGGCGGTCGAGTCCGTCGACCTGAAGGGCCTCTACAAGGGCACCGTGGTGGACGCCGGCGCCGACCCGGTCCTGTACGAGCGCTGCGTGCGCCACTTCCCGGAGGCGTGGATCGAGGATCCGGCGCTGACGGAGGAAACGCGGCCGATCATCGAGCCGGTGCACGAGCGCGTGACCTGGGACGCGGAGATCCACGGCATCGCGGACATCGAGGCGCTGCCGTGGCCGCCGAAGATGGTGAACGTCAAGCCTTCGCGCATCGGCGGGCTGCGCGAGCTGTTCGACACCTACGACTACTGCAACGAGCACGGCATCCGCATGTACGGCGGCGGTCAGTTCGAGCTCAGCGTCGGGCGCGGCCAGATCCAGTACCTGGCGTCGCTATTCCATCCGGACACGCCGAACGACACCGCGCCGACCGGCTTCAACGAGGTCGAGCCGCCCGCCGGGCTGCCGGTCAGTCCGCTGGCGCCGGTGCCGTCGGCGATCGGCTTTCGCTGGGGTTAGCGGACCGTCACCGGCACGCGCTGCACTGCGTTGTTGGAATAGCCGCCGAGATTCCACGGCGGTGCTGCGGGCTGCTCTCTGCCGGCTGCATCGGTGGCGCGGCAGCAGACCTCGGTGTCGCCGGGCGCGCTCGGCGTCCAGCGGATCGACCAGCCGCGCCACGCGTGCGGTCCCGCTTCGGCTGACAGGTCAGCCCGTCCCCACGTGGCGCCGCCGTCGGCGCTGAACTCGACCGACTCGATGGCGCCCTCGCCCGACCAGGCGCGGCCTTCGATCAGCTGCTCCTCGCCGCGGTCGACGAAGCGCCGGCGCGTGGCGAAGTCCGGGATCCCGGGCGGCACCATCAGCGCGCGGACGGCCATGCGCGACACCGGCGTCCCTTCCTCGTCGGGGTCCTGGCGCATCCGGTAGCCGCGCGCGTTCTGGTAGCCGCTGAACGGCTCGTCGAGCACGGTGATCCGCGTGAGCCACTTGACGTTCGTCATGCCGTACCAGCCCGGCACCACGAGCCGCAGCGGGAAGCCGTGCTGCGGGGGCAGCGGCGCGCCGTTCAGCTCCCACGCCAGCAGCACCTCGTCGCGCAGCGCGTCCTCGAGCGGCAGGCTGCGCTGGAACGTCTGCTCGATGTCGCCCTCCACGCCGCGGTCAAGGCCGGTGAACAGGACCTCCACCGCGCCGTCCGCGATCCCGGCCTCGCTCAGCATCGCGGCGAGCGGCGTGCCGGTCCACGACCCGGTGCCCACGGCCTCGAGCAGCCACGGCTGGCTGATCGGGCGCGGGTCGAGCAGCGCGCGGCCATTGCCCGCGCACTCGAACGTGACCGGCTCGGTCACGGCCGTGCGAGCACGGACCTGGTCGAGCGACACCGACAGCGGGCGCTCCACGGCGCCGTCGACCTCGAGTGTCCACGTCGCGGGATCGACGTATGGCACGTCGTAGTGGGTGAGCAGGTAGTGCATGCCGACGGGCGTGACGTCGTAGGCGAGCGCCTCGAGTGGCATGCCGTGGTTGCGCGCTGCGAGCGCGAGCTCGTCCTGCGAGACGGTGCCCGCCTCGGCGGTTCCGGGGGGTGTGGTGATGCTCATGTGGCCAGCGTCTCACTGTCCACCGCACCCATGCAAGCGCGCGCGTGCCTGATTACGATCGGCAGCGATGGTCGAATTTCGCGAGGTCGACCCCGACGATCCCGATGCGCGGCACTGCATCGCGCAGTACTTCGCCGAGCTCAACCGTCGCGCCGACCATGACTACGACCCCGCGGCCGGCGTCTCGGCGGACCGGGAGGAGCTGGTCGCGCCCGCGGGTGCGTTCCTCGTCGCGTACACGAATGGCAGGCCGGTCGGCTGCGGCGCGGTCAAGCATCCAGGGGGACGCGCCGCGGACATCAAGCGCATGTGGGTGGACGGTGCCGCGCGCGGCCAGGGCATCGCCAAGCGCATACTCACCGAGCTGGAGGGACGGGCGCGAGGTTCGGGAGCGCAGGTCGCGCACCTCGAGACCAACGGTGCGCTGACCGAGGCAATCGCCATGTACCGGTCCGCGGGCTACGTGGAGGTGGAGCCGTTCAACGACGAGCCGTTCGCGGACCACTGGTTCGAGAAGCCCCTGGAGCCATGAGGACGTTCCTGGTAGCACTTCTGCTCTCGGCCATCGTGGCCGCGCCGGCATCCGCGGACCGGCCTCGCTACCTCGCCCTCGGCGACTCGGTCCCTGTCTGGAACGGGAAGCGCTCGTACCCGAACCTGATCCAGCGCCACCTGCGACACAGGCTGCCGCGCCTGGCACTTCGGAACCTGGCGGCCTCCGGCGCGACCACCGACTCGATGTTGAAGGGCAGCCAGTATCTGGAGGCGCGCCGGTACCTGCGTGCGCACAGGGGCCATGTCGCGCTCATCACCATCGACATCGGCGGCAACGACATCGTGGGGTGCGCAGGGATGGGCGGGCCGGACAGTCCGTGCTCAAAGCGGGCGCTCGCACAGATCAAGCGAAACCTCACGACCATGCTCCGCGGTCTCCGGAGGTCCGCCCCACGCGTCCCGGTGATCGGGATGACCTACTACGACCCGTACCTCGGCTACTGGCTCGCCGGCGGCGACTACCGCGACCTCGCGCTCTCGACGGTCCCCGGCCTCGTCGAGCTGAACAAGCTGCTGACGAAGGTCTACGGCGGCCGGGCGAAGACGGCCGACGTGGAGGGCGCGTTCAGATCGACCGACCTGAACACGATGGTCGCGTCGCGCTGGGGGACGGTGCCGGTCGCCGTGGCGCGGGCATGCTCATGGCTCGACATCACGTGCGTCCCCGGTCAGCCCGAGGGCTTCGGCGACGACCCGAACGCCAAGGGCGCCAAGGTGATCGCGCGTGCGTTCGAACGGAAGATCGACCGGGTCATCCGGCGCTGAGCCGGGCGTCCTGACGCTTCGGCGAACTACAGCGCGAGCGCGAGCGGCTCTTCCAGCAGCTCACGCACGCGCGCGAGGAACTGCGCGCCGTCGGCGCCGTAGAGGATGCGGTGGTCGCTCACGAGGTTGGCGAACAGCGTGTCGCGCGCGACGATCGCGCCGTGCTCGTCCACGGCCGGCCGCTTCTTCAGCGCGCCGACCGCGAGGATCGCCGCCTGCGGCGGGTTGATCACGGCCGTGAACGCGTCGATCCCGTACATGCCCAGGTTCGACACGGTGAACGTGCCGCCCGACAGCTCCGGGGGTGTGATGTTGCCGTCGCGCACCTTCTGCGCAAGCTCGCGCACGTTGCGCGCGATCTCGCCGAGCGACTTCTTGTCTGCGTCGAAGACGGTCGGCACCACCAGCGCGTCCTGCGCCGCCACGGCCACGCCGATGTTGATGTTCGAGTAGAGCTCGAAGCGGCCGTCGCGGTAGGCGCCGTTCACGCGCGGGTGGTCGCGCAGGGCGAGCGCGCAGGCGCGGATGATCATGTCGTTGAACGACGGCGCGTGGTCGGTCATCGCCTTGAGCCGCTCGCGCAGCTTCACCGCCTCGGTCATGTCGATCTCGACCTCGAGCGCGTAGTCCGGGGCCGTGGCCTTCGACTCGGCCATCCGCCGCGACACGGTGCGCTGAAGCCGCGAGAGCTCCTGAACGGATACCTCGCCCTTGTTCCCGGCCTCGCCGGCAGGGGCCGGGGCAGGGGCGGCCGCAGGTGCAGTCGCGGGCTCTGCGGCCGGAGCAGGAGCGGCCGCGGGAGCAGGCGCGCCATCCCCGGCGGCTTCGACGTCGGCCTTGACCACACGCCCGCCGGGCCCCGAGCCGACAAGCGAAGCAAGATCAATACCCCGCTCCTGAGCCATGCGCCGAGCGACAGGTGAAGCCTTGACCCGCTCACCCGCCCCGTTCGACGAAACTCGTGGCTTCGGAGCCTCTGCGGGCTGCGGGCTGCCCTCTGCCTTCTGCTCTGCCGGCTGCGGGCTGTCCTCCGCCTTCTGCGGGCTGCGCTCCGCGGGCTTCTCTCCCGGCTCCCCAACCCGCGCAATCACCTCGCCGAGCGGCACGGTGTCGCCCTCCTGCACCACGATCTCGAGCACCGTGCCGGAGGTGTCCGACTCATAGGTCATGTTCGCCTTGTCGGTCTCGATCTCGGCGATCTCCTGACCGCGCTGCACCTCGTCGCCCTCGGACACGAGCCACTTCAGGATCGTCCCCTCCTCCATCGAGTCGGACAGGCGCGGCATGGTGATGTCGCTGGCCATCTGCGGCTCCTAGATGTCGCGGAACGTGGCGATGGCCGCGTGCACGACGTGCTCCTCGTGCGGGAACGCGGCCTGCTCGAGCGGCTTGGAGTACGGCATCGGCACGTCCGCGGCTGCCACGCGGCCGACGGGGGCGTCGAGATAGTCGAACGCCTGCTCCTGGATCAGCGCCGCGAGGTTCGCCCCGACGCCGCCGTGCGGCCAGCCCTCCTCGACGATGATCGCCCGGTTGGTCTTCTGGACGGACTCGATGATCGTGTCGAGGTCGAGCGGGCGCAGCGTGCGCGGGTCGATGACCTCCGCCTCGATGTCGTGCTCCTTCGACAGCGTCTCGGCGGCGCGCTGCGCGGTGATGGCCATGCGCGAGATGCCGACGATGGTCACGTCGCTGCCCTCGCGTCTGATGGCCGCCTCGCCGAAGCGTCCGGGGCCGCCGTTCTCCGGCACCTCGCCGCGCTGGCCGTAGAGCCACTCGTGCTCGAGGAAGATCACCGGGTTGTCGTCGCGGATGGCCGCTTTCAGCAGCGCCTTCGCGTCCGCGGCCGTGGATGGAACCGCCACGAGCAGGCCCGGGATGTGCAGGAACATCGCCTCGAAGTTGTGCGAGTGGGTCGGCCCGAGCTGGTGGCCCGCGCCGCCCGGCATGCGGATGACCATCGGCACCTTCACCTGGGCGCCGAACATGTAGCGGATCGACGCCGCCGAGTTGATGATCTGGTCGAGCGCGAGCAGCGCGAAGTTCACCGTCATGAGCTCGACCACCGGGCGCAGCCCGAGCATCGCCGCGCCCACGCCGGCGCCGACGATCGAGTTCTCGGAGATCGGCGTGTCGCGCACCCGCTTCTCGCCGAACTCCTGAAGCAGCCCGGCGGTGACCTTGAAGGCCCCCTGGAAGACGCCGATGTCCTCGCCCATGAGGAAGACGTTCTCGTCGGCCTCCAGCTCCTCGCGCAGCGCCTGGTTCAGCGCCTCGCGGTAGCGCATCGTGGGCACCTAGTCTCCGCCTCCGGTCGTGTCGCGCGCCCCGCCCGCGGGCTCGCCCTCGCCGCCGCCGGCGTTGTCGTCGCCGGAGTGGCGCCAGCGGTCCTCCTCGTATTCCTCGTGCGTGTACGCGGCCCCGGCCTCGGCCAGTTCGTGTGCGAGGTCGCCCGCCTCGCGCTCGTCCTCGCCACGGTGCGGTTCCGGCGCGCGCTCGTCGACCGCGTACCAGCCCTTCACCTGGTCGCCGTAGACGTAGATGTCGTCATACAGCGAGTCGAGGTCCGGGAACGGGGAGTTGTCGGCGAACTCGGTCGCCTCGTCGATCCGGCCGGTGGCGCGCTCGTCGAGCTTCTCGAAGTCGTCGTCGGAGATCACGCCCTCGTCGATAAGCCGCTGCTTGAAGACGTTGATCGGGTCGCGCTTGCGCCACTCCGCGACCTCGTCCTTCGTCCGGTACTCCTCTGGGTCGGCCATCGAATGCCCGCGGAAGCGATACGTGACGGCCTCGACGAGCTGCGGCTGGCGCTCCTCGCGCGCCTTGCGCAGCGCCTCACCCACGGCATCGTGCACGTCGAGCACGTCCATGCCGTCGCAGCGCGAGCCGGGGACGCCGAAGCCCTCGGCCTTCTTCGACAGGTCGGTGACGGCGGAGTGCCGCTCGAGTGAGGTGCCCATGCCGAACTGGTTGTTGATGACCATGAACACCACCGGCAGCTTCCAGAGCGCTGCCATGTTCATCGACTCCCCGAACGTGCCCTGGTTCGAGGCGCCGTCGCCGAACATGCAGACGATCGCGTCGTCGGTGCCCTTGTAATCGCAGGCGAGGGCGACGCCGGTTGCGAGCGGAAGGTTGCCGCCGACGATGCCGTAACCGCCGAGGAACCGGCGCTCCCAATCGAACAGGTGCATCGAGCCGCCATGTCCCTTCGAGACGCCGTCGACGCGGCCGAAGAGCTCCGCCATCACGGCCTCCGGCGGCGTGCCGCGCGCGAGCGCCTGCCCGTGCTCGCGGTAGGTCGACATCAGGTAGTCGGTGGTGCGCATCGCGTTCACGGCGCCGACGATCGTCGCCTCCTCGCCGATGCACAGGTGCAGGAAGCCGCCGATCTTCGCCTTCGCGTACATCTCGCCCGCGCGCTCCTCGAAGCGGCGGATGAGGAGCATCCGCTCGAGCACTTCGACCGACGTTTCCTTGTCGGGCAGCTTGTGGGGGGCGTCCGTCTGCCTGACCGCCATGGCGGATGACGATACTCCGTTCCGTGTTCCACGCATCTTTCGGGCGGTGAGCAACGGGATGGCGGCGAGCGCCACTCCTGCGAGCGCGCGTGTGGCTAACGACAGTCGCACGCACGCGATGTTGAACAGCGGAGCGGACGCGCTCGCGCGATCGCGCGTTCCGTGGCTGATCGGCGTCGCGGCGTTCCTCCTGTTCGTGCTGACGTTGTCGAGCGGGTTCGGGTGGGACGACTCCGGCGAGCTGGCCACGGGCGTCCTGCAGCTGGCGCCGGTGCACTCCGCCGGCTATGCGCCGTATGTGTGGCTCGGGCACGTGTTCGCGGAGGTCGAGCCGTTCGGCTCCGACGGCACCCGCGTGAACCTGTGGAGCGCGCTGGCCGGCGCGGCCGCCGTGGGCCTGACTGCGCGTTACGTGCTCACCGTGGGCGCGTCGCGCCTCGGCGCGTGCGTCGCCGCGCTGGTCCTGGCGACCGGTCCGATCTTCCTCTACAACGCGACCGTCGCGTCGGTTTACGCGTACCTGGCCTTCGCCGTCGCGCTGCTCTTGAATGCCGCGCACGCATGGACGCGGCGGCCCGGCGCCGGGAGGCTCGCGCTGCTCGCGTTCGCGATCGGCCTGGTGGGGCTCGCGCATGCGGCGGGCGCCGCGTTCGCGCTCGGCGGCATCGTGCTGATCGTGCTGCGCCCTGGCGCGATCCGGCGTGTGCGCGAGGCGCTGCCGCTCGCCGCGGTGGTGATACCCCTGGCCGCCGTACCGCTGCTCGCACGTGCGGGCAACTCGACCGGCTTCCCGTCGGGGCACGTGCAGTCGAGCCTGTGGGACGTGGTCTCGCGGTCCGCCACCGCGCTGGCGGACTCGCTGGCGAATCGGCACGGCATCGTGGTCCACGGGTGGTGGTTCGTGCTCACGCTGATCGTGTCGCTCTCGCCGGCGGCGCTCGTCCTGGTGCCGGCGGGCATCGCACGGCTGTGGCGCGAGCGGGTCTTCGTCGTGTGCGGGTTGTTCCCAGCACTGGTGTCGAGCGCGATCGCGGTGTTCCAGCGCGGCGGGTACGCGTACTGGCACGTGCCGCTCGTGCTGGTCGGTGCGATTGCGTGCGGCGCGGGTGTCGACCGCGTCCGCCGCAGCGCGTCGCGCCCAGTGCTGGCCCTGATCGCGGTCCTGCTGCTGGTGCCGCCGGTGGCGGGCGGGCTGTATCTCGCGCGAGCGCATCGCGAGGCGTCTGGCTGGAGCCGCGCGACCCTCACAGCGCTGCCGCGCGGCGCCCGTGTCGTGGCGCCGTGGCTCGCCTACACGCCGATGCGCGCGCAGCAGGTGGTGCACGGCGTGCGACCGGACGTGCGCCTCGAGCTGACGCCAACCGGTGCGCCCGTCGACATCGCGACGCTGCGCGGGGACTACGCCGTGGCCGTGACCGGCGCACCGCCGCGCGCGCCTGGCGCGGTCCCGGCGGGACCGAGCGCCGGCGCGAACTTCAAGGGCCTCAGCGGCCTCGGCGCGGGCCCGTTCGACATCGGCTTCGGCGCGATCGAGGCGCGCGCGTACCGGCTGCCCTAATGGACGCCGACGAGGTCGACCACGAACACGAGCGTCTCGTCCGGGCCGATCACGCCGCCAGCGCCGCGCTTGCCGTATCCGAGCATCGGCGGGATCGTGATGCGGCGCCTGCCGCCGACCTTCATCCCGGCGACGCCCTGGTCCCAGCCCTGGATGACCTGGCCCTTGCCGAGCCCGAACCTGAACGTCTGACCGCGGTTCCACGACGCGTCGAACTCGCGGCCGTTGGACCACGACTTGCCCACGTAGTGCACTTCCACGACGCGACCGGGCGTGGCCTCCTCGCCGTCGCCGACCGTGAGGTCCTCGACCTCGAGCTGGTACGACGGCGGCTGGTCGGAGGGGATGTCGAACTCGGGCTTCTCGGTTGGTGTCATGTCGAGCACGCTAGCCGTATGCCGCAGGCGGGGGCACCTCGACCACGCGGCCGTCCATCAGCAGAGCGGGCACGGCGACGACACCGGCGGACCGCGCCGCGGCATTCGCCGCCTCGAGCGCGTCGGTCACCGAGCGCGTCTCGATCCCGGCGATGACGGCGCGCGGGTGCAGCTCGCACGCCGCCGCCGCGATCAGCACGTTGTCGAGCACGCTGAGATCGCGGCCGGCGGCGAACGCCTGACGCATGGCGGCGAGCGAGAACGCCACCGTGCGGCCGGTCTGCTTCGCGAAAGTGGCGGCACGCATCACGAGCTCGCTGTCGAACGGGAACGCGTCGGGCCAGCGCGGGGCGGGCAGTCCCTGCGCGAGCGCCGCCTCCTCGACCTCCTCGCGATCGATGTCTGCGGGTGTGGCGAGGTGCACCGGCTGCCACACCGGCACCACGTCCAGCACGCCGTTGATCCGCTCGGCAGCAAGCCAGGACCAGGGTGATCCCACGTCGTAGTAGAAGACCGGCGACTCCACGGCCATGCATGATTGCGGCCGATGGACTCGACCGTCATCGGCGTCGTGCTCGCGTGCGTGGCCTCCTGCCTGTTCAACGGGGCGATCGCGATCCAGGCGCTCGAGACGCGCAAGGTGCCGCAGCAGTACGGGCTGCGGATCACGTTGCTGCGAACGCTCATCAGCCGGCCGCGCTGGCTGGGCGGGACCGCCCTCGGCGTTCTGGCGCTGCCGCTCCAGACGGCGGCGCTGCTGTTCGCGCCGCTCACGGTCGTGCAGCCATGCGACGCCGCCGGGCTTCTGCTCCTGCTCTACC
This sequence comes from Thermoleophilaceae bacterium, assembly GCA_025928265.1. Classification (GTDB taxonomy): domain Bacteria; phylum Actinomycetota; class Thermoleophilia; order Solirubrobacterales; family Thermoleophilaceae; genus JAICJV01. The sequence goes on from JAICJV010000030.1 coordinate 19,464, forward strand.
TCGGCACGCGCATGCTCGGCGAGCGCGTCGGGCCGCGCGAGCTGGCGGGCGTCGCGTCGATCATCGCCGGCATCGTCATCCTCGCCATCGTGGCGCCGCCGCGCGAGGTGAGCCACGTGTCCGGAGCGGAGGTGCTCGTGCCGCTCCTCGTGGTGGCCGCGCTGGCGCTGCTCCCGTTCGCCCTGCGCAGCGTGATCGGCCCGCGCAGCATCCTGGTCGTGCTCGGCGCGGGCGCGGCGTTCGCGGTCAGCGCGTTCTGCCTCAAGCTGATCGCCGACGCACTCGACCGCCAGGCGTGGGCCGCGCTCGTGGTCGTGCTGGCCGTTGCCGCAGCGGCGGCGCTGGCGGGGACGCTCACCGAGCAGAGCGCGCTCCAGAACCGCCAGGCGACGCAGGTTGCGCCGATCATCTTCGTGGTCGAGTTGCTGGTGCCGATCGCGCTTGCCCTGACGGTCGTGGGGGAGAGCTGGTCCGGGAACACGGGCACGATTGCCGCCGCGCTCGCGCTCACCGTCGCGGGCGTCGTGATCCTGGCCAGGACGCCACAGTTGAGCGGCCTGCTGAGCGGGTAGGCGCGCACGACATCCGTCGCATCCGCCTGAAGCGGCTACCGCGCGGTCACTTCGTCGTGTGAGTCGTCTCCACCCAGAGCAACGGCAGGACGCTCATCACCACGCGCACCTATCGCCTAGGCCTGCCGGCCCGGCTCCACGATTCCGCTCTCGTACGCGAGCACCACCGCCTGCGCCCGGTCGCGCAGGCCGAGCTTCATGAAGATCCGCGCGACGTGGGTCTTCACCGTGCCGGCCGAGACGAACAGCCGCTCCGCGATCTCGGCGTTCGAGAGCCCGCGCGCCACGAGCGTGAGCACCTCGGTCTCGCGATCGGTGAGCTCGTCGAGCGCGGCCGGGCGCGCCAGCGACTGCGGGACGCGACGGCCGAACTGCTCGATCACGCGACGCGTGACCTGCGGCGACAGGAGCGCGTCGCCGCCGGCCACCACGTGGATCGCGCGGACGAGGTCCTCGGGCGGCGCGTTCTTGAGCAGGAAGCCGCTCGCGCCGGCCTGGAGCGCCTCGTAGACGTACTCGTCGACATCGAACGTGGTCACAACCAGCACCCGCGGCGGCGGATCGACGTCGTCCAGGATCTTCCGCGTGGCCCGAACCCCGTCCAGGTTCGGCATCTGGATGTCCATGATCACCACGTCCGGCTTCAGGCGGCGGACCTCGGCGACCGCCCTCTCGCCGTCGTCGGCCTCGCCCACCACGTCGATGTCGTCTTCGGCTCCGAGGATCAGCGCGAAGCCGCCGCGCACCATGGCCTGGTCGTCGGCGATGAGCACGCGGATCGGCATCAGGCGGCCTCGATCGGGATGCGGGCGCGCACGCCGAAGCCGCCCTCGGGCCGCGGGCCCGCGGTGAGCTCGCCGCCGTAGAGGGAGACGCGCTCGCGGATGCCGAGCAGCCCGTGACCCACGTGGCCGTTCGACGTCGCGGGGTGCCCCTGGCCGTCGTCGAGCACCTCGATGCAGAGGTCGCGCCCGTCGGCGCGGATGTCCGCCGAGACGTGAGCGTCAGGCGCATGCTTGAGAGCGTTGGTCAGCGCCTCCTGCACGATGCGGTAGCCGGCGAGGTCCGCGCCGGGCGGCAGGCTGCTCAGGTCGCCGTTCACGTGCAGCTCCACGGCGAGCCCCGCCGCCCGCATGTCGGCGGCCAGCCGCTCGACCCGTGTCAGGGAGGGGCTGGGCGCGGCGATGCCGTCCTCCTCGGTGCGCAGCAGCCCGATCAGACGGCGCATCTCGGCGACCGCCTCGCGGCCCGTCTGCTCCACCGCCATCAGCATCTCGCGTTCGCGCTCCTGCTCGGGGCGCAGCACGCGGCGGACCGCCCCCGCCTGCACGCCCATGACGCTGATCGAGTGGCCGATCACGTCGTGCAGCTCGCGCGCGATGCGCGACCGCTCGTCTGCGAGTGCCCGCTGGGTGCGCTCGTCGCCCTCCCGCTCGAGCACCTCGGTCTCGGTCTCCAGCACGCCCAGCGCCCGGCCGATCAAGAGGCCGACGCTCCCGATCACCATGACCGTCGCGATATCGCTCGTCACGCCTTCACGGATGACCGTCGCGGCGATGGCCGCGGCGAGCGTGATCGCAGCGCCCGTCCAGAAGCGCCACCCGGTCGTGCGCGACCCCACTGCGTAGAGCACCAGCAGCCAGGCGACGACAACTGAGATCGGATCGCTGGACGAGCCGGCGAGCGCGGCCAGGGCGATGCTGCCGGCGGAGACGAGCACGACCGTGAGCAGCGGCCGGGTGAACCGCACCGCCAGGGGGAGGGTGATGAGCGCGGCGGCGAGTGCATCGGCGGGTGTGTCGAGGTTGCCATCGACGATCAGCTCGACCTCGATGGCCGCGGTCATCGCGACCGCCAGCAGCACCTCGAACCACGCGCGCATGACGTCACCGTAACCCGCGCCCGGGGCGCTCGCATCTGCCCGGAGGTGTACGCGAGAATCTCCCCAGGAGCAGATGCGCGGAGGGTCCCGGCGACCTTACTGTGGCGCTACTTCACCCAACTGGAGGAACCATGATCAACCGCAAGGCAATCGTCGGGCTCGCAATCTTCACAGTGGTCTGCTTCGCCCTCGCAGGAGCGATGGGAAACCACCACCACGGCCTGCGTCAGGCGATCGGCGACATCTCGTGGACCGGGATGCTGATCGGCCTGCTGCTGCTGATCGTGGCGTGCGTCGTCGTGATCGCACGAGGCAGTCGCGCCGCGCGCGCCCGCCGTACGACGTAAGGCGAGCAAAAACCGAGCATGCCAAGGACGCAGGAGTGGGGTAAGTACGACCGTACGGCCCCACTCCGAGGACGCAGGCAGGCGATGGTTTGCAGCCGCCTTAGCCGTGGATCAGCCAGCCGTCGGCGGCACGGGCGGCTTCCATGATCGCCTCGGCATACGCCGGGTGCGGATGGATCTGGCGCGCGACCTCGGGGTATCCGCCCTCGAGGTCGCGTGCTGCAACCAGCTCCTGGATCAGGTCGGCCGCCTTCGCGCACACGATGTGGCCGCCGAGTAGCTCGCCGTACTTCTTGTCGCCCACGATCTTGACCATGCCGCCGCGATCGCCGTAGACGGTGGGCGCGCCGACGGCGGTGATCGGGATGCGCCCGACGGCGACGTCGTATCCCTGCTCCTCGGCCTGCGCCTGGGTGAGCCCGAAGGACGCGACCTGCGGGTAGCAGAAGGTGGCGGCGGGCACGAACGGCTGGTCGATCGGATGCGTCTCGAGGCCCTTGGCGTCCTCGACGGCGATGATGCCCTCGTCCGACGCCTTGTGGGCGAGCGCCTTGCCGCGCACCATGTCGCCGATCGCGTACACGCCGTCGATATTCGTGCGCTGGGCGCCGTCGACCTCGATCAGGCCGCGCTCACCGAGCTTCACGCCCGCCTCGTCCAGTCCCAGCCCCTCGACGTCGGGACCGCGGCCGGCGCAGATGCACAGGTAGTCGAAGGTCTCGCGGTTGTCGCCCCAGGCGATCGTCACGCCGTCCTCGTTCGCGTCCACGGACTCGACGTTCGCCTCGGTCACGATGTTCACGCCTGACCGCGCGATCTCGCGCGCGGCGGCGCGGGCGATGTCCCTGTCCTCGAGCGGGAGTATCTGCGGCAGCGCCTCGAACAGGTGGACCTGCGTTCCGAGTCGCGCGAACGCGGAGGCGACCTCGGTGCCGGACGCGCCCGCGCCGATCACGGCGAGCTTCCCGGGCTGCTCGTTCAGCGCCCACATCGTCTCGGTCGAGAGAATCCGCTTGCCGAACTGGAGGCCGAGCACCGGCTTGGGGATCGAGCCGCACGCGAGCACGACCTTGTCGGTCTCGATGACGGTGCCGTCGAACTGTCCGCCGATGCGCACGTTCGCGTCGTCGGTGAGCGCGCCGAAGCCCTCGATCACCTCGACCTTGTTCTTCTTCAAGAGCATCCCGACGCCGCCGGTGAGCTTCTTGACCACCTCGTCGCGGTGATTGGTGACGCCCGAGAAGTTGATCTTCACGTCGCCGACCTCGACGCCGAAGTTCGCGCCCTCGCGCGCCTCGGTCGCCACGTCCGCCGCGCGCAGGACGGCCTTCGCAGGGATGCACGCGTAGTTCAGGCAGCGACCGCCGACGCGGTCCTTCTCGACCACCGCGGTCTTGAAGCCGAGCTGCGCGGCGCGGATCGCCGCGACGTAGCCGCCGGGCCCCGAGCCGATGACGATCAGGTCGTACTTGTCAGCCACGGGGCCTGAGCCTATCCAACGAGGGACGGCTCGATCCGTGCGCGCAGCTCGTCGGGGATCGGCCGCGAGCGGCCCTCCCCGTAGTCGTAGCCGACGAGCGTGCCCCAGCCGTCGGCGACCAGCCGGTCGCCGGAGTCGACGCGCATCTCGAAGCCGAGCTTGAGGCTCGAGCGTCGGAGCTCGGCGGGCCAGATGTAGGTGCGGATCTCCTCGCCGTAGTGCGCGGGCGAGCGGTAGGCGATGTGGCACTCGGCGAAGATGAAGCCGAACACGCGCCGCGACGTGGGGGCGTGCTCGGGCGCGAGCTGGCCGATGTACTCGATCCGCGCCGTCTCGAAGAAGCGCAGGAACTCGACGTTGTTCATGTGCTGCATGGCGTCGAGATCGCCGAAGCGCACCTTCTGCACCATCGAGAAGCGCTCGTCGCTCACCGCGGGCGCTCCGGCATCTGGATCCGCGCCATCGCCTTGATCAAAAACCAGAAGAGCGCGCCGGACGGCACGAGGATGGCGATGCTGATCACCACGTCCGCGAGCGTCTCCGCCCGCAGCGCGAACAGCGAGAAGATCACGAGCAGGATGCCGAGCAGCCCCTCGAGGCCGAGCACCGCCCAGTAGCGCGCCCTCCAGAGACCCCACGCCATCGCGTACATGAGCGCGGTGAAGAACAGGATGCCGCCGAGTGCGGGACGGGTGCCCTGGATCTTCTCGCCGGCCGCGTAGAAGACGATGTTCACGCTCGCCGCGATGAACGTGAGCACCGCGCCGATCGTGACCGCAACCGGCCGCTCGCCGGGCGCGAGCGGCTTCAGGTTCGCGCGTGCTTCGGCGTTGCGAATCTCGGAGCGCGACGGCGGCTTCGGCGCGGCTGCTGCGGCTGCCGGCCGCGGGGCACGCTGCTTCCTACTGCGCTTGCCCAACTGCCTGCTCCACGTGGCTTCGCAACTCGGCGGCGGCGGCGCCGGGGTCGGCGGCGTCGCGTATCGCGCGAACCACGACGAGCCGCTGCGCGCCCGCCGCGACAACCGCGCCGGCGTTCGAGGTGTCGATCCCGCCGATCGCGAACCAGGGCTTTTCGGCCTCGCGCGCGGCCGCGTACTCCACGAGCTCGAGGCCGACCGCGGGACGGCCCGCCTTCGTCGGGGTCTCGTACACGGGGCCGACGGCGAAGTAGTCTGCGCGCGACCGGATCGCCTCGTCGACCTGCTCCGGCGAATGGGTGGACAGGCCGACGAGCACGTCGTCGCGCACCGAGTCGATCGGGCCGTCGTCCTGGCCGAGGTGAACGCCGTGCGCACCGCAGGCACCGGCGAGGTCGGGCCGGTCGTTCACGAAGAAGAGCGCGTCGTGCTGCTCGCACAGCGCCAGCAGCTCCCCGCCCACGCGCACGATCTCCTCGTCGGTCGCGTGCTTCTCGCGCAGCTGCACGATGTCGACGCCCGCCTCGAGCGCAGCGGGGACGACCTCCGGCGCGGCAGCGGCATCGATCACGAGGTAGAGGCGGGCGACAGCGAGGCGCGCCCGCCGCTCAGCGGCGTCTGCCATGGACCTGATCCTGACAGAGCGCCGCCGAGCTGACGGACGGAGCGTCTAGCGCTTGGCCACGCCCGCGGCGCGGCTCTTGGTCTTGCCGACCACGTAGCGCAGCTGGCTCTTGCGGCCCGGTGAGAAGCGGACCTTGCGGTCGAAGTAGCCGTACGCGTTGGTCGAGGCGGTGGCCAGGTTCTTCCACCTGCCCTTCTTGCCGACGCGGCCCTGGATCGTGACCTTGGTGCCGCGTGTGGCGGCGCGCTCGCAGCCGAACACCTCGACGCGCGAGCCTCGCCTCACGGCGTAGACCGTGTGTGCGAAGCCGCTGTACACGCCGCGCTTGGCCTTGCCGTTGCTGTATCGCAGCCCCGACTGGAAACCGGCCAGACCGGAGTCGTCCAGCAGCGGGTACTGCGAGAACGACACCACGCGGCGGTTGCGGAACGCGATCCGCTCGGACTGCGCCTGGAAGCCAGGGATGCGCCGGAGCGGAGTGGCGAAGTGGTCCGGCGGGCTCGACTGGAAGCCGAACTCCGTGATCCACAGCGGCATCTTGCGCTTGGCGAGCCGGTGCCGCGCGTAGATCTTGTCGAGCGCCCGCGTCACGCGCGAGAGCGTGGCGATCGACGCGTCGTCCTTGTTTGGCGTCTTGATGTTCGGACCGCCGCCGAGCGTGTACGGGTGGAAGGCGAGACCCGTGCCCGGCAGCTTGCGGAACTTCTTCGCGCAGCCGCGCTTCTTCGCGGCCCTGCCGCGATACGGGCGGTAGTGGCCGTTGAGGCACGCCAGCTCGCGCAGGAACGTGATCGGCCGGAGCTTCGTGGAACCGGTACGGCCCGAGCGCGCGAACGGCAGCAGCTCACCCACGAGCAGCTGGTCGTGCGCATGTCCCGATGCCTTCAGCCCATCCGACGCCGCGTAGAGGAGGCGGCGGTAGATCGCGGGTGACACCGGCACGCGCTTGCGCGTCTGCGGCGAAAGCCAGCTGCGCAGGTTCGGCTCGTTCCAGACCGAGTAGAGCGTCACGCGCGGGAGGGCAGCGGTGGGTGCCTGGGCCGCCGTGGCCGTCGAGCTACCCGCGCCGGCGCCGAGCAGCGATGCGAGCTCCTTCGGGAGCGGCAGGCCGCCGCCACCACCGCCGCCGCCGGGCGAACCGGGGCTGCCGGCGGAACCGCCGAAGCTGCCTGAGTAGCGCGTGCCGACGGCCTGTACGAAGTCGCGGAACATGCCCGCGCGCGGCGAGTTCACCGCGCTCTTGCGCTTGCCCGGAGTGGCCCACTCGGGCGCCGATCCGCCGAGCTGGAGGTACACGCCCATGCCGCGCGCGGCCGCGCCGCGCACGATCGCGTCGTACGGCGCCCAGGCGCCGGCGGGGTAGGCGGCGGGGTCCTTGGCGTCGAAGTTCGGCTTGGTGGTGCTCGTCGAGTCGGGCGCGATGCTGCGCCAGTCGACGCGCACCTTCACGATGTCCACGCCGAGGCTCTTGATCTCGTCGAGGCGCGCGTCGCGCTGCGCCTGATCGCCGCCGACAAGAACCTTGTCGTCCTGGATCATCGTCGGCATGGAGCGCCGGGCCGACGCGGTCGCGGCGATGGCCAGCGAGGCCACGAGCACGAGCACGACAGCGATCGGTAGTGGGAGTTTTCTCATGTGCGAACCGCCCTCTGCACGGTTGGTCGCTTGCGGGGGTGTCTGGTTCCTGCCGGCGCGCGCAAGAAGGCGCACCTCATGGGCCACGGAGGCGCAGAACGCGCGCGAGGCGCGGGCCGTGGCAGCGGAGGAATGTAACAACAGCGAAATCGTTCAGTTTCGGCGGCCAGCAGAGAACGCCGCAAACGCAGCGGACCGAAACTTCCGATTTCCCCGCGCACTTCGGGTTGCACAGCCGACCGCCCGGGTATGGTTCGGACGCGATGACGATCGGCACCTCGCTTCTGCTGATTGCGGTTGGCGCGATCCTCAAGTACGCCGTCACGGCCGACGTGTCCGGGATCAACATCCAGACCGTGGGCGTGATCCTGATGCTCGTCGGGATCCTCGGGCTGATCCTGTCGCTGCTCTACACGTTCGTCTGGTCCGACGCTGCGCAGCGTCGCCGCACGACGGGCGCGTACGACGACCGGACCCAGAACCTCCCCCCGCGCGACCGCTACTAGGCGGCTGCAAACCGTCGCCTGCCCGCGTCCTCGGGTGGGGGCCGTACGTCGTACCTACCCCCACCCTGCGTCCTTGGCATGCTCGGTTTTCGCTCGCCTGGCAGAGCGCGGAGGGCGATGAAGCAACCGCAGTAGAGTTTCTCCAGTACGGGAGCTCGGGCAGACCGGGCTGAGAGGGCGGCTGGGTCGCCGCCGACCGTTGCACCCGATCCGGGTAATGCCGGCGTGGGGAATGGATCGCGCGGCCCGCCGGTGGACACCGAAAGGGTCGGGTGATCGACACGCCGCGCAGGACCGGATACGACGCAGTTGTCGTCGGCGGCGGCGTGGTCGGGCTCGCGAGCGCGTGGCGCGCGGCGCAGCGCGGTCTGTCGGTGCTCGTCGTGGAGCGCGACAGGCCTGGCGCCGGTGCGTCCGGCGTGGCGGCCGGGATGCTCGCGCCGGTGACGGAGGCGGCGTTCGGCGAGGAGGGCGTGCTGGCGCTCAACGCGCGCAGCGCGCAGATGTGGCCGGCGTTCGCGGCGGAGCTCGCCGGGCACACCGGTGTCGACGTCGGCTTTCGCGCGAGCGGCGCGCTCGTGGTCGGCGTCGATCGCGACGACGCCGAGGAGTTGCGCCGGCAGCTCCATTTCCAGCAGTCGCTCGGCCTCGACGCCGAATGGCTCACCAGCCGCGAGGCGCGCCGCCTGGAGCCGCGGCTGTCACCGCGCGTCACGGGCGCCATTCACGCGCCGGAGGAGGCGCACGTGGATCCGCGCTCGGTCGTGAGAGCGCTCGTGGCCGCCCTCGAGAGCGACGGCGCGGAGATATTGATGGCGACGGCGTCCGGCGTCGCCCCCGACTCGGTCACCCTCGGCGACGGCACGCGGATACGCGCCGGGTCCGTCGTCGTGGCAGCCGGTTGCTGGACGGGCTCGTTCGAAGGCGCGCCGGTCGTCCGCCCGGTCAAGGGGCAGATCCTGCGGCTGCGTGCGAGCGAGCCGCTCACCGAGCGCCTCGTCCGCACGCCGCGCTGCTACGTGGTCTCGCGCACAAGCGGCGAGGTCGTGGTCGGCGGCACGGTGGAGGAGCGCGGCTTCGATACCGACGTCACCGCCGGCGGCATCCACCGGCTGCTCGAAGCTGCATGGGAGGTGCTGCCCGAGATCGAGGAGCTCGAGTTCGTCGAGGCATCCGCCCGGCTGCGCCCCGCCACGCCCGACAACCTGCCGGTGATCGAGGAGCGCGACGGCATCGTGTGGGCCACCGGCCACTACCGGCACGGCGTCCTGCTCGCGCCCGTGACGGCCGAGGCCGTGGTCGAGATGCTCGAGCCCGCGAGGGTGGCATGAGGATCGTGCTGAACGGCGAGCAGCGCGAGCTGTCGGAGCGCGCCAGCGTGCGTGAGGCCGTGCTCGCGTCGGGCGCCACCGGCGAAGGCCGCGGCGTGGCCGTCGCGATCGACGGCGAGGTGGTGCCACGCGGCCGCTGGGACGAGCACGAGCTCGCCGAGGGGGCGCGCGTGGAGGTCGTGCAGGCGGTGCAGGGTGGCTGACAGGCTCGTCATCGCCGACCGCGAGTTCGGCTCGCGGCTCGTTATCGGCACCGGTGGGTTCCGCAACCTCGAGATCATGGGCGAGGCCGTTCGCGCGTCGGGCGCCGACCTGGCCACGCTCGCGCTGCGCCGGGTCGATCCGAGCGCGCGCGGCTCGATCGTGGAAGTGCTCGAGAAGGCCGGCTGCATGCTGCTGCCGAACACCGCCGGCTGCTACACGGCGCGCGATGCCGTCACCACCGCGCAGCTCGCGCGCGAGGCCTTCGACACCGACTGGGTCAAGCTCGAGGTGATCGGCGACGACCGCACGCTGCTGCCCGACCCGGTCGAGCTGCTCGACGCCGCAGAGCAGCTCGTGGCCGACGGCTTCACGGTGCTGCCGTACACGAACGACGACCCGATCCTCGCCCGCCGGCTGGAGGACGCCGGCTGCGCCGCCGTCATGCCGCTCGGCTCGCCGATTGGCAGCGGCATGGGCATCAACAACACGTACAACCTCCGCCTGATCGTGGAGCAGTCGCGCGTGCCCGTGATCCTCGACGCCGGGGTGGGCACCGCGTCCGACGCCGCACTCGGGATGGAGATCGGCTGCGACGCGGTGCTGCTCGCGAGTGCGGTGTCGCGCGCGGAGGATCCCACCAAGATGGCCGAGGCCATGCGGCTGGCGGTGGAGGCCGGTTGGAAGGCGCGGGCCGCCGGGCGCATCCCGCGGCGGCTCTACGCCGAGGCGTCGACGCCGACCGAGGGCGTCCCGGAGCTGACGTGAGCGAGGTCGTCCGGCGCGACGGCGGAGGGCTCGCCGCGCGCTGGCGCTCGGCATGGCTGGCCGGCACGCCCGAGGCATTCGGCGACTGCTGCCGCGTCGACGTGATGTACCAGGACCCGCTCGAGCCGGAGCCGCTCGAGGGGCTCGCCGCGCTGGCCGCGCACGCCGCGCGCCTGCACCGCGCCTTCCCCGACATGCGGATCGAGGACGCCGGGCCCGCTGTGATCGACGGCGACAGCGCATGCCTTCCGTGGCGCGCGGTCGGCACCCATCGCGGCGAGGTGGGCGCGCTGCCCGCCACCGGTCGCTTCCTCACGCTTCACGGCGTGCATTACCTCCAGTTGCGCGACGGCGATGTGCGCCGCGCACGCGGCTTCTTCGACCTCTACGAGGTGGCCGTGCAGCTCGGCCTGCTGCCCAGGCGCGGCAGCCTCGGCGAGTCGGCTCTGCTCATGCTGCGCGGGTTCGGCTTGCTCCGCCCACGGGCGTGAAGATCCGCCTCGCCACGTGGAACCTGTTCCACGGCCGTCTCTATCCGCCGGACCGCTTCCGCTTCACGTGCCCGGGCGAGCGGTACGAGCAGTTCGTCGAGGTGCTGCGGCGGCTCGAGTGGGATGTGCTCCTGCT
>JAICJV010000083.1 GCA_025928265.1 Thermoleophilaceae bacterium
CGAAGTTGCCGCGCAGCGCGATGACCTTGGCGCCGTGCATGAGCGCCTGCGCGAGCTTGCCGGTGGCGATCTTGCCCTTGGGCACGATCACGACGCCGCGCAGGCCCGCGCGCGCCGCATACGCCGCCGCCGACGCGGCCGTGTTCCCGGTGGACGCGCACACCACGGCATGCTGCCCGTCGCGAATCGCGGCGGATACCGCCACGGTCATGCCGCGGTCCTTGAACGAGCCCGTCGGGTTCGCGCCCTCGAACTTCAGCCACACGTCGGCGCCGACGCGCTCGGAGATGGCGGGCGCGGGTATGAGCGGCGTCCAGCCCTCGCCTAGCGTTACGAGGGGTTCCACCGGGAGCCGGTCCCGGTAGCGCCACAGGCCGTTCTCACTCACTGAAGGTCTCCTCGATCACCCGGATCGGGCGCGGGGCCGAGCGCAGGAACGGCAGCTGGCCGATCAGGTGCACAGCCGCCATGAAGCGCGACTCCAGCACGGGGTGCACGACCATCGCGAGCCGCGCATCCTCCCCCAGGCCCTTCTGCACCACCGACTTCACCGACACTCCCTGCAGGCCGAGGATCTCCGCCACCTGGGCGAGCACGCCCGGCTTGTCGGCCACCTCGAGGCCGAGGTAGAAGCCGGACACCACGTCGGTGATGATCTCCTGGTCCTCGGGCGGTGCCGGCAGCGTGGCCGGCGGGATCATCGCGGAGATCACGTCGCCCAGCACCGCGGACGCCGTCTGCGACCCGCCCGCGCCAGGACCCGAGAGCGTGATCTCCGTGATTGCCGGCGACTCGATCGTGACCGCGTTGAACGAGCCGTTCACCGACGCGAGCGGGTGCGATCCGTACAGGAACGCCGGATGCACGCGCACCGAGATGCCGCCGTCGCGCCGCTCGGCGGTGCCCAGCAGCTTGAGCGACAGGCCGAGCTCCTTGGCGTACTCGATGTCGTCGGCCGTGATCCGCTCGATGCCCTCGTACGCCACCTGGTCGATCGTGAGCCGGGCGTTGAACGCGAGCCGCGCGATGATCGCCATCTTGGCCGCGGCGTCGCGGCCGGTCACGTCGTCGGTCGGATCGGCCTCCGCATAGCCGAGCTCCTGCGCCTGCTTGAGAGCCGGTGCGTATGCCTCGCCCGTGCGCGTCATCTCCGTGAGGATGAAGTTGGTGGTGCCGTTCACGATCCCGTGCACGCGCTCGATGTGCGCGGCGGCGAGCGTCTCGTGGATCACGCGGATGACGGGCACGACGCCGCCGACGGCAGCCTCGAAGCGCAGCTGCACTCCGGCGGAGCGCGCCGCGTCGTAGAGCTCCTCGCCGTGCTGTGCGAGCACCGCCTTGTTCGCCGTGACCACGTGCTTCCCGGCCGCGAGGGCCTGCAGGATGTAGTCCCGCGCGGGCTCGAGGCCGCCGATCAGCTCGACCACGAGGTCGGAGCGCTCGACTATGTCCTCGAAGTCGCCGCGCGAGCGCGTGAGAACGCCGGAGATCTCCGGCCGCATCCCCGTCGTGGCCTCGATCGCGTCCGCGCGCGCATCGACCAGCTCGTGCAGCGCCCCGCCGACCGTGCCGTGGCCGAGGAGGCCGACCCTAAACGGCGTCACGCGCTGCCAGGTCCTCGTAGGTGTCGCGGCGCACCACAACGCGCGCGTCGCCGTCGCGGCAGAAGATGACCGGCGGGCGCGGGATGCCGTTGTAGTTGTTGGCCATGGCGTGACCGTAGGCGCCGGTGGCGGGAGTGACCAGCACGTCGCCGGGCCGCGGCTCGTCGAGCAGCACGTCGCTCACGAGGATGTCGCCCGACTCGCAGTGCTTGCCGGCGACCGTGCAGAGTGAGTGCCCGCCGAAGCGGTCGGCGATCTCGGCCTCGTAGTGCGCGCCGTAGAGCATCGGCCGCAGGTTGTCCGACATCCCCCCGTCGACCGCCACGTAGGTGCGCACGTTCGGGATCGACTTGACCGTGCCCACGCGGTAGATCGTCACGCCCGCGTTGCCCACGAGCGAGCGGCCGGGCTCGCACAGGACGGTCACGCCGTCCGGCGCGCCGCGCAACAGCGACTCCACGTACGAGTCGATCGACGGCGGCTTCTGGTCCTGGGTGTACGCGATGCCGAGCCCGCCGCCCAGGTTGAGCCGCGGGTACTCGCCGACGCCGGTGAGCACCTCGGCCAGCTTCTCGTACGGATCGAGCTGGAACACCTGCGAGCCGATGTGGGCGTGCAGGCCGACGAGGTCGAGGTTCTCGATCGCGGCGATGGCGCGCGGCACCTCGTCGACCCCGAAGCCGAACTTCGAGTCCTCCTGCCCGGTCGAGATGTAGGCGTGCGTGTCGGGCTTGATCCCGGGCGTCACGCGCAGCATCACGCGCTGGCCGGGCGCCATCCGCTCGAGGCGCTCGAGCTCGTCGAACGAGTCGATCACGATCGTCCCCACGCCCTGCTCGATCGCGTACTCGAGCTCCGCGACCGACTTGTTGTTGCCGTGCATGTAGATCTTCGCGGGGTCGAAGCCGCCGCGCAGTGCAAGGAACAGCTCACCGCCGGATGCGACGTCGCACGACAGCCCCTCCTCGGCCATCAGCTTGTAGACGGCGGTGCAGGGGAACGCCTTGCTCGCGTAGACCACCTCGAAGCGGTCGGTGCGGCGCTCGAACGCCGAGAGAAACTCGCGCGCGCGGATGCGCATGTCGTCCTCGGCGTAGACGTACGCCGGGGTGCCGAACTCCTCGGCCAGCTCGATCACGTCGCAACCGCCGATCTCGAGGCGTCCCCGCTCGTTCAGGCGCGAGCCGTGCGGATAGACGTGCGAGACCCCGGCGGCCGCAGGGGTTTCCGCGGCTCCTGCCATAGTCGCGCCCGATTATGAAGCACCCCCTGCCAGCCCGCCCAGAGCTGGGTGAGCACGACGGGTTGTCGTACGCGCTGTTCCTGCCGGACGGCGAGCCGGTGGCGGGCGTGGTCGTGCTCCACGGCGCGGGGTCGGCGAAGGAGAGCCACTTCGACTTCGGGCGCACTGCCCGCGACCGCGGCGTGGCCGCGCTGGCCTACGACGCGCGAGGGCACGGCCGGTCGACCGGCGACTTCGGTCGCGGCGCGATCGAGGACGCGCTCACGATGTGCGACGTGCTGCGCGAGCACACCGACCGGATCGCTCTGCGGGGGTCGAGCATGGGCGGCTTCTGCGCGATCCTGGCCGCGGCCGCTTCGGGCGGGGCCGTGGGCGCGGTGGTGGCGATCTGCCCGGCGTCCGAGGACATGCTGCTGCGCGGGCTGCGCAACCGGAGCTACGAGTTCCGCGTCGATCACGGGGACGCCGAGGCCTGGCTCCAGTCCGTGAGCGTGCGCGACGCCGCCGCGTCGCTGGCGCCACGAACGGCGCTCCTGCTCATGCACGCGCGCGGCGACGAACAGGTGCCGTGGACCCACTCGCAGGAGATCTACGACGCTGCCGGCGACCCGAAGCGACTGCTGGTGCTGCCGGGCGGCCACCACCGCTCGCTGCAGCACGACGGCGAGATGCAGAACGAGTCGCTGCGCTTCATCGAGCGCGCGCTGGGCGGTTAGCCATCTACGGGAGCGGCGGCGTCTCGATCGCGGGGAGGCCGGCGATCGGGATCTGGATCTGAATCTGGAGCGGCTGGCCGCGCTGCGGGACTCCCGGGATCGGCGGGACGCTCTGGACGATCTCTTCGACGAGGGTCTGGAGCGGCTGCGGCGCAGACGGCGCGGTCGGCGTCGCGGGCGGTCGTGGCTGATCCGGCGCGGTGGCGCCCGCACCGCTCGGCTGCGACGGTCCGGGCGTGCCCGGCGTGACTGAGCCAGGCGCGGTCGAAACCGGATACCCGACCGCGACGGGCGAGTGCACCGGCACGACCTTCACGAGGCCGGCGGTTGCGCTACGGGCGCCGGCGCGGTGCGCCGCCCGGGCGCTCTTCGCCTTGTGCACGCCGGTGGCCGCCGGACGCACGGCACGGAAGTGCGTGGTCGAAGCCGGCTTGAGCGGAACGGACGGAACCGACTGCACCACGGAATCCCCCGGCCAGCGGTGGAAGCCCACCACCGCTCCCACCATGGCGAGCATGAGGAGCGAGGCTACGAGGAGGATGCCGGTGGTGCCGAAACTGCGGATGTAGGCGGCACGTGCGTGCATCGACCTTGGTTATGCCCCGTAAGCGCTAGTCCGTACCGTGAAGGTTCGGGCTTTGCGGAACGTCGCTCGGCGGCGTCGGGCGCGCGTCGATCGTGGACGGCGCCGAGTCCGTGGTGCGGGGTTCCGGCTTGGCAGCCTGCTGCTGGCGCCGGCCGTCCACGGCGGTGGGCGCCGGGTCGGGCTCGGGCGCCTGAGCCATCGCACGTGGCGCGGCCATCGGCGCGGGCGCCGGAGCCGCCGGAGCAGGCGCGGGCGCGGCCTTGACCGGAGCCGGCTTTGTGCTCCTGTGCAGGGTCTTCGCGGTCTTCGGGCGGATGTCGACGTCCACCGCGATCACGCGGCTGTTCGCCTTCGGCGCAGACTGCTGCGGTGCGATTCCGAAACCGAACGCGCCCGGCGTGACCGCGACCGCCACGACCACCGCCGTGACGACCACGAGAGCGACTAGTGCCGCCGCTATGAAAGCCCTGGTCATACGCATTAACAGGACTTATCGGCAACTTGAGCAGTCAGGTTGAGACTGGACGGATGTGTGAACCGTCACGTGCGCGGAGATCCGCTCGGCACGGCGCGGCGGGCCCACCGTGGTCCGATCGGCTGGGTAGGGCGGCCAAGACGTGAACGTCGGTTTCTCCCCCTTAGAGGGGGGAGTAATGGACGTTCACCAGCCCGAACGTGCGTTTCTACGCGCCAAAGGCCCCAAGAGCGCACGTTCGCTTCGGGCTGCTCCCCTACCCAGCCCATCCAGCTCAGCCCACATCCCGGAGGGCCGGGCGCCGAGCGGAGCGCCGCCGCCACCACGATCACCCGGAGCCCGCGCACCCCCGGCACACGCCCACCAGCTCCGCGTGGTGCTCCACCTGCGCGAACCCGTGCTCGGCCGCCACGGCGCCCGCCCAGTCGTCGAGCCGGCAGTCCCGCACGCGCTCTACGCGCCCGCAGACCCGGCACGTCAGGTGGTGGTGATGGCCGCCGCCGCACATGAGGAACGCCTGCTCGCCGTTGTCGCGGCGCAGCGTGTCGGCGGTGCCCTCGTCGGCCAGGCGCTGGAGGTTGCGGTAGACGGTCGCCAGGCCGACGCCCTCCAGCTGGCCGTGCAGCTCCTGGGCCGTCACGGCCCGGTCGGAGGCGCGCAGCGCCTCGACGATCGCCTCTCGTTGCTCGGTCCGGCGCCGACTCATAGGGATGCAAACGATAATCAATCTCAACTACGATGCACAGGTGCCCTCCCCCGCCGAGCTCGTCGATCTGCCGTTCATGCGCACCGCGGTGGCGGAGCTCGCGCTGCTCGCAGTCGCCGGCGGCCTGCTCGGCGCCTGGGTCGTGTTGCGCCGTCTCGCGTTCTTCGCGCACGCCGTCGGCAGCTCGACCTTCCCCGGCCTGGTGGTGGCCGACGCCGCCGGGTTCCGGCCGCTCTACGCCGCGCTCGCGGTCGCGCTCACGTATGCGGCCGTCGTCTGGCAGGCGGGATCGCGCGCCGCGGGGCGCTTTGCCGATGCCGTCACCGGCGTCGTGCTCGCGGCAGCGCTCGCGATCGGCGTGGTGCTGGCCAGCGACGTGTTCCATTCCGGCGCGCGCGTGGACACCCTCCTCTTCGGCAGCCTGCTCGCAATCGGCCCGGGCGACCTGTGGGCGGCCGGAGTCGGCGCCGGCGTCGCGCTGATCGCCACCCTTACCGTCGGCCCCGCATGGCTCGCATCCGGCTTCGACCGCGACGGCACCCGCGCGCTCGGCGCACCGGTCGCCGCCGCCGACGGGCTGCTGCTCGCGATCATCGCCGCGGTCGTGGTCACCTCGCTGCCCGCCGTGGGCGCGCTCCTCACCGCGGCGCTCTTCATCGTCCCGGCCGCCACCGCCCGGCTGATCGCCACGAGCGTTCCGGCGCTGCTGATCGGATCGGTCGCCTTCGCGCTCGCCGAGGGGATCGTGGGCGCCTACATCGCGCTCTGGCTCGACGCACCGCCCGGCCCGTCGGTCGCCGTGCTCGGCGGCCTCGTGTTCACCGCCGTCGCGCTGGCCACGGCGCCCGCGAAGCGGGTCACCGCATGACGCCGCTCGTCGAGTGTCGCGATCTGGCCGCCGGGTACGGCGGCGCGCCCGTTCTCCGCGACGTGACCTTCGCCGCCGAGGCGGGCGAGGCCGTGGTCGTCCTCGGGCCCAACGGCGGTGGCAAGACCACGCTGTTCCGAGCGCTGCTCGGCGAGATCGAGACGAGCGGCCTCGCGCGCCTGGGCGATCGCGTGGCCTACGTCCCCCAGACCGACCGCACGGAGCTCGACTTCCCGGTGAGCGCGCACGACGTGGCTCTGATGGGCGCGCTCGCGCACGGGCGCTGGTGGCTGCCCGCCGGCCGCTCCGAGCGCCGGGCGGCACACGACGCGCTCGAACGTGTCGGCCTGGCGGCTCAGGCGCACACCGCGTTCGGCCGGCTGTCCGGCGGCCAGCGCCAGCGCGTGCTGCTGGCGCGCGCGCTGGTGCAGGAGGCCCGCATCCTGCTGCTCGACGAGCCGCTCGCCGGCGTCGATCCCGCCAGCGCCGATGCGCTCGTCGGCCTGTTCCACGAGCTTGCAGCCGGGGGCCGCACGCTGCTCGTGTCGAGCCACGACATCGTGGGCGCGCGCCGCTACCACCGCGTGCTGTGCCTCAACGGGACGCAGGTGGCGTACGGCCCGCCCGAGGACGTGCTCGTGCGCGACGTGCTCGAGCGCACCTATGCCGGCGAGATCGTCATGCTCGAGTCGGGCGACGAGGCGGTCGCGACCCAGCACCATCACCACCACTGATGCTCGAGCCGCTCCAGTCCGGCATCGGCCGCCACGCGCTCGCGGACGTGATCCTGCTCGGGGCGATCGCGGGAGCGGTCGGCTTCTGGGTCGTGTCGTACGGGCTCAGCTACGGCGCCGAGTCGCTCTCGCACGGCCTGCTCCCCGGCCTCGTCGGTGCCGCACTGATCGGCGCGCCACTGGTGAGCGGCGCACTGGCGGGCGCCGTCGCCACCGCACTCCTCATCGCGATCGCGGCGCGCGACGAGCGCATCGGCTTCGAGGTGGCGACGGCCGTGGCGGTCACCGCGATGCTCGGCCTCGGCGCTCTGCTCGCGCTCGCCCCGAGCACGCCGCAGCGCCTCGCGGAGCTCCTGTTCGGCGACCCGCTCTCGGTCACGAACGGCGACATCGCGCTTGCAGCCGGGCTCGCCCTCGTAGGCGGTGCGATCCTCGTCGTCCTCCAGCGCCCGTTCGCCGCGCTCGTGTTCGACCCCGTCGGCACCCCCGCCCTGGGCGTCGCACCCGGCGCCGTGCGCACAGCGCTCGCCCTCCTGCTGGCCGCGGTGGTGTGCGTGGCGGTGCAGAGCCTCGGCAGCCTGCTGGCGCTGGCGGCGATCGTGGCGCCGCCGCTCGCGGTCCGCCGCCACGTTCACAGCACCGCGCAGGCGGTGGGCGCGGGCGCAGCCGTGGGCGCGCTCGCCGGGATCGTGGGCATCTACGCGTCGTTCAAGCTCGACATGGCAGCCGGCGCGGCCGTCGCGCTCGCGCTATGCGCTGCCGCGGCTGTGGGCTCGGCGTCACCCGCGCGCCGGCGCGAGCCGCGGCGTGCGCGCGCGGGCTAGCCACACACCGCCCACGATCATCATCCCGATGCTGATCAGCTGCGGCGTGGTGAGCCCGAGCGCCACCGGCTCGTTGCGGCGGATGAACTCCACGAGCAGCCGCTCGAGTCCCGAGAGCACGAGCCACAGCGCGAACAGGAGCCCGGGCCGAAGGCGATCGCGCAGCTGCCACAACAGCAGCGCCACGAGGCCCATCGCCAGCGTCTCGTAGACCGGCGTCGGGTGCACCGTGTCGGTGGTCGGCACGGTGCCGTGCGGATACGACATCCCCCACGGCAGGTCGGTGTGCTTGCCGTAGTCGCCGTCGCCGGAGAGCTGGCAGCCGATGCGGCCGATCGCGTAGCCGAGCGCCAGCGGGATCGACGCGGTGTCGAGCAGTGTGAGCGACAGCCAGCGCTTGCGCCACGCCCACAGCAGCACGCCGATCGCGCCGCCCACCACGCCGCCGAGCCAGACGAGACCGGACCCGGAGAACAGGTTGCCCAGCAGGTCGTTCGAGACCTTGTCCCAGTTCTGGAAGATGTAGTTCAGGCGCGCGCCGACGAGGCCGCCGACCAGAGCGGCGAAGACCATCTCGTAGGCCCAGTCGGGCGGCCGGTCGAGCTCCCGGAAGCGCCGTGCGAGCACGAGCCCCGCCGCGACGAAACCGAGGCCGAAGGCGATGCCGAACGTCTGGAGCGTGAGGGGGCCGAGGTGCAGTTCCGGCTGCATGCGACCCCGGAGGCTACTCGGGCGCTACAGGTACCCCAGCGGATTCACCACGGCGCCGTTCACGCGCACCTCGAAGTGGAGGTGCGACCCGAAGCAGCGGCCGGTGCAGCCCACGTAGCCGATCACCTGGCCCTGGCTCACGTGCGCGCCCATGCTCGTGCCGAACCGGCTCTGGTGGCCGTAGCAGGTGGAGATCGAGCTCGTGTGGCTGATGCAGGTGAAGTTGCCGTATCCGCCCGACGCGGCCTCCGGCTGCATGAGCGTGACGGTGCCGGCGCCCGCGGCGCGGATCGGAGTGCCGGTGGCGGCGCCGATGTCGATGCCCGGGTGGAACTCGTTGCCGGCGCCGATGTTGCGCCCGCCGAAGCCGGAGGTGATCGGGCCGTTGACCGGCCAGATGAACTGCCCGGAGCCGCGCTTGATCGGCCCCGCGCTGATGCCCGACGACGCGTTGTTGATCCGAGCCTGGATCTTCGCCTGCTGCGCCTGGAGGTTGCCCAGCTTGTCCTCGATGGCGTGCCTGCTGGTGCGAACCCGGGCGAGCGCGCGGGCGCGCACGTTCTTCGCGGCCACGAGGTCGGACTGGCGCGACACCAGCGTCTGCTTCTGGCCGGCGATCTGGTTGCGTTTCACGAGGATCTGGTTGCGCGCGTCGCGCGCCTGCGCCTCGAGCCCGACCAGACGCTTCGTCTCGACACCCACCTGGTGGGTGAGCCCGCGCACGCGCGTCACGATCTGCTCGTTCTGGTCGGAGATGCGCTGGATGAAGTCGGAGCGATCCAGCAGGTCGGTGAACCCGTGCGACTCGAGCACAACGGTGACCATGTCGGGCTGATCGTCCTTGTACAAAGCGACAAGACGCTGCGCGAGCAGTTGCCGGCCGGCCGTGAGCTTCGCGCGCAGGCGCGTGAGCCGGTCCTGCACGATCTGGCGGCGGTTCGCGATCTGCGTGAGCTCGGCCTGCTTCGCGTTCAGCGAGACCTGCACGTGATCCTGGCGCTGCTGGAGGTCCGAGATGTCGCCCTGAAGCGACTGGATCCGCGCGCTGTAGCTCGAGAGCTGCGTCGTCAGCACACCCTCCTGGGCCTTCTTGCCGTTGAGCTGCTGCTGCGCCCTGTCGATGCGGCTGTTCAGCGAACTCGACAGGCTGGTCATCGGCAGCAGGAGGTACGCGGCCAGCGCAAGACATATCGTGACGAGGAATGGCTTTCGCATGAGCGAGGCCGGACGCGTGGTTTACCGCGGTTATGCAGGGGTTTTTTGCGTCCGGGACGGCCGAATGTAGCACCGGGGCGTCGTT
Source organism: Thermoleophilaceae bacterium (assembly GCA_025928265.1). GTDB lineage: Bacteria > Actinomycetota > Thermoleophilia > Solirubrobacterales > Thermoleophilaceae > JAICJV01. The sequence continues at coordinate 9,768 of JAICJV010000083.1, forward strand.
TAGAGGCCGCTTAGCCCTCCATCTACAATCTTTCTTGCAAATGGCACGACAGCGAGTTGAACTGGGACGCGACGCCGGGCTTCAGACCCGGATGCTCTTCACGATGTTCCTCCTGGGGCTGCTTTACGTGGCCCTGGTCGGCGTTCTGTTCGCAGCGGGCGCCGGTGCGGTCACGATCATCGTCATCGCCGGAGCGCTCTTCCTCGGGCAGCTCTTCCTGTCGGACAAGATCGGCCTCGCGGCCATGGGCGCGAAGGAGGTCACGCCCGAGCAGGCGCCCGGCCTCCACGCGATGATCGAGCGCCTGTGCATCCAGGCGGACCTGCCGAAGCCGAAGATCGCCGTTGCCGACACTCCGATGCCGAACGCCTTCGCGATGGGCCGCTCGCCCAAGAACGCGACGGTCTGCACCACCACCGGGCTGATGCAGACGCTCGAGCCGCACGAGCTCGAGGCCGTCATGGCGCACGAGCTCACGCACGTCAAGAACCGCGATGTGATGATCATGACCATCGCGAGCTTCTTCGCGTCGGTCGCGTCGATGATCGTGCAGTTCGGCTTCTTCTTCGGCGGTGGCTTCGGCGACAGCGACGACGAGGGACCGAGCTGGGCGGTCGTCCTGCTCGTCTCGTTCGTCGTCTACATCCTGTCGTTCTTCCTGATGCTCGCCCTCTCGCGCTACCGCGAGTTCTCAGCCGACAAGGGCTCGGCGGTCATCACCGGGCGGCCGAGCGCGCTGTCGTCGGCGCTCATGAAGATCTCCGGGATGATGGACAAGGTGCCCGAGCAGGATCTGCGCGCGGCGCAGCAGCTCAGCGCGTTCTTCATCGTGCCGCCCACCGCGAAGTCAGCCGTCCGGACGCTGTTCATGGACCATCCGCCCACGGAGAAGCGCATCGAGCGCCTCCAGCGCTACGAGGCGGAGCTCCAGGGCGCTCTCAACGCGGCGTAGCCCGGTGGGCCTGCTCGACGCGCTGCTCGGGGGCCGTCGCAAGCTGAAGGTCCCGGCAAGCGACCGGCTGTTCGCGATGAGCACGGCGCAGATCACGCTCGAGACCGGACTCGGCCTCAAGCATCGCAACGTCGCCGGCATCGCGTTCCAGAGTGTCGCGACGGCCGACTTCAAGCAGATGGTGCAGGAGACCGAGGAGCTCCTGCGCAGCGCGGCCGAGGACACCGGCACGAAGATCGAGACGTCGACCGACGGGTACGGCTACCAGTGGATCGTGCTCCGCGACGACGACTTCGACGACCTCGTCGTCTCGATCAACACGGTGTCGAGCTCGCTCGAGGGAAGCGGCTATGGCGACCGCGTGCTCGCCGCCGTCTTCGCGTTCGAGGAGGAGGGCCGGCCGATCTACTTCATCTACAACTACAAGCGCGGCTTCTTCTATCCCTTCGTGCCCGGGCCGGGTGAGAAGCAGCGCAACAACGAGCGCGAGTTCCAGCTCAAGGCGCAGGTCGGGACCGAGTTGCCGATCGAGCCGGAGATGGCGCGCTGGTTCCCGCTGTGGGACATCCCGCTATGAGGAGCGTGCAGGCGCTCCGTTGACGGTCAGGGCTCGCTCGCGAGCGTCAGGGTTCCAGCTTCCGAGCGGCGAACGCCACGAAGTTGACAAGCATCTGGAGCGCAGAAGGACTCCGACGGAGCGCCGGGTACTCGCCTAGATGCGGTTACACATCCCCGCCGCTCTCCATGAGGCCGGCCACTCCCTGCATAAGAAGACGGTGCCGGCCATCGCCGCATTGACCGTGCTGTTGGCTGCGACGTCCCTCGGCAACCACGCATGGACGAAGTACGGGCTCGCGGTGGCGACGACGTTCTCAGCGTTGGTTTCGTTGACTGCATGTCTCGCGAAGGCACCCAATCCCTTCGTTGCCGTGGGGATCATCGCGCCAGCGATCGTTCTTATCGTCACCGCGTTCGCTGACCTCGGACGAGATCGCAACGACAAACTGGTGATCCTGTTCGCGATAATGGCGGCGCTCCCCGTCGTCGTCGTCCTCATCGCAGCAGTTGGCGCCACCGGAAAGACGCGTTTCGAGCGTCCGTCGCAGAAGTTCCTCGGGGCGCTTGATGTCCTTGGGCTTTATGGACTGTTGCTGGCGGTGGGCTTCGGCGCCGTCGTTTGGACGCATAGCACCGAAGGGCTCGTCGACGGGCTCCGCAAAGCGCTCGCAGGCAGCTGAGGCGGACAGGCGACGCTCGGACCCCACGTCACCGAGCAACTCCGGTTGTCGTCCGTTGCAGAAGTGGGCGTGTTTGCGGGTTGGTTGTCGATCTACCGCCCCTATAGGGGGTGCAAACCGACAACGAACTGAAAACAAGCCGTGCTCGTCGCCGTGCGGAGGGGGTGTGGTCACATTCCCCCCAATATATACCGAAAGTGAACACACCCCCCGCGGCAACCGCCGGCCCCCCGGACCCAGCCCCCCAACCCACCCCATACG
>JAICJV010000011.1 GCA_025928265.1 Thermoleophilaceae bacterium
ACACCGCGGCGCCGGTCGTCGAGACCAACGGCGGCAACGGGTCGAACGGGCACACCACGAAGCAGCCGGCGAAGACGGTCGCGGCAGCGGAGGCGATGACCGACTCACCGCCGGTCATCCCGGCCAAGCTGCAGGGCATGGACCTGGGCCCGGCCTGCGCGCAGTGCGGCGGCATGATGCAGCGCACGGGCTCGTGCTACACGTGCTCCTCCTGCGGCAACAACACCGGCTGCGGTTGAGGGGCTGCAAACCGTCGCCATACGGCGTCCTCGGCCCGGGATGGGCTGCCGCCCTATCCCGGACCTGCGTCCACCGTCTGGCTCGGTTTTCGCACTCAACTAGCTGATCGTGTGAGGGCGCCCGTGAGGCGCCCTCACTCGTTCGGTCATGCTGATTTAGCGCGCCCTGCCGCCGACGCTGACAGCGGTGCTTCCAGCGTCGTCCAGTGATCGACGTCGGGGTCGCCGAACTCGTGGAGCTTGGCGAGGGTGCCCACCTCGCGATAGCCGAACTTGCGCTTGTACCACTCGATCGTCGCGGGCCGGTCGGCGTTCGTCACGACGCTCGTGCAACCGAGCGCGCGCATCGCATCCATCCGCAGCTCCTGGAGTCGCTGACCGACACCGGCGCCGCGGTAGGCGGGCTCGACTGCCATCAGCGTCGTCTTGCCGCGGCCGTCTTCCGTCACCTTGTATCCGGCGACCCCCACGAGCGTGCCGCCGTCCTCGGCCACGAAGAAGCGGGCGATGTCGAGCTCCGGCATCTCGGGGCTCGGCACGTGGTGGAAGTTCGCGTACCGAAGCACGCGCAGCATCGCGTCGCGGTCGCCATTGGCCGCACGGCGGTAGGTGATCGGCAGCCGTGGCTGCGCTTCTGACGCACGAGTGCCCATCAGCGGCGGCCCGACACTAGCGCGCACCGCGACGAGGGGAGAAGATCCTCCCCGCGCGCCTTAGACGCGCATGGACAACTCAACCGCACCCACCAGCAGCATCGAAGCACTCACCGACGCCCTGGTCCGCTGGGCCGGCATGGGCGAGCAGATGATCGGACACATGCGACGGTTTGCAGGCGATGATCCGATCCCGCCGATCGAGGTCGCACTCGGCGAGGTCATCGGCGGGACGATCGGACCCCTGGCCGACCGGCATGCCGCCGCCGATCTAGACACGGCGGTCACCGTTCTCAACGCGGTGATCGACACGATTGCCGCCGAGATACTCCTGGTCAATCCCGACCGCTAACGGGCCGCTAGATGGTTGATTCCACGAGCCCGCACGCGCGGATGGCGCACACGCTCCCGTGGAATCAACCATCTAGGCGATTTCCAATGCCGGCTCCGCCTCGGCCTGCTCGGCCTGCGCCGCGACCTGCTCCGGCGACGGATTCCGCAGGAACAGGGCTCCGACGATCGCAGCGGCAATTGCGAACGCCGCGCCGATCACGAACGCCACGTGGTAGCCGCCTGTCAGCGCCTCGAGCGCGCTGTGGCCGGCCGCGGTGAGGTCGGTCGTGCGCGCGGCCGCAACGCTGGCCAGCACCGCGAGACCGAGCGCGCCGCCCATCATGAACGAGGTGTTGGTGATGCCCGAGGCGAGGCCCGAGTTCTCCGGCTCCACGTCGCTCATCGCGGCCATCAGCACGGGGTTGAACGCAAGTCCGCCGCCGATGCCGATGAGGACCATTGCCGGGAGGACGTCGACCAGGAACGAGCCGTCGACGGGCGCGCGAGCGAGCCAGAGCAGCGCGACCGCGGCAACGCTGAGGCCGAACGCGAGCGGCCCGCGGAAGCCGAACCGCATCACGAGCTTCGCGGACAGCCCGAGCGAGAAGGCCATCATGATCAGGTTGCCGGGCAGGAACGCGAGGCCGACCTCGAGCGGGCTGTAGCCGAGCACGAGCTGCAGGTAGAGCGCCGAGAGGAAGAACAGGGCGAACATCGCGGCCGCCCACAGGACGCCGACGACGTTGGCCACGCTGAGGTTGCGGTGGCGGAAGATCCGGAGCGGCACGAGCGGGGCCTTCACGCGCGCCTCCCAGGCGACGAAGCCGGCCAGGATCGCGACTGCCGCACCGAGCAGCCCGAGCGTCTGCGCCGAGGTCCAGCCCTCCGTGTTGCCGTTCACGACCGCGTAGGTGGCGAGCACCATCGAGCCGGTGATGGCCACGGCGCCCGGGACGTCGAGACGCTGCTTCCCGGCCCCCGTCTGAACGGCCGGCAGGAACTTGAGACCGGCGATGGTGACCGCGGCTCCGATCGGCAGGTTGACGAGGAAGATCCAGTGCCACGTCAGTAGGTCGGTGAGCACTCCGCCGGCGAGCACGCCGACGCTGCCGCCGCCCGACATGACGAAGCCGAACACGCCCATGGCCTTGGCGCGCTCGCCCTGTTCGGTGAACAGCACCACGATCAGCGAGAACGCGAGCGCGCCCACGATCGCGCCGCCGAGCCCCTGCACCGCGCGCGCGATGATCAGCATCTCCTGGCTCGACGAGACGCCGCAGGCGAGGCTCGCCGCGGTGAACGCCACCGTTCCCGTGAGGAACAGCCGGCGCTGGCCGAACAGGTCGCCGAGGCGGCCGGCGAGCAGGAGGAAGCCGCCGAAGGTGATCATGTAGGCGTTCACGACCCACGCGAGCGACGTCTGCGAGAAGCCGAGGTCGCTGCGGATCGACGGCAGCGCGACGTTCACGACGGTGGTGTCGACCACGATCATCAGGTCGCCCACGCAGAGAATCACGAGGGCGAGCCAGCGGGCCCGGGCAGTCAGTTGGTCGGCAGTCATCGGTCTCCTCTTGGTCCTATCACCCATCTGACCGCGCGGGCCAGCGAAACTCATCGGCGCCGCGCCAGAAGACGACGGGCCTACGGGAGAGCGCCGGGCAGCGCCGCCGTCAACCGGCCGAGCATCTCGCCCGTGAGCGCCACGTCGTCGTCGCTCCAGCGGTCGCTGAAAACGGTCACGGAGATCTCACCGAGCGTCTTCTCGGCGTCCTTCGCGAGCCGTTCGCCGGACGCCGTCAGGCTGGCGTAGCTTACGCGGCTGTCGCGATCGTCGCTCTCACGCGAGACGATGCCGCGGCGCTCCAGTGGACCCAGCAGCCGGGTCACGCTCGACTGGCTCATCCCGAGGCGCTCGGCCAGGTCGACACGGCGCAGCCGAGCACCCGGCGCCCGCTCGAGGTGCATCAGGAGCATCACCTCGACGAGGCTCAGGCCGTGGGCGCCGCCGAGCGAGGCGTCGAGACGGCGCGAGACGGTGCCCGCCGCGCGGACGAGGTTCATGGTTGCGGTCAGCGACTGGTTCATGGTGCCGAGAGTAGCAGGTACTTCCGTTCAGAAGTACCTCGGAAGCAAACCGTTCTAGCGCTGCGGGCGCCAGCCGGTCTGGAGAAACGCGGAGATCTCGGGCTCCTGCGCGATCGCGTACTCGTTGTTGTGGGTCCCGGGCGAGTAGTCGAGTTGCACGGGGATCTTCGCGGCGATCAAGAGGCGCGCCATCCGGTCGGTCTCTCCCTGGACCAGCGGCAGGTTCTCCTGGCCGGCGTCCAGCAGGAAGATCCGCAGCCCCTTCATTCGCGACACCTGCCGGTCGGGACTGTTCGCCTTCTGCAGTGCCCGGTTGCTCCCGAAGACCTCGTCGGGATCGTCGAGGTGGAAGTAGCCCGCGATCGAGGCGGCCTGCCCGAACACGTCGGGATGGCGCTGCGCGAGGTTCATCGCGCCGTAGCCGCCCATCGAGAACCCGGCGACGGCGCGGTGACAGGCGTCGCGCCGGTGCGACCCCTCCACCGCCGGGATGGCGACGTCGAGGATGAACGACTCGACCCTGTCGGCGCCGTCGGCGGAGTCGGCCCACTCGGTGTCGCGATGCTTCGTGCCGCGGCCGTCGAGGGTCACGACCTCGTAGGGCGTGCCGCCGTGAGAGAACTCGGCGTCGAGCAGGTCCTTGGCGTTCAGCTTCGTCCAGAGCTGGTCCGGCGTTCCCGGATATCCGTGGAGCAGGTACAGCACCGGCAGCTTCGCGCTGTCGGACACGCCTCCCGGCCGGTAGACGTAGATCGTCCTGAGCGTGTGCGAGGTGTCGGGCGATCGCAGTCGGAGCTTGCGCAACGGTCCCTCGCCCGTCGTGCGCGGGGGCGAGTAGTGCGCGAGCGACGCCGCGCAGCGCCGGCTGTAGCTCTCGTCGAGCGCGGCGCCCGTACCGGTGGGCGACGCCGGTGTGGTCCTCACCGGGATCGGCTTGGAGCTGCTGCTGCTGCTGCAGCCGCTCAGCGCGACCACGAGCACGCAGCCGGCAAGGAGGAAGCCGCGGAAGGCCGCCACCGGCCGGACTCTGCCGCTCGCGCTTGAGCACGCCCTAAACAAGCCCTACGCGAAACCTCATCTGCGCCTCATCAAGCGGCCCTACGGTGCGATCCCGCATGCGCCTCCGACGACGCGTCCACCCCGTAGCCGCCGTCGCGCTGCTGGCGATCGCCATCGCCGCCATCCTCATCGCGCGCGCGCTCGCGAGCCCCGATCACCATTTCCGCGCGCTGCACGCGCCGCTGCACGTGGCGGACAGGGCGGCCGCGCATTCGAAGTGGCTGCGCGCCGCCGAGACCGCATACGACCACGCCCGCGCCTGGTGGGACCCGCAGCGCGGCTGGTACCTCAAGTACCTACCGGGCAGCCGGAACCACGCGCACCGGCTCGTGACGCTGTGGCACGTGGTCCACCTCTTCGACGCCACGAGCGCGATCGCCATCGCCGACCCCGCCCACGCGCACATCGCTGCCGCCCGCGCGTTCGCGAACACCGCCGAGCGCTACTGGGACCCCGCGATCCGCCCCGTGCCCGGCTACGGCCCCGCGCCCGACGACCCCAACCCGAACGCGCGCATCTGGTACGACGACGACGCCTGGTGGGGCTACGCGTTCATGGACGCCTACACGGCGACGCACGACGCGCGCTACATGCGCGACGCGGAGCGCGCGCTGGCATTCGTCAACTCCGGCTGGGACCCGGCGGGCGGCGGCATCTTCTGGGACATCCACAAGACGTTCAAGTCGAGCGAGAGCCTGGCCGGCGCGACGCTCACCGCGGCGATGCTCTACCAGCAGACGCACGATGCGCGCTACCTGCACATGGCGCAGCGCAACATCGCGTGGGCCGACCGGACCATAAGAGGCGGCGATGGCCTCTACGGCGCGCGCTCGACCCCGGCGCGGCCGATGCCCTACGTGCAGGGACCGATGGCGGAGGCGATGCTGCGCCTCTGCCACGCGAGCGGGCAGAGGTCGTGGTGCGCCAAGGGCGAGCGGCTGATGCAGGCGATGGCGAAGCGCTGGCCCGCGCTGGCGATGGGACCGCCGTACGACGCGATCTACATCCGCTCGGTGCTCGAGGTCTACCGGATGGACCACAACCCGCGCTGGTACGCGCTCGCGCAGAACGTCGGCAACGAGATTCTGCACAACGCCACGCTGCCGAACGGGCTGCTGCTGAAGACCTGGCAGGGGCGGCTGTTCCGTCAGGCCGGCGAGCCACCTGGGCGACTGCAGCTACACGCCGCGTCGACCAGCGTGCTCGCGTGGCTCGCTGCCATCCCACGGCGCTGAGAGGGCCACTCGCGGAGGTGGGGGTCGCGCCGGCGTAAGAGCACGCTTACGATGGCTTCAGTGGCGGGAAGCTCGGCGACGAGGGTCCAGCTGTGCGGGCGGCTGGCGGTGGAGCTCGAAGGCGAGCAGGTCGAGCCGAAGCTCCGCGGGCGCCAGGGACGGGAGCTGTTCGCCTACCTCGTGGTGAACCGCACCCGGCCGGTCTCGCGCGACGAGCTCGTGGCCGCGCTCTGGCCGTACGAGCCGCCGCCACGCCCGGGGGCCGCCCTCAGCACCCAGCTCTCATTGCTGCGCCGCGCGATCGGCGCCGGCCGCATCGAAGGCCGCACGGAGATACAGCTCGTGCTGCCCGACGGCGCCTGGGTGGACGTGGAAGCGGCGGTCGAGGCGCTGGCGCGGGCGGACGCGTCGATCGCGCGCGGTGAGTGGGAGGCAGCGTGGTCGCCGGCGCAGTCGGCGGTCGCGATCGCCGAGCGCGGATTCATGCCGGGCCACGACTCGCCGTGGGTTGACGCCCGGCGCCGCGACATCGAGGAGCTGCTTCTGGACGCGCTCGAGAGCGTCGCGGCCGCAGGGATGCGGATGGGCGGAGCCGAGCCGGCGGCAGCCGAGCGCGCGGCGCGGCGGCTGGTGGAGCTGGCCCCGCTCCGCGAAAGCGGCCACGTCGCGCTGATGCGGGTGCACGCTGCGCGCGGCAATGCAGCAGAGGGGCTGCGCGTGTACGAGGACCTGCGTTCGCGCCTGCGCGAGGAGCTCGGGACGGCACCTGGTTCGGCTGCGCAGGAGGCGCACATGCAGTTGCTGGAGGCGGGCGCCCGGGAGCGACCGCCCAGCACGCCGGCAGGCGGAACCGCGGCGCCGCTTCCGTCGCTGCTCGAGGAGGCATCGCAGCTGCCGCTCCTCGGCCGTGACCGTGACCTCGCACGTCTCGAGCTGCTGCTCGCCCGCGCACCTGAGGTGCCGCGGCAGCTCGCGGTCGTTGCAGGGGAACCGGGCATCGGCAAGACGCGGCTCCTCACCGAGTTCGGCCGGCTCGCGCACGAGCGCGGCGCGCACACGCTGTTCGGCCGCGCGGACGAGAACGCGCTGGTGCCGTATGGCCCGTTCCTCGAAGCGCTTCGCCATCACGCGGCACATGCTCCGCCGGAAGCGCTTGCCCGCGCGCAGCAACTCGGCGTGGACGAGCTGGCAGCGCTCGTTCCGGAGCTGGCGGCCGATGCGGATCTGCCACGGTCCGCTGAGGGTCTGGATCCCGCGCTCGCGCGCTATCGCCTGTTCGACGCGATCTCGACGCTGCTGGTCGACGCCTCTGCCGCGGGCCCGCTCGTGCTGCTGATGGACGACCTGCAGTGGGCGGACGAGCCGACGCTCCTCTTGCTCCGCCACGTCCTGCGCGCGCCCGCACAGCGGCGGCTGCTCGTAGTGGGGAGCTATCGCGACATCGATCTGCACCGCTCGCGTGCACTCGCCGACGCGCTCGCGGATCTCCAGCGCGACATCCCCTTCGAGCGTCTCCCGCTGCGCGGTCTCGCGCGGCCGGACGTGGCGGCTCTCGCGCGCGTGAGCACCGGCCGCGAGCCCGATGCGTCGCTTGTCGCGTCGATCCATGACGAAACCGACGGCAATCCCTTCTTCGTGCTCGAGATGGCGCGCCATCTGTCGGAGTCCGGCGGCGCCGGGGGCCTGCCCGACAGCGTCCGCGACGTCATCCTGCGCCGGCTCACGAACCTGAGCGAGCCCGCACAGCGCACCCTACGGCTGGCGGCGGTGATCGGGCGCGAATTCGACCTCGGCGTGCTGGAGCGGATCGGCGATCTGCACGGCGACAACCTGCTGACCGCGGTCGAGGAGGCAGCCCGGGCACGCGTCGTGGTGGAGTCTCACGATCGCCTCGATCGCTACGGCTTCGCGCACGCGCTGATCCGGGCGACGCTCTACGAGGATCTCGCCGCCGCGCGCCGGATCCGCGTTCACGAGCGAGTCGGCGAGGCACTGCTGGACGAGGCGGCGCCGGACGCCGAGGTCGCTTCGCATCTACTGGCCGCGCTGCCGCGGGGCGATCCCGCGCGGGCGATCGATGCGGCCACCCGCGCGGCCGCCGACGCCACGGAGCTGTTGCGCTACGAGGACGCCGCCCGCCGGCTGAACCGCGCGCTCGACGCCCTCGCCCGCCACCTTCCCGGCGACGGCGAGCGGCGAGCGCGGCTGCTTGTCGAGCTCGGCCACGCGCAGCGCCGCTCGGGCCGGATGCCGGAGGCGCGCGCCACCTTCCTCGACGCCGTCAACGCGGCGCGCGAGCTGGGCGACAGCGACCTGCTCGCCGAGGCGGTGCTCGGCTACGGCGGCGGCTGGTTCGAGTCGGCGTTCATGGACGAGACGATGGTTGCGCTGCTCGAGGAGGCGCTCGCCGGGATCGCGGACGGCGACGGCATGACGCGTCTAGAGCTCCTTTCGCGGCTCGCGAAGGCGCTCTACTACTCCGAGGACGAGCACGACGCGGAACGGCGGTCGACGCTGAGCGCGGAGGCGATCGGTATGGCCGAGCGGCTCGGCGACCGGCGCGGGCTGCTCGTCGCGCTGGAGGGGCGCCACTTCGCGCTCACGAGCCCCGAGAACCTCGACGAGCGTGTGGCCACGGCGCGCCGGATCGTCGAGCTGGCCGCCGAGGTCGGGGACCGCGAGCGCGACCTGCTCGGGCGTTACTTCCTGATCGCCGACCTGGTGGAGGCCGATGAGATGGAGGAAGCCGACCGCGAGATCGCTGACTACGGCAGGCTGGCGCAGGCGGCACGCCTGTCGCTGCATCGCTGGTACCACGCCCGCTTCCTGGCGATGCGCGCGCTGCTCGAGGGGCGCCTCGACGACGCCGCCGAGCTGTCACAGCGAGCGTTCGAGCTCGGAGCGCCGGTGGAGCCGCGCACCGCGACGATGCACTTCGGTACGCAGACGTTCATGCTCAACATGCTGCGCGACACGCTCGGCCCACTCGAGCCGGCGGTTCGCGGCTTCGTGGACGAGTACCCGCGCGTGGCCGCCTGGCGCATCGGGCTGATCCTGCTGCTGCTCGGCGAGAACCGGCGGGAGGAGGCCGAGCGGCGCTTCGCCGAGTTCACCGAGAGCCGCTTCGAGGCGATCCCGCGGGATGCGATCTGGAGCCTTTCGACGGCGTTCTGCGCCGACATCCTCGCGCGCGGGATCGGGACGCCGGCGGATGCGCGCGCCCTGTACGAGCTGATGCGCCCGTTCGCCGATCGCAACGCCGTGACCGGCGAGACGATCATCTCGATCGGGCCGATGGCGTACTACGTGGGCCGCCTGGCGCTGCTGCTCGGCGAGGTGGACGAGGCGATCGAGCTGCTCGAGCAGGCGGTCGATCGCGCCGCGCGAATGGGGGCGCGGCCGTTCGAGGCGCTTGCGGCGCGGGCGCTCGAGAACGCCCGCGCCGAAGCGGTGGCCTAGCGGACGCGCAGCACTCGGCTGGTGGCGCTCGTCGCGCCCGCGTCGTTGTAGGCCGTCACGCGACACTGCACGCCGCGGCCGCGGACTCCGCGCGAGACCCGCAGCCGCTTGCCGTTCGCGCCGCGCTTCTTCTTGCCGTCCACGCGCCAGCTGTAGCCGTAGCCGTCCGGCTTGTTCGCCCACCTGCCGGGCTTGCAGACGAGCTTGCCGCGCGAGCGCTTCACGGACGGCCTCTTGGTGTTGGCCGGCTTCGCGAGAACGGTGCCGGGGGTGCCACCGCCACCACCGCCGTTGCCACCACCGCCGCTGCCACCACCTGCGACGTCCAAGATCACGGTCGTCGTGGCGAGCGTCCCCGTGGCGCCGTCGTTCGTGTAACCGCAGATGAGCATGCGGCCGGCCTTGCTCGGCGCGTACCCGAACGGCATCGCCCAGTTGCCGTTCTCGTCAGCCTCCTCGCGCTGCGCGTTCGTCACCTGGTCACCGCCCGTGGTGTTGGCGAGCTGCATGGCGGTGGTGTAGCCCTCGGGGCAGCTCGACACCGAGCCTGCCGGGAGCGCGTACACGTCGAGCCACGAGGTGAAGAAGTCGGTCGCGGGGTTCGTGCCCGACGCCTGGTAGATGATCGACTGCCCCACCGTCGCGCTGGACGGACCGGAGATGTTGAGGCTGTAGCCCGGCTCGTTTCCGAGCGCGGGCGCGGCCGCGACGCCGAGCGCGAGAACGCTGCCGGCGGCGGCCAGGGGTGCGCGGATCATTACTTCGTCCCTCCCGTCGATTGCCTTCGACGAGAGGGTGCGTCAGGGTCCTTTACGCAACGTCGACACGGCTTCGACGCCGCTGCCCGCTACCGCCTCATCTCCTTCAGCACCACGTTCGCGAACCTCGCGTACCCGGACGTCTTCAGGTGGATGTCCGGCCCGCCCTGCCGCGGCGTGCAGTACCACGCGAGCCTGCAGATGTTGGCCACCGACTCGGGGATCTGGCCGTACGGCGCGAGCGTGGTGGTCTTGCTGAACGGGATGTAGCTGCCGAACGCCGTCGTGGTGTCGGCGAAGCGGATCTTCTGCTTCGCGTAGGCCTTCTTCAGCGTCGGATTGACCTGGTCCTTGAAGACCGCCACCGACGCGGAGGCGAGCTGCTTGCCGCTGTCGCCCTGCACGTAGGCGCCGAGGACGACGTCGGGGTAGGTCGAGCCGACGATCACGGTCCTCTTGCCGGCGGCCTTGCGCAGCGTCTTCGCGATCACCGGCAGGTTCTTCTTCATCTGCGCGATGCCCTGGGAGGCGCAGGTGATCACGGCGTTGAAGTCACCCGCGCTCGCGCAGTGGGCGAAGTCGTTGCCGCCGATCGAGATCGTCACGTACGCGACCTTGCCGCGGTGCGCCCTGATCCACTTCGCCGCGTAGGTCAGCTGCGACGTCCGCCTGGACGTGCTCTTGTACGGGAGCTTCTTCTCGCCGCACGGCTTGGTGCCGTTGATCATCGAGTCGGTCGTCGCGCCGCCGCAGCCGAGCTGCACGAACCTGAGGCCGCGATGCGACTTGCGGAGTTTCCTGTACGCGAAGTTGTTGAAGCCCTTCGTGGTGGGAACGTCGGCGCGGCCCGGGCCGATCGCCTGGACGCCCTGCGCGTACGAGTCGCCGAGCGCGACGTAGTAGGACGTCTTGCTGCGCGCGGCCGCCGATGCCGGCAGCGCGAGAGCGGCGACGGCGACCGCCGCCGCGAGGATCCGGGGTGAAGGTGACATGCACGTCACCTTACTCCGCGGCTATCCGGTGCCCGGCTCCCAGCCCCGCGCCGTATGCGAGGTGGTAGGCGGGCGATCCGAGGCGCGCTCGTGGAGGAGGTCGTAGACGCCGCCCCACGTCGTGCCGTACCCAGTGCATGACGTTCGTGACGAGGTCGATCGTTGGTTCAGGACATTGCGACGATGGCGTCGATTTCCACGCTGGCACCTTTCGGCAACGCGGCCACGCCGATCGCCACGCGCGCGGGCGGGCCTTCGTCGGGAAAATACGCCCCGTAGGCGTCGTTGATCTCCGCGAACCCCTCGAGCTGCGTCGTGTAGATCGTCAGGCGCACGGCGCGCCGCAGCGAGGTGCCGGCCGCGCGGCAGACGGCGCCGAGGTTCTCGAGGCAGCGCCTGGTCTCGTCGGCGAGCGATCCCTGCACAAGGTCGCCGCTCGCTGGATCGAGCGGGATCTGACCCGAGCAGAAGAGGAAGTTGCCGTGGCGGATCGCCTGGCTGTAGGGACCGATGGCGCCGGGCGCGTCGCCGCTGCTGACGGGGATGCGATCAGTCATGGAACGCAAGCTACCTCTCGGCGCATTGACATGCGTCCGGCGTGCCGAGTAAGTTGCGTTTGCCACCAACTATCGGACTTTTGGGGGACTCGTTGGCATCTGCACCTGGCGCGCACATCACGGACGAGGAACGCCTCGCCCAGCTCGGTTACAAGCAGGATCTCGAGCGCCGCATGAGCGGCTTCCAGAACTTCGCGATCTCGTTCACGATCATCTCGATCCTGTCCGGGGCCCTGACGCTCTACGGCACCGGGATCAACTACGGCGGGCCGATGCAGCAGGCGATCGGCTGGCCGATCGTGTCGGTGTTCGTCCTCATCGTGGCGCTCTCGATGGCCGAACTCGCCTCCGCGTTCCCAACGGCCGGCGGCCTCTACTGGTGGGCGTCGCGTCTCGGCGGGCCGGTCTGGGGCTGGTTCACCGGCTGGTTCAACCTGATCGGGCAGGTGGCCATCACCGCGGGCATCGACTACGGCGCGGCGATCTTCACCACGGCGCTGCTGAACCTGAAGTGGGGTTACAACAACGACAACCACCACATCATGTACGTGTACATCGTCATTCTGGCGGTGCACGCGCTGCTGAACATCTTCAGCATTCGCCTCGTCGGCATCCTCAACCACGTCTCGGCGTACTGGCACGTGATCGGCGTGGCGGTGATCGCGCTGGTGCTGATCTTCGCGCCCGACCACCACAACAGCGTGAGCTTCGTGTTCACGAAGACGCTCAACAACTCCGGGCTGAGCGGAGTCGGGTTCTTCTTCATCTTCCTGCTCGGGTTCCTCCAGGCGCAGTACACGTACACCGGCTACGACGCGTCGGCGCACATGTCGGAGGAGACGCGCGAGGCCTCCCGCTCGGCGGCGAAGGGCGTCGTCAACTCGGTGATCGTGTCCGCGATCGCGGGCTACGTGTTGATCATGGCGTTCACGTTCGCGATCAAGGACCTCGGCAAGGTGGCGGACTCCGGGAGCTTCGCGGCGATCACCGTGCTCCAGCAGGCGCTGGGCAACGGCGGCGCCGAGTTCCTCCTGTTCATCGCGGTGGTGGGGCAGCTGTTCTGCGGCATGTCCGCCATCACGTCGGCTTCGCGGATGCTGTACGCGTTCTCGCGCGACCGCGCGGTGCCGGGGCACGGCTACTGGTCGAGGCTCAACAAGCAGCACGTGCCGGCGCACGCGGTGGTGCTGATCGCCGTCTGCGCGTTCATCCTCGCGGCACCGTCGTGGAGCGGTCAGACCGCTTTCGTGTACGTCGCGGTCACGTCGGTCGCCACCATCGGGCTGTACGTCGCATACATCATCCCGGTGTACCTGCGCTACCGCGCGGGCAAGTCGTTCGAGACCGGGCCGTGGAGCCTGGGGCGCTGGCACAAGCCGATCAACATCATCGCGATGCTCTGGGTGGCGTTCATCTGCGTCCTCTTCATCCTTCCGACGACCGATACGGCCGTGTGGTGGAAGGACGGCTTCGACTACAAGACGGCGAACTACGCGCCGATCGTGTTCCTGATCGTGATCGCCGCGGTCGCGATCTGGTGGGCGGTGTCCGCACGACACTGGTTCAAGGGGCCGATCCGCAACATCGACGCGGAGATCGCGGACCCGATGCACCCGGACAAGCCGCTCGCCGAGCCCGAGCCCGCCTGAGTTGGGCCGGCTGGACGGCAAGGCCTGCGTCGTGACCGGCGCAGGCTCCGGCATCGGGCGAGCGACGGCGCAGAAGCTGGCGGAAGAGGGCGGCCGCGTCGTCTGCGTGGACAACGCAGCCGATGCGGTCGAGGCGACCGCCGCGGACATCGGCTCCGCGGCGGTCCCCGTCGCGGCCGACGTCTCCAGGCGCTCGGAGTGCACCGCGTTCGTCGAGCGCTGCGTCGATGAATTCGGCGCGATCGACGTGCTCGTGAACAACGCGGGCGTGAACCTGCCGGGCGTGTTCCACGAGGTGCCCGACGAGACGATCGACCGCACGATCGGGGTGAACGTGCTCGGCCATATATACGCGTGCCAGGCGGCGATCCCGCACATGCTCCAAAAGGGCGGCGGCTCGATCGTGAACATCTCGAGCGTGAACGGCGTGGTGGCGGAACCGTACCTCGCGATCTACGCGACATCGAAGGGCGCGGTGGTGATGCTGTCGCGCGGCATCGCGCTCGACTACGCGAAGCAGGGCATCCGCTGCAACGTCGTCTGTCCCGGCTGGGTCGATACGCCGATCAACTACGCGCACGCCGACATGCTCGGCGGGCTCCAGCAGGTCTACGACACGATCGACTCGTTCCAGCCGATCGGGCGCCCCGGGGAGCCGCGCGAGATCGCGAACGTGATCGCCTTCCTGGGCTCCGACGAGGCGAGCTTCGTGACGGGCTCCGTGATCCTCGCCGACGGCGGGATGACCGCTCAGTAGGCTCGGCGCGTGACACTCGACGAGCTCCGCAGCGCCACAGCCGACGGCACGGTCGACACCGTCCTGCTCGCCCTCGTCGACATGCAGGGCCGCCTGCAGGGCAAGCGAATGGCGGCCGGCTTCTTCCTCGACGAGGTGGTCGAGAACGACGCCGAGGGCTGCAACTACCTGCTCGCGGTGGACGTGGACATGAACACCGTCGAGGGCTACGAGATGAGCTCGTGGGAGCGCGGTTACGGCGATTTCACGCTCAAGCCCGACCTCGACACGCTGCGCGACGTGCCGTGGCAGGAGGGCACGGTGATGTGCCTGGCGGACGTCGAGTGGGACGACGGCACCGACGTCGCCGCCTCCCCCCGGCAGATCCTGCGCCGCCAGATCGCCCGGCTCGCCGAGCGCGGCTGGATGGCCAACGTGGGCACCGAGCTCGAATTCATCGTCTTCCGCACGACCTACGAGGACGCATGGCGCAGCGGCTTCCGCGAGCTCGAGCCCGCCAACCTCTACAACGTCGACTACTCGCTGCTCGGTACCGCGCGGATCGAGCCGCTCATCCGCCGCATCCGCAACTCGATGGCCGGCGCCGGCATGGTCGTCGAGGACTCCAAGGGCGAGTGCAACCTCGGCCAGCACGAGATCAACTTCCGCTACTCCGACGCGCTCACGACCGCGGACCAGCATGCGATCTACAAGAACGGCGCGAAGGAGATCGCCGCGCAGGAATCGATGGCCATCACGTTCATGGCCAAGTGGGACGACCGCGAGGGCAGCTCGTGCCACATCCATTGCTCGCTCGCGCAGGCCGACGGCACGCCGCTGTTCGCCGGCGACCGCGGGCTGTTCGAGCGCTTCGTGGCGGGCCAGCTCGCGTGCCTGCGCGAGCTGTCGCTCTTCTTCGCGCCCAACGTCAACTCGTACAAGCGCTTTCAGCACGGCTCGTTCGCGCCCACCGCGATCGCGTGGGGCCACGACAACCGCACCTGCCCGCTGCGGGTGGTGGGCCACGGCCCGTCGCTGCGCGTGGAGAACCGGATGCCGGGCGCCGACGTGAACCCGTACCTCGCCATCAGCGCGATGATCGCGGCGGGGCTGCACGGCATCGACAACGACCTCGGCCTCGAGCCGGAGTACGAGGGCAACGCGTACCTGGCCGAGGACCGGCCGCACCTGCCGCGCACGCTGCGCGCCGCGCGCGAGTTGTTCGCGTCGAGCGAGGTCGCGCGCGAGGCGTTCGGGCAGGAGACGGTGGATCACTACCTGAACGCGGCGCGCGTGGAGCTCGAGGCGTTCGACTCCGCCGTCACCGACTGGGAGCGGTTCCGGGGGTTCGAGCGGCTGTGAGGCCGGCGATCGGGCTCTGTGCCGCCACGGAGCGCGCGCGATGGGGCCCGTGGGACGAGGACGCGGTCCTGCTGCCGCGGTCGTACGCGCGTGCCGTGCAGCGTGCCGGTGGCGCCGCGCTGATGCTGCCTCCAGACCCGCTTGTCGCCGACAGCCCCGACGAGCTGCTCGACCGCCTCGACGGTCTGGTCCTGACCGGCGGCTCCGACCTGGGCGCGTCGCCGGAGCGCGACAGCTTCGAGATCGCGCTGGCGCAGCGGGCGCTCGAGCGCGACATGCCGGTGCTCGGCATCTGCCGCGGCATGCAGCTGATGAACGTGGCCCTCGGCGGTGGGATCGTGCCGCACCTGCCCGACGTGGTCGGCCACGAGAACCATCGTCACACGCCGGGCGCGTTCGCCGACCACCGTGTGCGCCTCGAGCCCGGATCGTTGGCCGCGCGGGTGGTGGGACGAGAGCAGGAGGCGGTGAAGTCGCACCACCACCAGGGCGTCGACGGCCTCGGCGACGGGCTCGTGGCCAGCGGCTGGTCGGTGGAGGACGGGATCGTGGAGGCGATCGAGGTTCCTGACCGCCGCTTCGCGCTCGGCGTCCTGTGGCATCCCGAGGAGGACGAGGCGAGCCGCGTGGTGAACGCGCTCGTGGAGGAGATCGGATGATCGAGGTGGTGGAGCCCGCGACCGCCGAGGTCATGGCCACCGTGCGCGAGGCAGGCGTCGAGGAGACCGACGCCGCGGTCGCCGCGGCCAAGGCCGCCTTCCCCGCGTGGCGCGCGATCGCGCCGGCGGATCGGTCGAGGCTGCTCCATCGCGTGGCGGACGCGGTCGAGGAGCACCACGACGAGCTCGCGACGCTCGAGGCGCGCAACGCCGGCAAGCCGATCGGCGACGCGCGCGGCGAGATGGGGATGGTGGCCGAGACGTTCCGCTACTACGCGGGCGCGGTCGAGCGGCTGCTGGGCGACACGATCCCCGTCGCCGGCGGCGTGGACTTCACGTTCCGCGAGCCGCTCGGAGTCGTGGGCCTGATCGTGCCGTGGAACTTCCCGCTCACGATCGCGTCGTGGAAGATGGCGCCGGCGCTGGCGGCGGGCAACACGCTCGTGCTCAAGCCCGCCGAGCTCACGCCGCTGACGGCGCTGCGGTTCGCCGAGATCGCCCTCGAGGCGGGCGTGCCGGAGGGCGTTGTGAACGTGGTGGCGGGCCCCGGGCGCGTCTGCGGCCAACGGCTCGTCGAGCACCCGGACGTGGCCAAGATCGCGTTCACCGGGTCGACCGAGGTGGGGCGCAGGATCGCTGAGTCGGCGGCGCCGACGATCAAGCGGGTGACGCTCGAGCTGGGCGGCAAGTCCGCGAACGTGGTGTTCGCCGACGCCGACCTGGCGGCCGCCGCCCAGGCCGCGCCGCTCGCGGTGTTCGGCAACGCCGGCCAGGACTGCTGCGCGCGCTCGCGGATTCTCGTGGAGCGGCGCGCCCTTGACGAGTTCATGTCGTATCTCGAGGCCGCGGTCCGCGGCGTGCGCGTGGGCGACCCGCTCGACGAGTCGACGCAGATGGGCCCGCTGATCTCTGAGGACCAGCGCGCGACGGTGGCGTCGTTCGTGCCCGACGACGCACCGGTCGCGATCCGGGGCGAGGCACCCGACGGACCGGGCTTCTGGTTCCCGCCGACGGTGCTCGCGCCGGTCTCGAACGACGACCGCGCTGCACGCGAGGAGATCTTCGGACCTGTCGCCGCGGTCATCCCGTTCGACTCCGAGGAGCATGCGGTCCGGCTCGCGAACGAGACGATCTACGGGCTGTCCGGGTCGGTCTGGACGCGCAACGGCGCCCGCGCCCTGCGGGTGGCGCGCGCGATCGAGACGGGCGTGATCTCGATCAACTCGAACACCTCGGTCCGCGTGTCGACGCCGTTCGGCGGCTTCAAGCAGTCGGGCGTCGGCCGCGAGCTCGGCCCGCACGCGCTCGAGCACTACACCGAGCTGAAGAACGTCTACTACGCCACGGAGGAGTAGGAATGGGGCGCCTCGACGGGAAGGTCTGCGTGATCACCGGCGCCGCCAGCGGCATCGGCCTGGCCACGTCGCAGCTGTTCCGCTCCGAGGGCGCGACCGTCGTCGGCGTCGACGTCGCCGAATCCGAGTTCGCCGACCTCGCGCTCACCGCCGACATCACCGACGAGGGCGCGGTGGAGTCGATCTACGCGCGCGTGCGCGAGGAGTACGGCCGGATCGACGTGCTGTTCAACAACGCGGGCATCTCGCCGAACGACGACGAGTCGGTCCTCAACACCGCCACCGACGCGTGGGATCGCGTGCAGGACGTGAACCTGAAGGCCGTGTTCCTCTGCTGCAAGTACGGCATCCCGCACCTGCTCGAGACCGGCGGCGGGTCGGTGATCAACACGGCGTCGTTCGTCGCCGTGATGGGCGCGGCCACGTCACAGATCTCCTACACCGCGTCGAAGGGCGGCGTGCTGGCCATGTCGCGCGAGCTGGGCGTGCAGTTCGCGCGCCAGGGCGTGCGCGTGAACGCCCTCTGCCCCGGCCCCGTGAACACGCCGCTGCTCCAGGAGCTGTTCGCGAAGGACCCCGAGAAGGCCGCGCGCCGCCTGATCCACCTGCCGATGGGCCGCTTCGCCGAGCCCGTCGAGATCGCCAAGGGCGCGCTGTTCCTGGCAAGCGACGACTCGTCGTACGTCACGGCCTCGACGTTCCTGGTGGACGGCGGGCTGTCGGGCGCGTACGTGACGCCCGAGTAGCTAGGTCCGGCGCGGCAGGTCGCCGCGCGTGCCCTGGCCGCGGGTCAAGAGGCCGCTGCGCTCAGCCACGGCCAGCACGATGACCGACGCCCCGACCGCGCAGACGAAGCCCACGAAGTTGAGCTCCCAGATCGAGCCCGAACGCAGCGCGTTGGCGATCGTCCCGCCGATCAGGGAGCCGATCACGCCGAGGACGAGCGTCCATAGCAGCCCGATCCTCTGCCGGCCGGGCAGGAGCAGTCGCGCGAGCAGGCCGATGATGAGGCCCGCTACCAGGAATCCGATCATGTGACGGCTCCTACCCGGGTTCGCGGCGGCCAATCGGCGCGAGCTGCGTATCCGGGATGTCCCAGGCGTCGACGAGGACGTCGGCCTGCTGCCGCAGATCTGAGCAGAGCCGGTTGATCGTGCGCGTGACCGCCTTCGCACGCGGTCCGGTCATGCGACCGTGCTCGAAGAACCAGCCGCGCTCGTTCTCGAGCAGTGACAACGCATACAGGTTGAAGAGCTTCTCCAGGAGCGGTCGGAGCGTCTCGTCCTCGCAGGCTTCGATCGCGCGGTTGAACGCCCCGAGAATCTGCGCCTCCACGTGCGCGCGGGCCGCGAGGATCACGTGGTCCTGCGCGTCGTTGAAGACGTCGAACTGGTCGCCGCCGTCGTCGAGGCCCCGCTTGAGCCGCCGCGAGACCGCCGTCAGGATGTGCTCCTCGCGCCACTCGAAGAGCTGAACCTGGTACTCGCGGTCCTCGACGTCACCCTCGTCGTCCTCGTCGCCGTTCGGAGTCACGGCGTCGACCAGGCGCGTGACGAGCTGCCGCGCGAGCGTGCGCTCCATGGTGGTCTCGTACGCCTGCTCGCCCACGAAGCGCACCATCTCGAGCGCGCTGAGGTTGCCGAAGCGCTCCTTGTAGTCGGTGAGGAGGCCCTTCGCCACGAGCTGGAGGAGGATCGTGTTGTCCCCCTCGAAGGTCGTGAACACGTCGGTGTCGGCCTTGAGCGCGGCGAACCGGTTCTCGTCCATGTAGCCCGCACCGCCGCACGCCTCGCGGCACGTCTGGATCGCGTCCGTCGCGTGCCACGTCGACGTCGCCTTGACCCCCGCCGCGAAGGCCTCGAGCTTGCGCTTGTCGCGGTCCTCGCCGTCGCCCCGCCCGACGATCCGGTCGAGGTCCGCGATCAGCTCCTGCTGAGCGAAGTGCAGCGCGTAGGTCTTCGCGATCAACGGGATCAGACGGCGCTGGTGGACGCGATAGTCGAGCAGCAGGATCTCGTCGCCCTCCTCGCCAGGGGTGCCGAACTGGCGGCGGCGCATCGCGTAGCGGGTCGCGATCGTGAGCGCCGACTTCGACGCCGACAGAGCCGCGCCGGCGACGCTCACCCGCCCCTGCACGAGGGTGCCGATTGTGGTGAAGAAGCGGCGGTTCGGATTCTCGAACTCGCTCTCGTACTTGCCGTCCTCGTTCACGCCGCCATAGCGGGCGAGCAGCGCGGTGCGCGGGACGCGGACCTCGTCGAACCAGATCTGGCCGTTGTCGACGCCGTTCAGGCCGAGCTTCTGCCCGTCGTCCTCGATGCGGATCCCCGGTAGAAGGTTGCCGTCGTCGTCGCGCAGCGGCACGAGCAGTGCATGCACGCCGTGGCTCTCACCGTCCACGAGCAACTGCGCGAACACCACGGCCATCTTCCCGTGCACCGAGGAATTGCCGATGTAGTCCTTGCGCGCGCTGTCATCCGGCGTGTGGATCACGAACTCGTCGCTGTCGGCGTGGTAGGTGGCCATCGTGCCGAGCCGCTGAACGTCGGAGCCGTGGCCGTGCTCGGTCATCGCGAAGCAGCCGGGCAGCTCCGCGCTGATCACGCGCGGGAGGTACTCCTTCCGCTGCTGCTCGTCGCCCAGGTGCAGGACAGCGCCGCCGAACAGGCCGAAGTGGACGCCGCACTTCACGAGCAGCGAGAGATCGGCGTGGCCGAGCATCTCGAACGCGGAGATGCCGCCGCCGAGATTGCCCTGACCGCCGTACCTCTCGGGAAAGAGGATCGAGGTCTCGCCGTCGTCGGCGAGCATCTTCATCCACTTCATGACGAGCTCGCGGTACTCGTCGCGGTCGATGTCGCCGGGCACGGGCTTGAAGCGCTCGTCGCCCATGCGCTCACGCACGCGCTCGCGGATCTCGCGCCACTCTCCGTCGAGCAGGCGCTGGAGGCCGGCCGCGACGGCTTTGATCTCGGGTGCTGTGGCGGTGTCGGACATAGCTTTTCTCCTACCCCCTCGACCCCTCGGGCACTCCGGCAGATGTCAGCACGTCGCGGTAGAGAACGCCGAACTCCGACGCCGCCTCCTCGCCGAAGAGCGCACGCCGGTAGCGCAGGGTCACGAACATCTCCTGGCCCAGCGTGGCCACGCCGAACGAAGCGCCGAGCGGCATCCGCCCGGGTGGCGAGAACCAGACGGCCCGCACCGCGCCGGCCTGGTCCCCCAGATGAGGGACGCCCTCGAGGCGGCCGAGGTTCGAGAGGACGGCCGTGTCCACGACCATGTTCCCGGTCAGCGGGATCAGCTCCTGGAGGCGCTTCTTGATCGCCGTGGGCAGCGCGGTGGGCACCTGGAGCAGGTCCACGATCAGGCCCGCGACACCGTCCTCCTTGATGCGGCGCGTGCGATCGGCCGTGGCGGCGATCGCCGACGCAGCGTCGCCCTGCTCGTCCTCGGCCACGTGCACAGTCACGTACGAGGCGTAGTTCGCGAGCACGTCGTAGCGCCACTCCTTCGGGCGCAGGTTCACCGGCATCATCAGCGCGATCCGGCCGCTGTCGCCGCTGTGCTCCTCGTTCCAGCGCCGGATCGCCGCGGCCAGCGCTCCCACCACCACGTCGTTCATCGTCGCGCCGTCGCGCCTCAGCGCGGTCACGGCCTCGGCCTCCTCGGAGGTCAGACGGATCAGCTCGAACCCGTACGGCGGGGCGCCTTCGCTGCCTCCGTCCGCGGCGATCCGTGCCTGCGGGGTCGCGAACCGAGCCACGTGCTCCGCCAGCGCCTTGCCACGGCTCAGCCGGTCGGCGAGCGACGCCGAGACGATCGCACCGATGTCGCGGGCCTCGATCGGGTCGACGTCCGGCAGCGGGTCCTCCTCCCCTGCGTAGGCGCGCAGAATCGAGCCCATCAGGCGCATCGCGCCAATGCCGTCGCCGGCCGCGTGGTGGAGGTTGAGGATGAGCGAGTCGCCGCCCTCCATGTGAGCCAGCGTGAGCGTGAACGGCGGCGCGCTCGCCAGGTCCGGCGCGGCGCCGAGCGCGCGGCGCCGCTCGCACTCGAGGGCGCCGTCGTCGGGACAGTCGACCACCACGAGCGGGACGTCATCGAGCTCGTCGGCGATCTCCCAGTGGTAGCGGACATCGGTGCCGCGCGACTCCTGCAGGCGGGCGCGAGCCACGGGATGCCGGTCGGCCGCGTCGTGCACCGCCTCCGCGAGGCGGCGCGCGTCGATGCGGCCATCGACCTTCACCTCCAGGTGCACGCTGTACGGCTCCTCGTCGCGGTGCAGGTGGAGGTACAGCTCGTCGAGGATGTTCAGCGCCGCCCTCGTTGCCATCCTGCCTCCGTATTAACCGCTGGCCCGGCTGATGTAACACCTCGTTAGGGTGTTGCACCGATGTCGGGGGTGAGCGCAAACTGGGCACGCGGTCATCCGTGGGCCGCGGTCTACGACTTCGTCGTCGAGCGCGAGTCGCTCAGCCGGCCGCTCGGGCAGCTCCTGTTCGGCACCGACACGCGGTTGCTCTACGACCGCATGCGAGCCGTCGACGAGGTGCCGGAGGGCGGCGCGGTGCTCGACATCCCGTGCGGCGGCGGCGTG
The DNA here is from genome assembly GCA_025928265.1 of Thermoleophilaceae bacterium. Classification (GTDB taxonomy): domain Bacteria; phylum Actinomycetota; class Thermoleophilia; order Solirubrobacterales; family Thermoleophilaceae; genus JAICJV01. The sequence goes on from JAICJV010000011.1 coordinate 21,732, forward strand.
GCGCTGCGCGCGCTCACGCCGGAGCACCGGATCCGCTACGTCGCGGCCGACATCAGCTCCGCGATGCTAGAGCGCACCGGCCACGTCGCGCGCGAGCTGGACCTCGACCAGGTCGAGACGGAGACCGCTGACGTGGAAAACCTCCAGTACGCCGACGGCGAGTTCGACCTGTGTCTCTCGTTCGCCGGCCTCCACTGCTTCCCGAACCCGGACGAGGCCACGAGCGAGATCGCGCGCGTGCTCAAGCCGGGCGGGCGCTTCGTGGGCAGCGTCTTCCTGCGCGACGGCGGGATCCGCTATGAGCCGATGGTGCTGTTCGGGCGCCTGGCCGGAGTGATGGGCCCGAGCGGGGGCATGCGCGACCTCGAGCGCTGGCTCGACGATGCCGGCTTCGCGGAGTCGCGGGTGGAGCGGTCGGGCGCGGTGGCGTACTTCGAGGCCGTGCGCTAGGCGCGCTCCTCGCGCACCTTCACACCGTCGATGAACCAGATCCGCCGGCCGTCGGGGTAGCTCGCCGCGGGCCCGTCGTCGCGGTGGCGCAGGCCGTTCCGGTACCACTTCTCGGTGCCGTTCACGTAGACGCATGCGGGCGCGCCGTCGCGGTGCCGGACACCGTCGCGGTACCACTTCTCCGAGCCGTTGGCATGCACGACCGCCGGGCCGCCGTCGCGGTGGAGCCTGCCGTGGCGGTACCACTCCTCGCGGCCACTCGCGAAGATGCGCGCGGGCCCGTCGTCGCGATGCAGACGCCCCTGCTCGTCGCGCCACTCGTGCTCGGCGCTCACCGCAGCGCGGGGTGGCGGTCGGGCGCGTCGCTCGTTGCGCCGGGGCCGGGGCGCGGCCGCACGTCGCGCGCCTCCAGCGGGCAGCCGCACTTGATGCAGATGCGGTGCTCGTCGACCGCGCCGCCGCAGCCGCGATGCTCGAGCACCACCGGCGGGCCGTCCGGATACGCGTAGCGGTCGCCCCACTTCATCAGCCCGAAGATCACCGGCCAGAGGTCGATGCCCTTGCCGGTGAGCGTGTACTCGTAGCGCGGCGGGCGCTCCTGGTAGAGCCGGCGCTCGAGGATCCCCTCCTCCACCAGCCGCTCGAGGCGGGACTGCAACACGTTGCGCGCGATTCCAAGGTCGCGCTGGAAGTCGTCGAAGCGACGGACGCCGAGGAAGGCGTCGCGGATCACGAGCAGCGACCAGCGCTCGCCCACCACCTCGAGGGCGCGGGCGATCGAGCAGACCTGGGTCTCGTACTGGTTGCCGAGCATCTCGTGACCGAGTCTACCGATGTCGGTTGTATCACACAACCCAGTCTTGATACGGTGCGTTGCATGACACCACTCGCGCTGGTTCACCGTCGCTGGAAGGTCCTTGCCGTGGTCTCGGCCGCGGTCTTCATGAGCAGCCTCGACCTGTTCATCGTCAACATCGCGTTCCCCGACATCCACCGCGACTTCCCGGCCACGAGCCTCGCCGGACTGTCGTGGATCCTCAACGCGTACGCGATCGTGTTCGCGGCGCTGCTCGTGCCGATGGGCCGCTCCGCCGACCGCCTCGGCCGCCGCCGCAGCTTCCTCGCAGGCCTCGCCCTCTTCACGACCGCCTCCGCGCTGTGCGCGCTCGCCCCGTCGGTCTCACTTCTCGTGGCCGCGCGCGTCCTTCAGGCGATCGGCGCGGCCGCGGTCTTCCCCACCTCCCTCGCCCTCGTCCTCCCCGAGTTCCCCCCGGACGAGCGGCGAACGGCCGTCGCCGCCTGGGCCGCCGTCGGCGCGGTGGCGGCGGCGGCCGGTCCTCCGGTCGGCGGCGTGCTCGTGCAGGCCGGCTGGCAGTTCGTGTTCCTCGTGAACGTGCCGATCGGGATCGGCCTCCTGATCGTTGCCGCACGCGTGCTCCGCGAGCAGCGCGAGGACGCGAGCGCGCCGCGGCCCGACCTGGCGGGCTCGCTCCTGCTGACCGCGTCGATCGCATCGCTCACGCTCGGGATCGTGAAGGCGCCCGACTGGGGCTGGGGCAGCGCGCGCGTGGTGGCGCTGCTGGTGGCCGCGGCGGCGATCGGCGCGTCGTTCTGGGTGCGGTCGGATCGCCATCCGACGCCGGTCGTCGAGCCGGAGCTGCTGCGCCACCGCACCTTCGCGCTCGCGAACGCCGCCGGGCTCCTCTTCTTCATGGCCTTCGGTGCGATGCTGCTCTCGTCGGTGCTGTTCCTGACGGGCGTCTGGCACGAGTCGGTGCTGCGCGCCGGCCTCGAGATCGCCCCCGGTCCCACCTTCGCCGCGATCTTCGCGGTGATCGCGGGCCGGCTCGCGCCGCGCTACGGCGAGCGGCTCCTCGGAGCCGCCGGCGGCGTCCTGTTCGCGCTCGGCGGCGCCTGGTGGATCGCGCGCGTGGGGTCACATCCCAGCTACGCGACCGACTTCCTGCCGGGGATGCTGATCGGCGGCGCCGGCGTCGGCTTCGTGATCCCGTCGATGTTCAGCGCGGCCACATCCACACTTCCACCCCAGCGGTTCGCGACGGGCACCGCGGTCACGAGCATGTCGCGCCAGATCGGCATCGCGCTCGGCGTGGCGGTGCTCGTGGCGATCCTCGGCACGGCCGGGAGCGACGCGGTCCTCGGCCGCTTCTCGGACGGCTGGGCGTTCCAGATCGGCGCCGCGCTGGCCGGGGCCCTGGCGTTCGCCGCGCTGCCGGCCGAGGCGCGCGCGCGTGAAGCGGTGCATACTGCCGCGGCGTGAGCCGCCGCTTCGTCGACCTGTCAGCGCCGATCGTCCCGTCTCCGCCGGAGACGCCCGAGCTGCTTCGCACCGAGATCAAGTTCACCGACCATGCCGGCGGCGCGCGGGCGATCGAGGCGATGCTCGGCGTCACGCCGGACCTCCTGCGCGACGGCGAGGGCTGGGCGGTGGAGGAGTTCACGCGCTTCGGCACCCACAACTCGACGCACGTCGACGCGCCGTGGCACTACAACAGCACCATTCAGGGCGAGCGCGCGCAGACGATCGACGAGCTGCCGCTCGACTGGTTCTTCAACGCGGGCGTGGTGCTCGACTTCCACACGAAGGACGACGGCGCGGCCGTGACGAAGGCCGAGGTTCAGACCGAACTGGGCCGCATCGCGCACGAGCTGAGCCCCGGCGAGATCGTGCTCGTGCGCACCGGCCGCGACGAGTTCCTCCAGGCGCCCGACTACATGGTCCGCGGCCCGGGCGTGACGCAGGAGGCCACGCGCTGGCTCCATGACCAGGGCATCCGCGTGATGGGGATCGACGCGTGGGGCTGGGACGCGCCGCTCAACATGCAGGCCGAGCAGGCGAAGGAGGCGGGCGAGACGGGCATCTTCTGGGCCGCGCACCAGGCCGACATCCCGTACTGCCAGATCGAGCGCCTCGCGAACCTGGGCGAGCTGCCGCAGACCGGCTTCCAGGTCGCCTGCTTCCCGCTGCGGATCGTGGGCGGCAGCGCCGGGCCGGCGCGCGTGGTCGCGATCCTCGACGGCTAGTGTCGTGAGTCATTAATTCGGCTTCAGCTTCTCGAGTGGCTGGGCGTGGCTGACGTTTGACGGCAGCCGCAGTCGGACGGCAGTCCGGCGAGGTTGCCGGCGAGCGTCAGGCGCGTCCAGACACCGAGAAGGTGCGCGCGAATTGAGGAATCACGGCACTAGGCCGAGACGACCTGGTCGCGCCCGCCTTCCTTGGCGCCGTAGAGCGCCTCGTCCGCGCGGGCGATCAGCTCCTGCGACGCCTCGCCGCCGTCCCACTGCGCCACCCCGATCGAGCAGGTGTTCTCGCGCGGCGTGGCCTGGCGCAGGCGCTCGAGCACCGTGCGCGCGCGGTCGATGTCGCAGTCGGGGAGGATCAGCGTGAACTCGTCGCCGCCGGGCCGCGCGAGGATGTCGGCGGGTCGCAGCGTCGAGCGCCACGCGGCCGCGGCTTCCTTCAGCAGCCGGTCGCCCGCGAGGTGGCCGTGCGCGTCGTTCACGATCTTGAAGCGGTCGACGTCGATCAGCGCGATGCACAGCGGAGAGCGGCGCCGCTGCGCGGTCGAGAGCGCGATCTCCAGCTCGCGGTTCCAGCCACGGCGGTTCGGCAGGCCGGTGAGCTCGTCGGTGTCGGCCAGCTCCTCGAGCCGCGTCATCAGGTCGGCGCGCTGGATGGCGATGGCGGCCTCGGCGGCGAGCAGTCCGACGAGCACGCGCACGCGGCTCTCCTCCACGTCCACGGTCCCGTGCCAGGAGACGACGAGCACGCCGGCCGGCTCCCCGCGACGAAGCACCGGCTGGAACAGGATCGAGCCCTGGCCCGGGAGCTGCTCGTGAAGGCGCGGATTCAACCCGTCCGCAGCACTCGCGTCCTCCACGAAGATCGGGCCGGCTGTCCGGAAGGCGGTGAGCACGGCTGCGCGCTCGCGCGCCGGGTCGACCACCAGCGGCGCGACCTCGACGCCGGCGGACGCGGTCAGCGCCAGCCGCCCCGCTCCGTCCGGCTCCCAGAGGACCGCCCAGGCCGCGTCGCCGATCTCGCACGCCGCGGCGCACACGTCGCGCCGGGTGCCTTCGCCGGTCGAGAGCCGCCGCGCCACGTCCGCGACCCGCGCGATCTCGACCTCGCGGCGGCGCGCCTCGTCGGCCTGCGCCCGCATGCGCGTGATGATCCGCAGGACGTTCTCGCCGACCAGCGCGGCAAGTGCCACGTAGAGGACCACCGCCCGCCACTGGGAGCCCGGGTACTCCGGGCCGCCCACGAGCACGATCGGCAGCAGGAACGTGAGGCCGATCGCGGGTATCACCACCGCCAGCTGGCGGCGCGTGCCGTACAGCGCGAACCAGAGGACGGGCAGCAGGACGAGGCCGCCGAGTCCGGTGAGCGGGCCGCCGGCGGCGTCGCGCAGGAAGGCAACTGCGGCCAGGAACACGAGCGCGGGCGCGATGCCCGCCCACGACGGCAGCCGGTGCCACGGAAGGAGGACGACCAGGGCACCGGCGAGCGCGCCCAGGCCGCAGCCGATCGCGAACTCGCCGCCGTCGACGGGACCGCCGAGCAACGTCACGATCGCCCCGAGGAGGGCGACCGCCACGAACGGCGCGATCCTGCGCAACTTGGCTGCCACGTCCATCCTTGGCGCGGTCATATGAAGAGGCTCGCCGGGCTTCATCGGGGCGTCAACCCTAGCCCGCTGCAGGCGCCCCGGTTGGCGCGTAGAAGCTGCCCCTGCAAACGGGTGGAAAAGGTTTGCTAAGCGGCGGGAGCGGCCTGTACTGCAATTGCGCCAGAACGTCCCGATGCGCTCCGGTCGTCGGCGCCCACGCGCGCCACGAGCCGGTAGCTGCCGGCCTTCTTCAGCCGTATCCCGCCGCGGAACGAGCCCCGCCGGACCCGCAGCGTGCGCTTGGCCACGCTGCGGCTGCCGAGGTACGCCGTCACGGTCACGCGGCGCTTGGAAGGCGCGACGGTGCCGCTCGCGATCACGGTGAGACCGGAGCTCTGCGCGGTCAGCGACACGACCGGGTCGACCCCCACATAGCTCGTGTCGGAGACGGTCCCCGGGCGTCCGGGATCGCCGGTGAAGACCGCGCGGACCGCGCTCGTGCCGGGCAGCGGCGGCAGCAGCGCCGACCAGCTGCCGTCGGGGCCGGCAGTGGTCGTGGCGACCGCCGTGTCCTGGAACTTCGCGAAGCGCCGCAACTCGATCGGCGCGCCGTCCGGGTTGGCGCCGTCCGGCAGGACGAGACGGCCGCTGAGCGGGACCATCGAGCCGTAGGTGGAGCCCTGCACGATCGGCGACACCGTCAGCTGGCTGATCGGGCCCTCGAGCCGCGCGACCTGGCGGCGGAGCCATGGCAGGCGGCGATATAGCGCGTTCCCCGGGCACTCGGTGGCGTCCACGTCGCGGTGTCCCGAGATCCGGTTCACGGTCACGCGAGTGCCGGCGCGGAAGCGGGTGTCGGGGCCGCCGGAGGAGGTCACCTGAGTCCTGCCGATGGCGGGAACGCCGTGCAGGCCGAGCTTCCACGCGAGCAGGCGCGCCAGCGAGTCCATCGCGGCCCGCGGCGGCGCGGATCGGGTGAAGGTGCCGATCATCGAGACCCCGGTCGACTCGCTGTTGAAGCCGCCTGCCTGGGCGCCGATCACGGGCGCGTCGATCCCGCCCGCACGGCCCTCGAAGACCGTGCCGTAGCGGTCGATGAGGAAGTCGTAGCCGATGTCGTTCCAGCCGCGCGAGTTGCGATGGAACAGGCAGACCCCGAGCACGACGGACGCAGCGCGCGATCGCGAGTAGCCGTTCAACGACAGCGTGTGATGCACGTAGGCGACCTTCACGGTCCCGTACCCGGGCGTTACGCGCGGCTTGCAGCGCGAGGCGCCCCAGTCGGCCCGCGGCACGATCGGCGGCATGCCGGCGCTCGGGGCGGGCAGCTTCGCGGTCCCGAACGCGCCGCGCTTCTTCACCTCGCGATGGGTCTTCCTGCGGGCGGCCGCGGTCGCGCTGCCGGTGGTGTTGATCAGCCGCAGACGCAGGCCCGCGACGGCGTGCGACAGGCGCAGCTGCACGCGGTTCGCGCCGCCCACCCAGATCGGGTCGCTGAAGTTGAGCCGCCTGCCGTGCTCGGGGCGATCGCTGCCGTCATCGCCGGCCGAGGCGGACGCCCACCTCGTCCATCGCCCGCTCACGAGGCGCGCGCGCAGCCTGATGTCGACGCGGCGGGCGCCACGCCACTCGACGCCGAGCATGTCGAAGCGGCGGGCCGTGGGCACGTCGACGGTCCGCGTCGCACCGGCCGCGTGAGCCCCGCCCAGCGGGACCGCGCGCGCGAACTGCAGCGGCTCGGGCATCCATGCCGACGCCGTAGCGGGCGCGGCCACCGACAAGGCGAGAATCGTGCACGTGAGCAGGGGAATCCGTCCCACGCAGGGCAACAACCCACGCCCTCCGGCAAGGTTGCTGTTTCAGCCGGAGGAGTCGAACGAGACGGGCGGCGCGGGTGCCGGATGCGGCGCCGCGTGGTGCTGCGGGGCCGGATGTGGGGCCGGCGCAGGCGCCGGAGCGGGTGCCGGTGCCGGAGCCGGGGCGGGCGGCGGCGCAGGCGCCGGAGTCGAGCGCACGGCCGGAGTCGGCGTCGCGGCAACGACGATCCTGTGGCGCTTGTGATGCCTGCGCGCGTGATGCCTGCGCGCGTGATGTGTCCGCGCGTGGTGCTGCCGCTTGCGATGGACGACCGCCTTCTTCCGCGTCTGCGTCTTTTCGACGGCGGGCGGCACAACAACCTTCGTCGCCTCCGCCGCCTGCGTCGTCTGCGCCTTCTCGCCCCCGCCGGACAGCGCGACGACCGCGACCGCGATGGCAGCGAGCAATGCCGTGGCGGCGAGCGCCCTGCCGCCACGCCGCTCGCGCTTCGGCCTCTGCCCTCGGCGGACCGAGACGCCACCGTGGTGCAGCCTGGCGTTCAGTCGCTCGGCATGCCACGCGACCACGTCGAACGCCTCGGAGATCATGTAGCGAAGTCGGTTCATGGCTTCTTCGGGCACTTCACCGGCTGGTCGTTGCCGGGCACGTAGCAGCGGTCGGTGCGCCTGGGCGCCCTACGGGCGCGGAGAACGAAGCGCGTGTACTTGCCCACGAAGCCGACCCGCGTGATCGACACGGTGAGGCGCGTGCGCGCGGGCAGCGTGCGCTCGAACGCGTGCAGGCGGAGCACCTTGGCCGGCTTCGTCCCGAGCCAGTGCGTCTTCAGCGGGCGCCGCCCGCACTTCCGGCTGCTGCAGTGGGCGTTGACGGTCGCGCCGAGCGGCGTGAGGACGCTGAAGACGCGGATCCTGGTGGAGTGGCGGCGCGCGACGCCGGCGATACGGACGACCGGGAACGGCGACAGCCAGTCGAGGATCCCGCCCTGCGGCGTGGGCGGCGTGACCGTGGTGGTGTCGAAGGAGACCGGCTTGCTCGGCGCGTTCGCGACCGGACGGGCCGCGACCACCACGTCGTGCTCGACCGTGTCCGTCAGACCCTGCGAATCGGTCACGCGGAGGGCGACCGTGTGGCGGCCCTCGCCGAAGGCGTGCTTGACGGTATCGCCGCCGGCGTCCCCGAACCGCCCGTCGCCGTCGAGGTCCCACGAGGCGTCGGCGATGGTGCCGTCGGGGTCGGTCGACGTGGACTCGAAGGTGACGTCGTCACCCGCCAGCGGCGTGGCCGGCGTGAAGTCGAAGCCGGCCGTCGGCGGCACGTAGACCACAACCGCCCTGCGACTGGTGGAGACGACCCCGCGGTTGTCGGTGACCTCGAGGCCCACCGTGTGATCGCCCGCGGTGGTGAAGGCCTTCGTGGCCGTCGCGCCGGTGGCGTCGTCGTACTGACCGTCGCCGTCGAGATCCCACTTCTGCGAGGTCAGCGTGTAGCCGCTCGCCGCGGCCGCGTTCGACGTGAGCGCGATCGCAGTGCCGACGACCGGCGACTGCGGAGCAGCGGTGAAGGCGGCGGTCGGCGCGGGCACCACGTCGAAGCTCTTGCTCACCGTCGTGACGAGGTTCTGAGAGTCCTTGACCTCGAGCCGGACCGTGTAGTGGCCCGCCGCAAAGCTCTTCGTCAGGGTGGCGCCGCTGCCGTCGTCGAAGCCGTCACCGTCGACATCCCACAGCTGCGAGACGATCGTGCCGTCGCTGTCCGCCGACGACGAGCTGAACATCATCTGCTGGTTCGGCACCGGCGTCGCCGGCGTGAAGGCGAACGCGGCCGTCGGCGGCGCGAACACCCTGACCGACCTGCGCAGCGTCGACGTGACGCCCCGGCTGTCGGTGGCCTGGATGCCGACCGTGTAGTCGCCCGGGGTGACGAAGGTCCTGGTCGCGCTGGGTCCCGTCGCGTCGTCGTACTGGCCGTCGTTGTCGAGGTCCCACTGCTGCGACGTGAGCGTGAGACCGCTCGCTGCCGCGGACGACGAGGTGAACGTCGTGGGCGAGCCCGCACCCGGCTGTGCGGGCGCCACACCGAACGCCGCGGTCGGCGCGGGGACGACATCGAAGCTCCTGCTGGTCGTGGTCACGAGCCCCTGCGAGTCCGTCACCTGCAGCGCGACCGTCTGGTGGCCCGCGGCGAAGCTCTTCGTGAGGGTCGCGCCGCTGCCGTCGTCGTACTGCCCGTCGCCGTCCGTGTCCCAGAGCTGGGAGACGATCGTGCCGTCGCTGTCGCTCGACGACGACGTGAAGGTCATCGGCTGGTTCGGGACGGGCCCCGCGGGCGTGGAGCCGAACGCGGCGGTGGGCGGCGCGTAGACGGTGATCGTGCGCGTGGTGGTGTCGGTTATGCCCTTGCTGTCGGTCACCTCGAGGCCGACCGCGTAGGTGCCCGGGGTGCTGAAGGTCTTCGTGGCCGAGGCGCCTGTGGCGTCGTCGTACTGGCCGTCGTCGTCGAGGTCCCACTTCTGCGTGGACAGCGTGAGGCCCGTCGCGGCGCTGGAGGTCGAGCTGAGCGTGACCGGCCGGCCGGCGCCGGGCTTGGCGGGCGAGACGCCGAACGCCGCCGTCGGCGGGTCGAACACCTCGATCTGCTCCGTCGCGGTGTCGAAGCGGCCGTCCCACGACAGCACGAAGAGCTTGACGGTGTGGACGCCCGGGGACGTGTAGGTGTGCGTGGCGGTGGGCCCGAACGCGTCCGAGCGGCCGGTGCCGTCGAAGTCCCAGGACTGCCAGAAGATCGGCGAGCTACCGGGCGTGGCCGTCGACTCGAACACGATCGGCTCGCCCACGAGCGGCTTGGCCGGGGCGAACGTGTAGGACGCGGCCGGCGCAGCCGGGGTGGATGCGGACGCTGCGCCCGTGCCGAACGCGAGCGTCGCAATCAGGGCGGCAAGGATCGCGAGTCCTGCGCCCCGTCGCTGAAGCCTCCGTCGATAGCCCATGGTGTCCTCCCGCACCAGCCCCCCATGGCGTGCTGCGGATTTCCACCCTAAGTGCGACCTGTTTCCCCGGCAAGACCCGCCTGGGCTCGAACAGATGTCCAGTTATGCCAGCGCGCGCTCAACCGCCGAGGCGAAGCTCGCAACCAGAAGCTCGCGCAGCTCGTCGCGGCCGAGATCGCGGTGATCGAGCCAGTCGAGCGTGGCTCCGTCGATCGACCAGAGCCAGCCGTGGAGTGAGATGCGCAGCGCGGGCGTGTCGCTGCCGAGCGCGGCGAGCATCCGCTCGACCGTCTCGCGGCGCACGCGCGTGACGATCGCCCGCGCGTCGTCGGAGTTCGCGGCGCTCTCGATCAGCTTGCGATAGCTCTGCGAGTTCGCGTCGATCCAGGCGAGGTACGCGTCGAGGCTCGCACGCAGCTGGTCGATCGCCGGCTGCTCGGGATCGGTCTCGGTGAGCGCCGCGAGCTCCGACGCCGCCGCCTCGAGGGTGGCCACGAAGAAGTCGCGCTTGCTCGGGAAGTAGTGGTACAGCAGCCCCTTCGAGATCCCCGCCTCGCGCGCGACGGCGGCCATCGACACCTCGTCATAGGCGTGCTCGGTGAACACGCGCGCCCCGGTCTCGAGCAGCTGCCGCCGCCGCTCGTCGACGTCGAGGCGCGTGTAGGCGGGGCCGGTCACTCGAAGGTGAGCACGGCCTTGCCCGCCACCTTGCGGTCGAGCAGGGCCTTCACCGCCTCGGCGGGCTCGCGCCAGCCGGCCTCGAGCGAGACCTCCGTCTTCAGCTCGCCGGCCGCGACCATCTCGGCCAGCGCGCGGAGGTCGCTCGAGCCGGACGCCTCGCGGCGGATCTCGTTGAAGACCATGAACGCGTACACGCGCGCGCCGGGGGCGCGGCCGTAGAACTCGGAGGCGTCGAGGCGCACCTCCTCGCCGGAGGAGTTGCCGAACGTGACGACGGTCCCGCCCTCCGCGACACGCCGCAGAGCGGTGGCGAGCGAGTCGCCGCCCACGCTCTCGAGGATCAGGTCGAGCTCCGGCCCGTCGGCCTCGAAGCCGATCGTCACCTCGTCGGCCCCGAGCTCGCGCAGGCCCTCCGCGCGTTGCTCGCTGCCCGCGACCGCGATCACGAGCGCTCCTGCTCGGTGCGCGAGCTGGATCGCGAGTCGGCCCACGCCGCCGGAGGCGCCGGTGATGAGCACGCGGCGCCCGATCAAAAAGCCGCCGCATGCGAGCGTCCGGTACGCCGTGATCCCGGCGACCGGCAGCGTCGACGCGTCGCTGAACGACACATCGTCCGGGAGCTCGGCGACCGCGTCGACAGGCACCGCGACGCGCTCTGCCCAGGCACCCTCGTTCACGAGCCCGACCACGCGCGCACCCTCGCGCGGGCCGCCGCTCTCCGCCGCACGAGCGACCACGCCGGCCACGTCCCAGCCGGGGATCGTCCCCTCCTCTCGTGTCGCGAGACGGCGCAGCTCGCCGCGGTTCAGCGAGGTGGCGCGCTGCTCGACCAGCACCTCGTCGTGGCGCGGCTCGGGGTCCGGCACCTCCCTGTGAGAGAGCCTGATGTCGGAGGACCGGTCGGCGACCAGCGCGAGCACTAGATGGTTGATTCCACGGGAGCGTGTGTGCGGGGGTGCGCGAGAGCAAGCAGATCAAGGACGCAGACCCGAAGGCGTCGTTCTACGACGTCGAGCGGTCGAGGACGCAGATATGCGCCGCTATCGCGCGCCATCCGCGCGTGCGGGCTCGTGGAATCAACCATCTATGGCGTCTGTCCCTGCGGTACCGGCTCGCCCGGAGTGGCCGCCGGCGTGGTCGGAGTCGACGACTGCGGAGCGGTCGAGGTCCGCGGCGGCACACGGATGAGGCCCTTCGTCGAGGGGTCGGGCGCGGGCGCGCTCGGCGTGGTGGCGGTCGTCGGCGTCCGCTCCTTCTTCGGCTTGTGCGACCTGGGCTTGGCCGGGGTCTTCGACCTCGACGTGGTCGTATGAACCGGCATGGTCGGAGTCTTCGCCGCGGGCTTCGTCGGCGTCTTGGTGCTGCTGTCGCTGCCGTTGCCGACGTTGGCCAGCACGATGCTGATGCCGAGGCTCGCGAAGGTGACCGCGGCCGTGGCCTTGGCGACCGTCCGGGCGGCCGCCGACTCACGCAGCGTCCTGAAGAAGCCACCGCGCCGGCCGACCAGCACTCCGGTCGCAATCAGGGCGAGCGCCACGAACGGCAGCCCGAAGCTCCAGCCGGCGAGTGACGCGACCAGCACGGGCACGGCGATGAGCGGCAGCAGAATCGCAGCCACCTCCTCGACACGCGCGCCCGCCGCCTCGGCGACCGGCTCCGGCTCGGGTTGCGGCAGCGGCTCGGGCTCGGGAAGCGCCTCGGGCACGGGCAGCGGCTCAGGCTCACGCTCATACGCGTACTCCGGCTCCTCCGGATACTCGAGAACCGCCTCCTCTGCCTCTGCCTCTGCGTCTTCCTCGTCCGCCCACTCCTCGCCAAGCCGCGGGTCGTCGAAGTCGATCGTGTCGGCCGACGCGCCGAAGTCGGCCGGCGTGGCGGTGTCGTGCGGGGGAAGCGCCACGTCGTCGAGCAGGTCGACGTGGTGGCCGTTGCCATTCGTGGTCACGTCGACGTGGCCGTTCGCGGGTTCCTCGGGTTCGACCGGCTCCGGCTCCTCGTACGCCACAGGCTCCTGGGGCTCCACAGGGGGCTCGGGCTCCGGCTCCGGCTCCGGCTCCGGCTCCTCCGCAGTCGTCACCGGCTCCTCGGGCTCCTCCACCTTCCGCCTGCGCCGCTCCCGGAAGCGCCGGAACGTGGAGCGGGTGAACTCGCCGACCGTCGGGAACTCCTGGCGTTCCTCGGCGAGAGCGGGACGCGCGGGCGTGGCCACGGCGGCGGTCGCTTCGTCGGCCGCGACCTCGAAGCGGATCGGCTCGTCGGCCCCGGCCTCCAGCAGCGACGGGCGCGGCTCGAGCCCCGCCATCTGGAGCGCGGTCTGGATGCGCGCACGCTCGCCGGCATCGAGCTCATCGGCCCCGAAGACCTCCTTGAGCTGCTCGAGGCGCAGCGATGCGTCGACCTCGCGGGCCGCCGCGTCCTTCATCTCGCGCGCGAGCACGAGGGCGATCTCTACGTCACGAACCCTCACCTGCTGGAGCGCCCTCCAGAATCCTCATTCCCCGCCTTCACCTGCAGTCCTGCGAGATTAGAGCAATGCCTTATGTACCCACCCCGGGGGCCTGCTATTTCGCGGTGGTGGGCGGCGGCATCATCGGGCTGGCCACCGCGCGCGAGCTGAGCCGCCGCGCGCCCGGGCGCACCGTCGCCGTGCTGGAGCGCCACAGCGAGGTGGCCGGCGAGCAGACGGGTCACAACAGCGGCGTCATCCACGCGGGCATCTACTACACACCCGGCTCGCTCAAGGCGAGGCTGTGCGTGGAGGGGGCGCGCGATCTGTACGCACTTTGCGAGGAGCGCGGCATCCGGCACGAGCGCTGCGGGAAGCTGATCATCGCCACGACCGAGGCCGAGCTGCCCGGGCTGGACGAGCTCGAGCGGCGCGCCCGCGCCAACGGCGTGCCGGGGCTGCGGCGGCTGGACGCGCGCCAGCTGCGCGAGGTCGAGCCGAATGCGACCGGAGTCGCCGCGCTGCATTCGCCGAACACCGGGATCGCGGATTTCGCGGCGGTCGCGCGAGCGCTCGCGGACGACGTGCAGGTGACCACCGGCTGCGAGGTCACGGGATTTCACGAGACGAACGACGGTCTTGTTCTCACGCATACCCACGGCGAGACCCGGGCGAAGGCCGCCGTCGTCTGCGCAGGTGGTGCCGCGCATCGGGTGGCTGAACGCGCCGGTGCCCCGCCGGACCCGCGCATCGTCCCGTTCCGCGGCACCTACCTGAAGCTGCGGCCCGAGGCGCGCGACCGGGTGCGCGCTCTGATCTACCCCGTGCCGGACCCGCGGCTGCCGTTCCTCGGCGTGCACCTCACGAGGCACGTGGACGGCGAGGTGCTGGTGGGCCCGACCGCGCTGCTCGAGCCGCACCGCGCATCGCTCACGTGGCCCGGCACCTGGAAGATGATGCGCCGGTTCTGGCGCACCGGCCTGAGCGAGCTCCATTACGCGGCGAGCCGCAAAGCCGTCGCGCGGGACGCCTCGCGCTACGTGCCCGGGATCGAGGCGGGCGACCTCGAGCCCGCCTTCGCCGGCGTCCGGGCGCAGGCGGTCGCGCGGGACGGAACGCTCGTCGACGACTTCGTCTTCTCGGTCACCGGCCGCGCGCTGCACGTGCGCAACGCGCCCTCCCCCGGGGCCACCTCCGCGCTCGCGATCGCGCGCGTCGTCGCCGACCGCGCCGAGGCGATCGTCTAGCCTGCCGCCGCGTGCAGCAGCTCAAAACCAAGCTCCAGGGTCCGATCCTCGTCGAGCCGGCCGTCCACGGCGACGCTCGCGGCTTCTTCATGGAGACCTACAGGAGAAGCGCCTACGCCGAGGTCGGGATCGCCGAGGAGTTCGTCCAGGACAACCATTCGCGCTCGCGGCAGGGCGTCGTCCGCGGGATGCACTTCCAGCCCGGCCAGGCGAAGCTCGTGCGTTGCGCCCGTGGCGCGATCGTCGACGTGGTCTGCGACATCCGCGCCGGCTCGGAGACGTTCGGGCAATGGGAGGCGTGCGAGCTGAGTGACGAGAACGGCCGCCAGCTCTACGTGCCGGACGGGTTCGCCCACGGGTTCGCGGTCACGAGCGAGCTGGCGGACGTGATCTACAAGGTGAGCGCCTACTACGACCCCGACGCCGAGAGCGGGTTCCGCTACGACGACCCCGACGTCGGCATCGAGTGGCCCGACATCGAGCTGACGCCGTCGGCGCGCGACCAGCAGGCGCCGCTCCTGTCAGAGCTCGGCTTGCGATGAAGGCGGTGATCCTGGCCGGCGGGGTCGGGTCGCGGATCAGCGAGGAGACGGAGCTCCGGCCCAAGCCGATGATCGAGGTGGGCCACAAGCCGCTGCTCTGGCACGTGATGAAGATCTACTCGGCGCAGGGCATCGCGGAGTTCGTAGTGTGCCTCGGCTACCGCGGCTACGTGATCAAGGAGTACTTCGCCAACTACTACCTGCACATGGGCGACGTGACCTTCGACCTGCGCGACAACTCGATGGAGGTGCACCACTCCGGCGCCGAGCCGTGGCGGGTCACGCTCATCGACACGGGCGACGCCACGCAGACCGGCGGCCGCCTCAAGCGCGTGCTGCCGTACATCGGCGACGAGGAGTTCCTCTTCACCTACGGCGACGGCGTGGCGGACATCGACCTGCGCGCGCTGATCGACTTCCACCGCGAGCAGGGCGCGCTCGCCACGATGACGGCGGTCCAGCCGCGCGGCCGCTGGGGCGCGGTCACGCTCAATGGCGACCGCATCGATCGCTTCGAGGAGAAGCCGGACGGTGACGGCGGCTGGATCAACGGGGGCTTCTTCGTGCTCTCGCCGCGCGTGGGCGACTACATCGAGGGCGATGCCACGGTGTGGGAGGAGCAGCCGCTCGAGCGCCTGGCCGCGGAGGACCGGCTCGCGGCGTACCGGCACGAGGGCTTCTGGCACGCGGTCGACACGTTGCGCGACAAGCGTCTGCTCCAGGAGCACTGGGACAGCGGGAGCCCGCCATGGAAGCTGTGGGAATAGACCGCGACTTCTGGTCCGGCCGGCGCGTGCTGGTGACGGGCCACACCGGCTTCAAGGGCAGCTGGCTGGCGCTCTGGCTCTGCCATCTGGGCGCCGACGTGACCGGCTTCAGCGGTCCGCCGCCGGCCGGGCCGTCGCTGTACGCGCACGCCCGTGTGGGCGAGAAGGTGCGGCGGCTGAACGGCGACATCCGAGACGCGGACGCCGTGCACGAGGCCGTCGACGGCGCCGAGGTCGTGCTCCACCTCGCCGCCCAGCCCATCGTCCGCCGCTCCTACGCCGACCCGGGCGAGACGTACGCGATCAACGTGACCGGCACGGTGAACGTGCTCGACGGCGTCCGCGCGACCGACAGCGTGCAGTCGGTGGTCGTGGTGACCAGCGACAAGTGCTACCTCAACACCGGCAGCCACCGCCCGCACACAGAGGACGACCCGCTCGGCGGGAGTGACCCCTACTCGTCGAGCAAGGCCGCGCAGGAGCTGGTGGCGGCGGCGTATCGCGAGTCCTACGGGCTTCCGATCGCCACGGCACGCGCGGGCAACGTGATCGGCGGCGGCGACTTCGGACAGGACCGCCTGGTGCCGGACGCGATGCGTGCCGCGCTCAACGGCGGGCGAGTGGAGGTGCGCAACCCACACGCCGTGCGCCCGTGGCAGCACGTGCTCAACCCGCTGGCCGGGTACCTCGCGCTCGCCCAGGACCCGTCGAAGGCGTCGGCCCTCAACTTCGGCCCGGCGGATTCCGACGCGCGCCCGGTCGGCGAGGTGATCGCCAGGCTCGCGGAGCTCTGGCCGGGCGGCCTCGAGCAGATCGACGCCTCTGACCCCGACGCACCGCGCGAGGCCGGCTACCTGCACATCGACTCGACGCGCGCACGCGACGTGCTCGGCTGGACACCGCGCTGGGACCTCGACGAGGCACTCGCGCGGGTGACCGAGTGGTACGCCGCCTACCGCGACGGCCGCGACGTCACGCTCGACCAGATCCGGGCGTTCAGTCGCGGCTCCGAATCGACCCGTCGATGAACGCGAGGATCCGCGACTCGAGCGGGTAGTCGGCGCGCACGATGCCGTTGAGGTAGCTCAGCCCCACCTTGCGACTGCGCTGGACCACGCGTCGCTTGCGCAGCGTGCGAGGCAGCTGGCGCAGCGCGTCGCGCGTGCCGCGCAGCAGCGCGAGAAACCAGCGGCCGCGGAGCGAGGCCACCACCGACTTCGCGAAGAAGAGGACGAGCCGCGGCGCATGGCGCAGGAGCGCGCCCGCAGGCCAGTTCTTCGCCACCATCGACAGCGTGTTGCGGAAGAACAGGTAGCGCGACCAGTTCGGCACGCGGGCGCTGGTCGCGCCGCCCATGTGGAACGCGACCGCGCCGGGCGCGTAGCGGCACGTCCAGCCCGCGAGCTGCGCGCGGAAGCCCCAGTCGACGTCCTCGGTGTAGGCGAAGAAGTCCTCGTCGAACGGCCCGACCGCGTCGAGCGCGTCGCGCCGGTAGAGCGCCGCGCCCCCGCAGGCGCTGAACACCGGCTCGGGCGCGTCGTACTGGCCCCGGTCGATCTCGCCGCGCCCGCGCGGCGCGCTGATCGCGTACCAGCTGGTGAAGTCCCCGGTGCCGTCGATCACGTCGCGGCGGTCGTAGAACAGCATCTTCCCGGTGGCGGATCCGGCATCCGGGTGGTCGCGCAGCGCGGACACCATCCGCTCGAGCCAGTGCGGGTCGAGCTCGAGGTCGTTGTTCACGACCGCGACGTGCTCGCCGCCGCCTGCCGCGATCCCGCGGTTCACCGCGGCCGCGAACCCGAGATTCGACCCGAGCTCGAGCAGCGTCACCTCCGGATACTGCGAGCGCACGTGCTCCGCGGTGCCGTCGGTCGACCCGTTGTCCACCACCACCACATTGAAGTCGCCATAGGTCTGCGCGCGCAGCGACGGCAGCACCACGTCGAGGTACTCGCGACCGTTCCAGGTCGGGATGACGACCGAGACGCTCAGGACCGCAGTCGGGCCGCGAGCTTGCGGTAGAGCTTGCGCAGCGGCCCGCCGATCGGCACGCCGGTGCGGTTCTCCATCTGCCGCACGAAGCGCTTCACGTTGCGCGACCGCGCCCTGGACCGCCGCTGGAGCTCGCGCGTCTGCGCCGCGTCCTCGCCGCGCGGGTCGACGAGCATGACCGCGTAGGCGACCTCCACCGTCACCTGGTACGCCGTCGCGCCGGCCAGCTCCGCGCGCAGGTCGATCTGCATCTGCGGATCGTGCCCGGCGGCCATGTAGAACTTCGCGCCCTGCGGGTCGAGCCCGCTCATCGCCCACTTGCCGAGCGCATCGTGTGTGTCGTACACGAGCCGCCGCGGCTCGGGCTCGCCGTGCACCCAGCAGGTGAGCGCGATCCAGTCGAGCCGCAGCAGGCACGACCCGCGTACCGGGTCGATCCGCAAGCCGCGCACGTCGTCGCCCTTCACCTCGGCGCGCGCGTACGAGAGGCCGAAGCGGTTGCGCCGCCCCTCCACGCGCTCGTGCCAGTCGAGCGAGAAGCCGTAGCCCGCGTCGTAGTAGACCTCGAGGTCGCCGGCCTCGACCGCCGAGTAGAACGCCTCGGCGGGCAGCAGCCCCATCGCCACGGCCTCGAGCGACTCCGCCAGGTGCTCGTCCTCGAGCGCGGCCAGCCCGAATGGCCAGTACAGCTCACTCATCGGAAGATCGAGCAGCGTCTGCGGATCCATGTGGCGGATCGCCCGGCGCTGGTGCTCGGCGCCCACGATCGACTCGAAGCCCGCCGACCCGAAGTTCTCGTCGTGCATCCAGCGACCGAACGCTGCGGCCTCGGCGGCGGTGGGCGCGCAGGTCGCACGCGCGACCTGCGCGAGCAGCACGCGGCGCGCGCCTGGCCGAACCAGCTTGGGCGCGATCGGGTCGAGCGCGCCGTAGCGAGCCCACTCGCGCTGGAATGCGCGGATGCCCTTCTGCACAGCGGCCCGCTCGGCGCTCTGCACCCGATCGACGTCGACCGCCTTCGCCAGCACCGGCTCGAGGTCCGCGTCGAGGTCGACCTGTGACCCCACATCCGGCATGCACACCTGCTCGATGATCTCGGGGCTGCGCATGACCGCGCGCATCGCCGTGCTCGGCACACCCTGGCTCGCGAGGTAGCCCGCGATGTCGAGCCCGCCGATCAGCTGGTGGGTGGCGCGCTCGTCGGTGGCCAGGTACATGCCGATGGTGTGCGTCGGGCGGCCGGCCTTGGAGAGGATGTCCTGCAGCTTGCGCTGGATCGTGCCGCCCCAGCCGAGGTCGACCACCACCATGTTCGCCTCGCCCTCGGGCAGCAGCTTGTCGACGTAGGCGACCACGCGGTCGCGCAGCAACTTCGCGCGCGCGACGATCGGGCCCCGCAGGTCCGGATTGGACGCGAGCTCGGCGATGACCTCCTCCGCGAGCGGACCGTCGTTCAGGCGCGCGTCGGCATTCGCGGCGAGCAGCTCCGACTCGTCCACGCCGACCCCGAGCGTGCCGCAGAACTCGCGCACGGTCGGCGGGCTGCGGCGCGAGAGCAGGTCGCGCAGCTCCCAGGTGTGACCCTCGAAGATCGCCGCCCGCGCGCACACCTGGCGCGAGAGCCAGATCGGCTCCGCGGCGACGCCCGTGTTCAGGTACGCGCCGGCATTGCGAACGAGGTCGGAGAGCAGGTCGCCCTCGCGCATCAGGCAGAAGACCTTCGACACGCCGGCGCCCGCCGCACGCAGCTGCACCCACTCCGCGAAGCCGGCGAACGCGGGGCCGAGCGCCGTGGCGCCGTAGCGCCAGAACGTGCGCAGCTCCTCGGGCAGCTCCTGGAGCTCGCGGCGATGCAGCACCTTGCCGCGGATGGCCGTCGTCCCGGCGTCGCCACCGGGATCGGTGCTCTCGAGGTCGAGGTAGTGGCGCTCGCGCTCGAGTACGCGCGCGAGCTCCTTCGGCCGCCGCTCGAACCAGACCGCCTTCATCCCCCGGCTGCGCGGGCTCTCCACGTCGGCCTGCTCGTTGTCGCCCACGTGCAGCACCGCGCGAGCATCGAGCTCCATCTCCCGCAGCACCACGTCGAACAGGCCACCGCCCTTGCCGGTGCCGTGCTCGCTCGACACGAAGATCCGGTCGACGGGCTCCTCGCGCGTGAACCACGGATGCATGAACGAGCGGAGCTGCTCGACCCCGAAGTAGGTGTCTGAGACGGCGGCCACGGGCTTGCCGGCGGCGCGCGCCGCGCGCACAAGCTCGAGCACGTCGAGGTCGGCGCTCAAGAGGCCGCGCTCGACCTCCACCTCGACCGCCGCCACGTCGGCGGCGTCGGCGTCGTGGAACAGCCCGCGCGGGATCTGCGCGTAGATCTGCTCCAGCGTGACCTCCGACCCCACCCCGCCGGCCGCCACCCGCGCCCCCTCCTCGGCCACGATCCGCAGTCGCTTGAACGCCATCGGGTCGATGTGGTCCTGCAGTGCCCCGCGTTCGAGCAGCCGCGCGCCGATGATCGGGAACGCGTCAACCGGGTCCGGCACGTGCCGGAACAGCATCGTGTCGAACACGTCGAGCGTGAGCGCCTTGACCGACGGCTCCGAGAGGAGCTCGAAGGCGCGTTCGAGGCGCGCGTCGGTGGTGCGTGTGGGGTTGTCGGCGATGGTGGCCACGGCGTAATCAGCAGTGAGTATGCTCGCCGACGCGGTGGACGAGCCCCTGCTGCTCCATTCCCTGAGTGAACACGCGGAGCTGATCTTCGGCGCGCTCGACGCGGCGCAGCCCAGGCGGATCGTGGAGATCGGGTCGGAGACCGGCGGCTTCTCCAAGCAGCTGCTCGACTGGTCGGGCGCGAACGGCGCCACGCTCGTGACCGTCGAGCCCTATCCCACGCCCGAGGTGCGCGAACTCGCCGAGAAGACGCCGCACTTCGAGCTCGTGATCGGCCGCAGCCCGGGCGCACTCGCCGGCCTCGATCCCGCGGACGCGTACGTGATCGACGGCGACCACAACCACTGGACGGTGCTGCGCGAGCTCAGAGCCGCCTACGCCGGCGACGCCCGGCCGCTCGCGATCCTGCACGACGTCGGCTGGCCGTGCGCGCGGCGCGACCAGTACTACGCGCCCCACGCGATCCCCGAGGACGGTCAGCACCCGCACTCGTGGGAGAAGGGCCGCGACCCCGACCAGCGCGAGCTGGTGGACGTGGGCGGCTTCCACGGCGAGTTCGAGTTCGCCGTCGCGGTCGATGAGGGCGGCACCGACAACGGCGTGCTGGCCGCGGTCGAGGAGT
The DNA here is from genome assembly GCA_025928265.1 of Thermoleophilaceae bacterium. Lineage (GTDB taxonomy): Bacteria > Actinomycetota > Thermoleophilia > Solirubrobacterales > Thermoleophilaceae > JAICJV01. The sequence continues at coordinate 42,578 of JAICJV010000011.1, forward strand.
TCCTCGAGTCGCGGCCGGACCTCGAATACCGCCAGGTGGAGGCGATCTTCGGCGTCGGCTACGTCTACCCGGCCGACGCCCCTTACGGCGCGCGCGTGCGCGAGCTGCTCGACCCGTGGCACGAGAGCACCCTGCTCGAGCGCATGGAGCGCAACCGGGTCCGGCTCTACGCGCGCGTGCTCGAACTGCAGGACCAGCTGCGCCGGGCGGGTCTCGGCAGCGGGCGCGTCGCCCTGGCGCTGGAGGACCGGATCGAGGCGCTCGAGGCCGAGAACACAGCGCTGCGGCTGGAGCGGGCGCGCCTGCGGGAGCGACTCGCGGGCCACATGCACAATGCATGATCTGCATGCATAGTGCTATCATCATGGGCATGCCGAACGTCCAGGTCCGCGGCGTACCCGAGGACGTCCACCGGCGCCTGAAGTCCCAGGCCGCGCTGGCGGGCCAGTCGCTCAACGAGTTCCTCCTGGCGAGGATGAGCGACATCGCACGCGTCCCCACCGTTCCCGAACTGTCAGAGCGCATCCGCCGGCGCACGCCCTACACCGGCCCGTCCAGCGCCGCCGTCATTCGCGAGGAGCGCAAGCGGCGTTGATCGTCGTCGATGCCTCCGTGCTGACGGATTTCCTGGTCGGCCAACCAGAGGCCCTCGATGCGCTACAAGACGCGCTTGCCGGTCGTGAACACGAGCCACTCCATGCCCCGGAGCTGATCGAGCCCGAAACTCTCAACGCCCTTCGAGGCCTGTGCCGCGCGGGCCGGATCCGCGACGAACGCGCGGCAGAGGCAGTGGCCGACCTCGCCGACATGAGGCTGATCCGCTATCCGCACGCACCGCTGCGCGCTCGTGTATGGGATCTGCGCCACAACCTGTCGGCGTACGACGCCAGCTACCTCGCGCTTGCCGAGGCGCTCGAGGACTCGCTCCTGCTCACCGCGGACAGCGGACTCGCGTCGGGCGCCCGAACGCTTCTGGGCGACACGCGCGTCCGCGAGATCTGAAGCCCTCTAGATTTGCGCCATGGCCGAGCTAGCCCCACCAGGGCCGGTGGGCGCAGGAGCGACTTCCGGCCGGACGGTGCCGAAACGGCGCTACGCAGCCATCGAGGTCCGCGACCTCGAGAAGACGTTCCGGATCCCCCGCCAGCAGGTGAACACGTTCAAGGAACGTGCCCTGCACCCGTTCCGCCGCGCCCGCTACGAGGAGCTGAACGTGCTGCGCGGCATCACGTTCGACGTGCTGGAGGGCGAGTTCTTCGGGATCGTGGGCCGCAACGGGTCCGGCAAGTCGACACTGCTCAAGTGCCTGGCCGGCATCTACCGCTCCGACGCCGGCAGCATCCGCGTGGCGGGCCGGATCTCCCCGTTCATCGAGCTGGGCGTCGGCTTCAACCCGGACCTGACGGCGCGGGAGAACGTCGTGATCAACGCGGTCATGATGGGCCTGACGCCGCGCGAGGCCCGCGCCCGCTTCGACCAGGTCCTCGAGTTCGCCGAGCTACAGGATTTCGTCGATCTGAAGCTCAAGAACTACTCGTCCGGCATGCAGGTCCGCCTGGCGTTCGCCGTGATGGTGCAGTCGGGCGCCGAGATCCTCCTGATCGACGAGGTCCTCGCGGTCGGCGACGCGGCCTTCCAGCAGCGCTGCTTCGACGAGTTCCTGCGACTCCGCGACGAGGGCCGGACGATCGTGTTGGTAACACACGACATGACCATCGTGGACCGCTTCTGCCACCGGGCGATGCTCATCACGGGCGGGGAGATCGAGACGATCGGCGCGCCGGGCCAGGTGGGCGCGCGCTACCTCGAGCGCAACTTCGAGGCGATGTCCCAGCGCAGCGAGACGACCCAGGAGAGCTCCGTGGCCGGCGCGAGCGCGGAGATCGCGGAAATCTGGGTGGAGAACGACGCGGGCATGCGCGTGGAGACGGTGCCGCACGGCCAGCCGCTGCATCTGCACGCCCGCATCGACGTTCACGGCCGGGTGCAGGAGCCGATCGTGGACATCTGGGTGGACGACGAGAACGGCGCACGCGTGTTCGCCACCTCCACGCGCCCCTGGCCCGAGGCGCCGCCCGCCGAGGCGGGACAGTCGCTGCACGTGAGGGTCGACCTCGACAACCGGCTCGCGGGCGGCCGCTACCACATCGGCTGCTCGCTCCTGTCCGGCAGCGCCACGCTGGCGGTGGTCGCGCTGGTGAACCGCCACAAGCCGTTCGTCGTCTACGGCAGCAGCCACGTGTTCGGCCTCGTGGCCATCGACCACGAGCTGCACGTGGACCGGGAGAGCAGCGCTTGAGCGTCGAGACCGGCGCGGCGCTCCCCCGCGCCCGCGAGATCCACGGCCCCGCCGCGTACGGCGGTGGCTGGCGCCGCTTCTGGCACCTCACGTGGCTGATCGCGGTCACCGACTACCGCCTGACCTACTTCGGCTCGGTGCTCGGCTACCTGTGGGCGCTGATGCGGCCGCTGCTGCTGTTCGGCGTGCTGTACGTCGTGTTCAGCAAGTTCCTCCGGTTCGGCGACACCATCCAGTACTACCGCGACCTGCTGCTCATCAACATCGTGCTCTACACGTTCTTCTCGGAGGCGACGGGGAACGCGGTGCGGTCGGTCGTGAACCGCGAGTCGCTCGTGCGGAAGATGCACTTCCCGCGCATGGTCATCCCGCTGTCGGTGGTGGTCACCTCGATGCTCAACCTGGCCGCGAACCTGGTGGCGGTCCTCGTCTTCATCCTCATCGACGGGGTCAAGCCGCGCTGGACCTGGTTGCTGATACCGGTGGTGCTGCTGCTTCTCGTGGCTTTTACCGCGGGCATCGCGATGATCCTGTCGGCGCTGTACGTGAGCTATCGCGACGTGCAGCCGATCTGGGCGGTCTTCACCCAGCTCATCTTCTACGGGACACCGATCCTCTACGTGATCGACACCGTGCCGAGCCAGCTCCAGAAGGTGCTGATGGCCAACCCGCTCGCCGCGCTGCTCGAGCAGACGCGCAAGTGGCTGATCGACTCCGGGGCGCCCGGGTTCGTGCAGGCCGCCGGCGGCTTCCCGTGGTGGCTCATCCCCGTCGTGATCCTCGTTTTCGTCTGCACGTTCGGACTGTGGCTGTTCAATCACGAAGCACCACGCATCGCAGAACGGCTGTGAGCCGCGCGGCAGCGGTCGTCCGGCGGGTCCCGGCCCCGCTGGCGCTGCTGCTCGTGGTGGTGGCGATCTTCGGCACGGCGTGGGTCGTGCTCGTGCCGCCGTGGGGCGGCCCCGACGAGGACTCGCATTTCGCCTACGCCCAGACGCTCGGCGAACTGGGGCGCCTGCCGGGCGGCGCGGGCCTGGCTGTTTCGGGTCAGCAGCGCAACTCGATGGACTTCGTGAACAGCGACGCAACGGTGATCTTCCACTACGCGAAGCCCACCTGGAGCGGCGCGACCGAGCGGCGCTGGCGGATCGCCGACAGGCTCGCCGACCGGCGCAACGGAGGCGGAGGCAACGCGGCGGCCGCCTATCCCCCGGCGTACTACCTGATCGAATCGCTGCCGTACCGGGCGCTCGGCAAGACCGACGTCATGACGGACCTCTACGTCATGCGGCTGGTGTCGGCGTTGTGGCTGCTGGTGGCGACCGTCGGGGCATGGCTCCTGGCCGGCGAGGTGTTCGGCCGCAACCGGGCGTTGCAGCTCGTGACGGCGGCGTCGGTCGGGCTGTGGCCGATGGTGGCGTTCGTGTGCGGCGTGCTGAATCCGGACGCGATGCTCATCGGGCTCTCCTCGCTCACCACGTGGCTCGGCGTGTCGCTGCTGAGACGCGGCCCCAGCGCAGCACGCGCGATCGCGCTGGCGCTCTGCATCGGCCTCGCACTCGCGACCAAGGCCACGGCGCTCGCCTGGCTGCCGCCGCTCGCGTTCGCGATGGCGATCACGGCATGGCGGTTGCGCCGGCGCATCTCGGTGCGGCGGGTGCTCGCTGTCGCGGCGGTGGTGCTGGCGTTCGCACTGCCGGTGGGCGCGTGGGTCTCGTACGCCCACGACCACGGCCGCACCGCGTACGCCCAGGCGACGCTGGTGGGCTCGGCCCCCACGTCGGCGGGCACGACGGGCTCGACGAGCGGCAACGGCGGCGTGCGCCAGTTCGCGAGCTACCTATGGCAGTTCTACCTGCCCAAGCTGCCGTTCCAGCACCCGAAAATCCACTTCGTCGACCCGCACATCTCCACGTTCCCGGTCTTCCACGTGTGGCTGGCGAGCGGCTGGGCGTCGTTCGGCTGGGTCAACGTCTGGTTCGGGACGTGGGTCTACTACCTGTTCCTGGCGATCGCGATCCTGATCGTCGCGGGCGCGGCGATCACGGCGGTGAAGGCGTGGCCGTGGCGCATCAGACGCGCGCCGTGGCTCGCGCCCACGGCGTTCATGGCGCTGTTCGCGGTGTCGCTCCTGGGCGGGCTGCACCGCACCGACTTCCACATGTACCTGGACAACGATCCGCCGTTCCTCCAGGGGCGCTACCTGCTGCCGATCGCGCCGATCCTCGCGCTGTTCGTGGCGCAGGCGACGCGCGCGCTGCCGCGGAGGTGGCGACCCGCGGGCGCCGGAGCGGTGCTCGCCGGGCTCGTCGTGTTCCAGCTCGCCTGCCTCGGCCTGATCCTCTACCGCTATTACGATGTCTAGCCGCCGCGCCGCCCTCATCGGCTTCCTCGCAATCCTCGGCGTAGGGCTCCTGGGGCTGCTCGTCGCGTCGGTGCTCATGCGCGGCGAGATCAAGCAGACCGACGGCGTCCTGCCCGTCTACCCGGTCGCGCCTCTCGCCGCCGGCTCGACCGTGTGCCAGGAGCCGATCGGCCTTGCCGACGACCTCGAGAACGTGCGCTACCAGGTGGGCACGCTCGGCAAGCCGAACGGCCCGGCGATGGATGTGACGGTGACCACGCCAAGCGGGATCGTCCTCGGCGAGGGCCACGTGGCGCCGGGCTGGAAGGACGTGGGACTCCCGCACACCGTGAACGTCGGGCGCGTCAAGGCCGACCAGGAGGTCTCGGTGTGCATCCACAACCGCGGCCCGGTGCGCGCCTACGTGTACGGCGACATCCCGAACGGCACCTTCCTCGGCTTCCGCCCCACCGACTCCACCAGCGTCGCGCGCGTGAACGGCCAGCAGGTCGACGGCGACATCACGCTGTGGTTCACCGCCAACAAGCGTTTCTCGCTCATCCAGCGTGTGCCGGCGATGCTCCGCCACGCCGCGCACTTCCGCCCGGGCTTCGTGGGCAAGGGCCTCTACTGGGCGCTCCTCGCCGCGATGCTGCTGCTGGTGCCGTTCCTGCTCGGGCGGGCGCTGCTTCGGTCGATACGCTGACGGCCTCATGAAGAAGGCCCTGATCACCGGGATCACCGGGCAGGACGGGTCGTACCTGGCCGAGCAGCTGCTCGACAAGGGGTACGAGGTGCACGGCATCGTCCGCCGGTCGTCGAGCTTCAACACCGATCGGATCGACCACCTCTACCGCGATCCGCACGAGCGCGGCGTCAAGCTCTTCATGCACTACGGCGACCTCAGCGAGTCGAGCCGGCTCGTGAAGCTGATCTACGAGATCCAGCCCGACGAGGTCTACCACCTGGGTGCACAGAGCCACGTGCGCGTGTCGTTCGACACGCCCGAATACACGGCGGACGTGACGGGGCTCGGCACCGTGCGCCTGCTCGAGGCCATCCGGGAGACCGGCGTGAAGACGCGCTTCTACCAGGCCTCCTCGAGCGAGATGTTCGGCGCCGCGCCGCCGCCGCAGAACGAGGGCACGCCGTTCCACCCGCGCAGCCCGTACGCCGTGGCGAAGGTGGCCGCGCACTGGATGACGATCAACTACCGCGAGAGCTACGGCATGTTCGCGGCCACCGGGATCCTCTTCAACCACGAGTCCCCGCGCCGCGGCGAGACGTTCGTCACGCGCAAGATCACGCGCGCGCTGGCGCGCATCGAGGCCGGCCTCCAGGACAAGCTCTTCC